>CASEPH010000452.1 GCA_949289625.1 uncultured Clostridia bacterium | reverse complement strand
GTTCCCCGTGATTTCCCGCGGGGTGACGCTGCAGAATGTGGTGCTGCCTTCCCTGACGCTCGCCATCGCGATGTCGGCCAAATATCTGAGGCAGGTCCGGGCTGCCGTGCTGGAGGAGCTGGGCAAAGCGTATGTGGCGGGGGCAAAGGCGCGGGGCGTCCGCTTTTCGGTGACGCTCACCAAAAGCGTCCTGCGGTCCTGCCTCATCACCATTCTGACGCTGCTGACCCTCTCGATCGGCAGCCTGCTGGGCGGCACCGCGATTGTAGAATCCATCTTCATGTGGGACGGCGTCGGCAAACTGGCGGTGGACGCCATCAACATGCGGGACTATCCGATGATTCAGGCCTATGTGATGTGGATGGCGATCCTCTATGTCTGCGTGAATCTCGTGACAGATCTGTCCTATCGGGCGCTGGATCCCCGCATCCGGCTGGGGGTGAGGAAGGGATGATCGATTCCGTTACTGTCCGCCGGCAGAAGATCCGGAAGAATCACACAAGGAAGAGGTTTGTCTGCTTTTTGCTGGTCACGGCGGTTTTTCTGATCGTTGTCTGTTTCGCCCGGCAGTTCTGCCCGTATGACCCCAATGCGCAGGTCTTTTCCGCCCTGGAGCCGCCCAGCGTGCAGCATCCCGCCGGGACGGATCGCTTTGGCCGCGATATGCTGTCCCGCATTCTGATCGGTCTGCGGACCAGTGTGCTGTCCACCCTCGCCCTGGTGGCCATCATCACCGCGGCGGGGACCGCCATCGGCGTCCTGTGCGGCCATCTGGGCGGCGCGGCGGATGCCCTGATGATGCGGGTGGCGGATGTGTGCCTGGCTTTCCCCGGCCTCGTCCTGGCCCTGGCGATTGCGGCCCTGCTGAACGGAGGGCTGCAGAACGCGGTGCTTGCCCTGGCGGTGGTCAGCTGGCCCAAATATGCCCGCCTTGCCAGAAGCCAGACGCTGGCCCTGGAAAGCGCGGACTTCATCGCGGCCGCCCGGCTGTCGGGAGACTCCTCTGTGCAGCTCATGGTGTGGCACATCCTGCCGAATATCGCCGGGCCCATTCTGGTCACGGCGGTGCTCGACATTGGCACCATGATGATGGAGCTGGCCGGATTGAGCTTCCTTGGACTCGGCGCCATGCCGCCGACCGCCGAACTGGGCAGCATGATGAGCAGCGGGCGGAGCATGCTGCAAACGTATCCGTGGGTCATTCTTGGCCCCGGCGTCGCCATTTTTGCGGCTGTCGCCCTCTTTCATCTCCTGGGGGACAGCGTGCGGGATGTGCTCGATCCCCGCACCGGCCGGTAAAGGCGATCCCGAAAAGAAAGACGAAAGGGAAGGGAAACGATGAAAAAATGCAGAGCCTTGTCGGTGTGGCTGGCCGCAGCGGTCCTCGTGCTGGGGCTGGTGTCCGGGTGTGCCGCGCCCTCCTCCGATACCCGGACGGACGAAACGACGTTCGTGCTGGGCGATACCACGTTCAATGCCGAAAATGAGGAGCCGGACATCAATCCGCATCGCGCCTATTCCGGCTGGGCCTGTATCCGCTACGGCGTGGGGGAGACGTTGTTCCGGTATTCGGACAGCATGGAGATCGAGCCCTGGCTGGCCACCGGCTATGAGCTGGTGGACGACCTGACCTGGAAGATCACGCTGCGGGACGGCGTCACCTTCTCCAGCGGGCGGAAGATGGACGGTGAGGCCGTGAAGGAGTGCCTCGAGCATCTGATTGAGGTGCATGATCGCGCCCGGGGCGACCTGTTGATCGATTCGATCACTGCCGACGGGCAGACGGTGACCATCCGGACGACGGAGCCTCGCCCCACCCTGCTGAACTATCTCAGCGATCCGTACGGATGCATCATCGACATGGAGGCCGGCATCACCGAGGACGGGATTGTCTGCGGAACCGGCCCGTACCTTGCCGTATCGCTGACCACGGGGGAGGAGCTGACACTCAGAAAGAATGAATCGTACTGGGACGGCGAACCGGGGTTCGACGAGATAACAGTGCTGACGATCTCGGACGGCGACACGCTGACGATGGCCCTCCAGTCCGGGGAGATCGACGGCGCTTACGGCATGCCCTACGCCAGTTATCCGCTGTTTCAGAATGATGAATACACCTTCTCCGGCACAGCGACCAGCCGGGTGTTCTTCGTCAGCATGAATTTTGAAAGCTCCATCCTTCAGGACCCGGCCGTGCGCCGGGCGATTGCGATGGGGATCGACAAAGAGCGCTTCGTAACCGATCTGCTGGGCGGGAACGGATACCCTGCCGCCGGCGCCTTTCCGGATGTTTTTTCGTTCGGAGGCGACGCGGTCACGGCCAAAGACTATGATCCGGACGGCGCGCGCGCCATTTTGGAAGAAGCGGGCTGGGTGGACACGGACGGCGACGGCATCCGGGAAAAGGATGGGCAGGAGCTGACCATTCGCTGGCTCACGTATCCCAGCCGTCAGGAGCTGCCGTTGCTGGCCGAATCCGCGCAGGCTTCCCTCGGGGCAATCGGGTTTGACGTCATCGTCAACAGCACGGCCGATCACAACAGCATCCGCACCGATCCGGCGGCGTGGGATGTCTATGCCAGCGCCATGGTCACGGCGCCCACCGGCGATCCGGCCTATTTCTTCACCACCCACTGCCTTGACAGCTCCGCGGCGAACAACGGGCACTATCACAGCGACGCGCTGGAAAGCCTGGCGGCTGAGCTGAACACAACCTTTGATGCGGCGCGCCGGGCGGAGCTGGCGGCGGACATGCAGCAGATCCTTTTGGATGACGACGCGTTCGTCTTCTGCTCGCATCTGCAGATGAGCATGATTTGCCGGTCGGATGTGGAGGGCCTGACGGCGCATCCCTGCGATTTCTATGAGATCACGGCGGATTTGAAGCCCGCCCCGTGACAATCCGATGGGGAAAAGGAGGGGGAGAGATGGAGCCCATCTTGCGCTATTGCTCTGTGGAAGTCAGCTTTCACGGGCGCGCCGTCACCCATGACGTGAGTTTTGCGCTGCAGAAGGGGGAAATCCTCGGCATTGTGGGGGAGTCCGGCAGCGGGAAGAGCACGCTTCTGAAGGCGGCGCTGGGGCTTCTCGGCACGGGCGGCCTGGTGACGAGGGGCGACATCTGGTTTCAGGGCAAGGATCTGCCCGACCTGCCGGAACGGGAGCTGCGCAGGATCTGCGGCGCTGAGATCGGGATGATCTTTCAGGATGCCGGGGCTTCCCTCTGTCCCGTCCGCACCATCGGGGATCAGATGGCGGAAAGCATGGCCGCGCACAGGAAGATCACCCGAGCGCAGGCGAAGGAAAAGGCGCTGTCGCTGTTTGAAGCCCTTCAGCTCAAGGACGGCGCGCGCATCTGGGAAAGTTACCCGTTTGAGCTTTCCGGCGGGATGCAGCAGCGCGTGGGGATCGCCATCGCCATGTGTATGAACCCGCCGGTGCTGCTGGCTGATGAGCCGACCAGCGCCCTGGATGCCTCCGTGCAAAAACAGGTGGTGGAGGAACTGCTCCGCCTGCGCCGGCTGTTTGGCACCGCCGTGGTTCTGGTCTCGCACGACATCGGCGTCGTGTCCGCCATGGCGGATTCGATCCTTGTGCTGAAAGAGGGAAATGTGATGGAATATGGTCCTGCACGGCAGATTCTGCAGGAGCCGCAGAACAGCTATACGCGCGCGCTCCTCGCGGCCGTGCCGCGGCTGCGGAGGGCATGACGGGATGAACGAGATCTTGAAGACAGAGGGCCTGACAAAAATCTTTGAAAGCGGGCAGCGCGCGGCGGACGCGGCCGTCGATTCCGTCAGCATTCAGATCCGTGAGGGCGAGACGCTGGGCCTTGTCGGGGAATCGGGCTGCGGGAAAAGCACGCTGGCCAGGCTGATCACCCGGCTGATCGATCCGTCTGCCGGCACCATCCGGCTGAACGGGATCGACATCACAAAGGCAAAAGGGAAAGCGCTGCGGGAAGCATACCGCCAGATGCAGATGGTTTTCCAGTCTCCCATGGCGTCGTTTGATCCGCGGAGACCCATCGGATACGGCATCGGTGAGGCGCTGAAAAACAGCGGTGTGCCGAAGGCCGAGAGAAAGCAGCGCGTCGCCGGACTGCTCGAACAGTGCGATCTTTCGCCCGCGTATGCGCGGCGGTACCCGCACGAGCTCAGCGGGGGCCAGTGCCAGAGAGCCGCCATCGCGCGAGCGCTGGCCGTCCGTCCCCGGCTGCTGATTTGCGACGAGGCGACCAGTTCACTGGACGTCATGGCGCAGCACCAGATCGTGGAGCTGCTGCGAACGCTGAAACAGAAAAACCGCCTGTCTATTCTGTTTATCGGCCACAATCTTGCCCTGGTGCAGTCCTTCTGCGACCGTGTGCTGGTGATGCACGAAGGGAAAATCGTGGAGGAAGGCACACCGGATCAGGTGATTTGCTCCCCGCAGTCGGACTGTGCCAAACGCCTGGTGGAAGCCGCCTTCTGAGTTGCCCCAGGTTGTGCAGACAGCACCAAAAAGGGCCTTGGCATGAAAAAATTGAGTTTTAAGCGGAGAGGCGTCGCGCAAGCGGCGCCTCTCCAGTTTTTAGCTGGATGCGTTCATGGTTGTAGAAGTAAATATAGCGGTCAATCATCTCATTGGCTTCGAAAAAGGTCGCTGGTTTGTGGCGGTAAATGCACTCTGTTTTGAGAATAGAGAAGAAATTTTCTGCCATGGCGTTATCATACGGATTTCCTTTCCTTGACATGGATGGTGTAATGCCGTATGCTTTAGCCAGGTTAAAGTATGCTTGAGATGTGTACTGAAATCCCTGGTCGCTGTGGAGCTGCAACTCCGCAGCGACTCTCTTTTTCTCCTGCTTCACATCCAGACGAATGGTATCCAAAACCAGATTCACCGTCTGCTGTGTTCCGGTCTTGCAGACCACGATATTATTGTCATAGAGGTCCCGGATCATGGACAGGTACAGTACTCCCTGTTTCGTGTGAATGTAAGAGATATTCGTTCCCCATTTGCTGTTGGGCCTGTCCGATCGAAAATCTCTAGTTGAGTAAATTTTCGTATTTGTGAAACTGCTGCCCCATGGAAGGATACCGGCTTTCTGCTTGCGTTTTTTATCTTCGCTCACGCTCAAGCAGCCTTTTTATCACCTGTTTATCTTGAAAGCCATAGAGTTCTGCAATTTCCCGTTGGGTTTTCCCCTCCGCCACCATTGCCTTGGTCTCAGGCAGCAATGCTTGAACGTGTGTTTTATTCCATTTTTTCATGACAAGGCCCCCTGATGTAGTCCATTTTCCTACATCAGGGGGCCTTTGTCACTGTCCATTTTTACTGGACCTGTTCACTTTTGTCACTGTCTATTTTTACTGGACCTGTTCAATTGTCTAACTTTTGGGGGTCACTTCATTCCGGCCGGCATTTTTTTGCATCAAAACTCATATTTTGTATATGAGGTGATGCAATTTGGAGAACGCACAGAGATTGGTGGTCAGCGTTCTGCTGGAGCATGTTTTTTCTCTTGGCTTGATATCACAATTCACCTATTCCCGGGCGCAGGATTTGGTACATTCCGTGATGGATTTCCCGGAGCTTCTGCGGTATCCTGTATGCTTGACAGAGGAGGAATGTCAGCATGAATGTGCTCAAGATTCGAAATGAAATGCGCAACGGGAAGAGTATCTTTGACTTGCCGCTGCGGGTGACCTTTTACGCGCGGGTGTCCACAGACAAGGATGAACAGCTCAACAGCCTGGAAAACCAGGTGCAGTATTACACCGAACTGATCCAGTCCAAGCGAAACTGGACCTATGTGCCGGGATACATCGACGAAGGCATCAGCGGAACGAGCACCAAAAAGCGGGATAGTTTCCTGAGGATGATTTCAGATGCCAAAGCAGGGCGGTTTGACTTCATCATCACAAAGGAAATATCCCGCTTTTCCCGTTCTACGCTGGACAGCATCCAGTATACCCAGGAGCTGCTGGAGCACGACGTGGGGGTGCTGTTTCAGAATGACAACATCAATACGCTGGACAGCGACAGCGAGTTCCGGCTCGTGGTCATGGCCGGGGTGGCCCAGGACGAGGTGCGAAAGCTTTCCGAGCGGCTGAAATTCGGTTTTCGCCAGGCCATCAAAAACGGTCATGTGCTGGGCAATGACAAACTGTGGGGCTACGACAAAAAGGACTGTGTCCTCACCATCAACGAAGCGGAAGCACAAGTGGTCCGGCGGATTTTCCATCTCTACGCGAACGAGCAGATGGGCATCCGGCGCATCTCCCGGCAGCTCTACGACGAGGGCTTTACCAGCCGGAAGGGCAACGCCTTCAACGTGCTGACCATCCGGCACATCCTGGAGAACCCCAAATACAAGGGCTGGTATTGCGCCAACAAGAGCCAGACGGTGGACTACCGCAGCAAACGGAAGATTTTCCTGGACGAGAGCGAGTGGGTCATGTACCCGGACCCGTCCATCCCGGCCATCGTGTCAGAGGAGCTGTGGGATCGGGCCAACGCCCTCTACAAGCGGCGCAGCGCTCAGATGATGGCCCACCAGAGCGCCGCCGAATTCCACAACCGCTACCCTTACAGCGGCAAGATTTTTTGCGAAGAGCACGGCACCAGCTTCCACCGGCAGGTGCTGAAAAGCGCCAGGGGGGAAAAGGAGGTCTGGCAGTGCCGCGTGTACCGGAACCGGGGGCGGGCAGGCTGCTCCGCGCCTCAGATGCGGAGCAGCGAGCTGGATCTGATCCTGGCGCAGATCTTTCACGAACTGGCGCAGGATAGACAGGCGATCGTGGATGCCGTGCTGAAGGTCATCCAGGCCGTTCCGCAGGAACACGATTACCGCCAGGACGCGGAGCGCGTGGAAGCGGACATTTCCGCCGTCTGCGCCAAAAAGGACCGCCTGCTTGAGATGAGCATCGAGGGCGCCCTCTCGGCGGCGGAGTTTAAACAGCGCAACGACGCTTTCAACCATCAGCTCCAGGAGCTGGAGCGGCAGCGGGAGGCTGTGAAGGCGGAGGAGGAAAAGAGCCGGGTCTCCGTGGAGCAGCTGCAGAAGATCCGGGCTGCCCTGGAGGAGGAGCTTTCCTTCCGGAACGGAGTCAGCTCGGCACTGGTCACCACCATCCTCGATCGCATCGTGGTCAAAAAGAACAGCACCAGAGAGGAGATCTATCTGGACATCTATTTGAAGTTCGGGGACCTCTGTGAGGTCAGGATTGATCGGGAAAAGGATTCCTTCTGCTTTCTCCCTCCAAAAAATACTATTCCAGCACCAGCGATCAGGACGATCTCATTTCCATCGGCACCATTGGCCTCATCAAGGCCGTCGATACCTTCAATCCGGAAAAGAACATCAAGCTTTCGTCCTATGCGGCCCGCTGCATCGAAAATGCTACACTATCGTAGCGGACTTTTTGCCCCCTCATGTGGCGGATCACACCGACTTAAGGGATAAATGGCGTGTGTTTTGCCAAGCTACGGAACGCATGGTAGTCATGACACGCTATGCTCTCGATGTGGTCAGTTACGCGCCCTTGTATATTCACAGTTTCCGGCTTGTCCAGCCCCACACGCTGGTGGAGGCGGAGAAGTTCAATCTTATCTACACAGATCCAACTCAAATCGACAATATAGCGGACAAGCTTCGGTGGTACAGATACCAGCATGGTCTGCTGCAAAGAGATGTGGCAGACTACGCCGGTCTGGATCGTAGTACATATTCCGGCTATGAGAATACCCAGCGGGACTACTACCCCATCGAGAAGATGCAGAAGATTGCGGAGCTGTTCGCCGTGCCGGTCACGGATTTGCTGGACGAGTTTAATTTGTTCCTCTACAATGGTCAGGGACGACAGATTAAAGAAATGCGCCGGCGGCGTCAGATGACCCAGGTGGAATATGCCAGGCGACTGGGTGTCCC
>CASEPH010000451.1 GCA_949289625.1 uncultured Clostridia bacterium | reverse complement strand
CCATTGCGACCGTGTTGTCAACTTGAACGATAAAAGCCGCGAAGGTCTGAACCACTAAAAAAGTTCGCGACCACCGCCGAGGCGATAATCGCGAATTGGGTGCAGCGTCACGCTGCTTTTTTGGCGCAGAACCCGGCTTGGCGCACCTACAAGTACAGGCGCACTTACAAGTGCGCCGGCAAAAAGAAGAAAAAGCGCAATATTGCTGACGAGGAAACTACCCGGAAACTCATTGCAGCGCTGGAGGAGGAGAGTATCAAGTACGAAACTTATTTCAAACTCATCATTGCCACGGGAATGCGCCGTGGGGAATGCTGTGGCCTGAAATGGAAGGACGTGGATTTCTCGGAAAAATCCATCCACATCTGCCGCAACGTGGTGAAGGTCACGGGGGAGGACATCATCGCGAAAGAGCCCAAGACCGCTGCCGGAGAGCGGTACGTCTACTTTTCCTTGGAGATGGCTAGTCTTCTGAAAGAGTACAGCTCCTTCTGTAAAGAGGAGATGGAGCTCCACGAGGGCAGAGAGCTGACCCCAGAGGACTACATCTTCCGACGCCAGGGGGCCGACCTGCCTATGACTCCCAGCACCTTTACCTGGCGGTTCAAGCTGATTCTCAAGAAGCACAGCCTGCCCCTAGACTTGAACGTCCACAGTCTCAGGCATACCGCCGCCAGCCTGATGATCTCCGGCGGGGCGGATGTGGCTACGGTGTCCGGGCTGCTGGGACACTCCCAGGTGTCCACTATTTTTAAATCGTCAGAGAAGAGCGGTGTTTCGCGCAGCGAAACCGGAGTTTTCAACTCCGAGCGCTTCTCTGGGCTGACCGTCGTGTGCGGTCAGCCCTATACCCATGCCTTTGACGAAAAGAAGCGGGAGGTCAGCGCCCAGATGCAGGGGAGGGTGGGAGTGTGAAAGCCCGGCCACTGCCGCCAGATTTTAATGTGATCATGAATCTCTTGCGGGGTACTTACTTAAGCTATCGACAAAACTGCTTCTTCCCAAATGCAACACACTCTCAACTAACATCCATCAGAGCGCTTCCAGCTTTGCAAGCAGGTAGGTCAGGGAGCTGTCATAAAAGACGAAATCATCTGCCAACCCAGCACTTTTCGTGTCCACCGCTCTTTTGCGCACAGCGGCTGGCTCCGGACGGACAAGGAGCAATATCTTTACGCTCTGTTCATCCAGGCGAATGGACTGGCAGATCTTCACTGCCTGTTCCATCTCTTCCTGGTCCACAATATCCAATATTATCACATCTGCATGGAAGATATCGACACCGACAACAGCCTGTGAATAATGGAGCTGGGCTGCCCATAGAAATTCCTGTTCCGGCTTTGATTGAAAGGCCGCCGACATTCCTTGGCCAAGCATCTTGTTGGATGATATGAATAGAACTTTTTTCATAATCGGCACCCTCTGTCAAATATTCTTTAGATTGATCCCGAGGGAAATCCTGTCCTTTCGTTACCCGATCCCTTTCCTGAGCAAATACCCGATTGAATCTAAGCCCATGGGTCAGCGGCCTTAGGAATACGGACACCGGTCAGCAGATATTGTTCCCAGAGAAACCATTTGCCATCGCTTCCCCTCTGGCGCAGCTTGATGGGACGAGGTGTATCTGCCCCGCCGCAGGGGATAAACAGTTTCATATAGCCCTGTTCAACGTGGGAAGTGTGGTTGCTCTCCACTCGAATGGTATAGGGTCGAGTAGGGGTATAGTTGTTGTCGGCAGTAGAACCGGCAAAATAGGTGAAGGGCAGGTATGTTTTTCCGTCACGGAAACGGTCATTTAGGAATGAGATTTCCTGCCCGTTCAGAGGGCGAGGCCCCCTCAAAAAGTTCAGCATTTCAAGGCCTATCTCACGATCTGCGGAGTAGGCGCACAAAGCCAAAACGGTTAATGCCGCCGTTTGAAAGGGAGTGTCAAGGGCAGCCTCCGGGAGAGCTTGCAGCTGGGCAAGGCTTTCCGGGAGTGTCGCGAAGGTAAAGGCCTCACTCTTATCTCCCATGGACCCAGTTGCCGTCATGACGGGACCTGTCTCAACATGTTTCAGCTTGTCGAAAATACCCATACTAAATCTCCTTCCACTCTTTTCGGTTTCCGTTTTGTTTCTCAACCATAGACGAGCGTCAAATCCGTACAACTCATATCCTCTCCGAAGAAAGGAGGGACCACGCCCGTTTCCCGATCTTGCTGGATATGGAGGTTCTCGCCAGAAGGATCGATCAGCACCGGAAAACGGCCTTCCATATAGCCTCCCTCGCCGTCGGAAATTTCCAGATGAAGGCAGTCATCCTCCATTCGCCAGACGCCAAAATAGGCAAGCTCATACTCCTGGATTTCCTCATTCCGGTAATAGAGCTGGGCGGTACCGGAATAGTCCGGGTTGCTGTCACCCCAGTTCAGATCCATAAACCAGTGCTCGCAAGTCCAGCTGGTGTCTGCCAGTCCCCAATCTGTGGGCGGCAGATACCAGTCCCCGGAAGGATCCTGGTTTTCTGAAGGCTCCCATCCTGCGGGATAGTCCAGCCCAGTGGTATACCCCCAAATCGCGAAATCCACCAGCATGGGAATATAGTCCTGTCCAGTGGGCACTATGGGAAATCCGTACTCGTCGATCTGGGGACACCAGCTCACCTCTACGCCGTCATTGGTCACAAGAATGATTTCCGTATCCGGTTCATCGCTCCACTGTTCAAAATTCACGAACACCAGCACGGGCTGGGCGTATTCTTCCCGGTAGAGGATCTCCTCCGCCACCGGCCAAACGCCATTCTCCAGAGATTCCCATTTGACGCGGTTCACAGCAAGGCTGGTGTTTTCATCCCGTGGAACAATACAGTACAGATCACCGTAGCCCGCGCCCAGGATACAGTTGTCCGGAATCTCCAACAAAAAGGGCATGTCATCCGCAAGCGCAGAGCAGTTCCCCAAAATCCACTCCCCCAGTGGCGTGGAATCCCCCTGCGCCCGGTAACCCAAATAAGCCACCGCTCCGGCGATCTGCTCACTACAAGACATACTGTCACGCAGCAGCGCAAGGGAACCCTGCGCTGCTTCCGAATAAACCACCGGCGCTGGTTCATCCTCCTTTTGGCTTTCGCTGTTGGAAGCTGATTTGTCCTTCTTATCCTTGCTGAGGGGAACGGCTCTCTCTGAACTGCTTCCTTCTTCCTTGCTGACGGAAGGCGTTCTCACGGTGCTGCCCGTGCCACTTTCCACAGGCTGCTGATCCTTCCCGTCGCAGGAGGTTAGGATCAATGCCAGCGCCATACAGAGAAACGTCGGGAAAAATCGGCGCAAAATAATGTTTTTCATTCTACCGCCTCCTTTCAGAATTTTCCGCTGCGGCCGCTGCCGCCACCTCCGCTTTCACTGTGGGTACTTCCGCCGGAGCTTTCCTTTTGAATTTTGGTTCGTGTTACAGTGGTATGGGAAAATTGGTCCAACTGCTGGGTCAGATGCAGTCCGCCTTTAGACACATATGTGTCCGCCTTATCCTTAGCTCTGACGGTCTTCATGGAACGCAACAACCAGAAGCAGACAGCCCCGGAAACTAGGCAGCTAAGTCCTGTCACAAGAAGAATATTTTCCCAATAGGAAGGGCGTACCGGGTCGCCCTCATCAGCCTTTGTCAGAAATTCATCGCAGGCGTCCAAATAGTGGGAAATACCGCCGTACCAGTCGTCATACTCAAAAAATCCCAGGAATTTTTCCTCCAGCTTTTCCTGTCCGTATTCATCAAAGGCATATTCAGCATACTCGCCATAGACAAACATGGCATAGTCCCGCTCCTCCATGCTGAGCAGGACGATGACTCCATCCCGTCCGTCTCCTACGCCAAGCTGGTTGTTGTGGTAGAGTTGGTAGGTGACTTCAAACACACTGCCATCTCTATATTCTGTGTAATCATCCACCATGGCAAAATAGATGCCGCAATGCTGGCGGTTGGAAATGTCCTCGGCCCGGGACTCCAGCTCCTCCCACTCTTCATGGGAGAGAAGGTTACTGGTGTCGAGTATATGTTTCACATCCGTGCCATCGCCCTGCTCAACCGTTTCGGGCGCTTCGGGTATCTCTGACATTTCTGGCGTTTCTGAAGTTTCTAGGATGGAACTGTCCGGCGGGCAGTTTGTGAGGATGTAATCCTCTGCTGCCTCCGCCATGGAATCCACCGCCTGGGTCAAGGCGACGGCACTCATAGTGATGTCCTCACCGTTCCATGCCCGCTCCGCCATGGCAGGTTCCACCGCGTTGCGGATGGCGTTGGCCAGTTCCTGGCTGTCGCCTCGGTTCTCACCTAGATGGGCGTAAACACACCATCCGTCTGCAGGCATGGCATAGGTGCCATCATCCTGGGGTTCCATAAAAATGGTCAGGCTAACGCCGTCCTTTTCTTCGCCATAGCCGTAATTGTATCTGGCGTAGATCCCGGCAGCAGTTTCAGTGATGCTGTCATAGCTGATCTGGGTCAGCACATCCACCCGCAGGTCCAGGCCCAGCTTTTCTGAAAGCTGGGGAAGGGTCTGCTCTCCCTGTATAACCAGCGTTTCGGAACTCAGCTCCTCTGTTTCGTCATAGATCACGCCATATTCCGTGGCTGCCAGGGCAGGCGTGCACAGGACAAGCAGGAGAATTAGCGCAAAAACAGAGCATGTCTTTTTCATATCCCATCTCCTCCTTCTCACAGAAAAAAGCTCAGTGCTGAGCCCAGCAAAGCCAGGGGGATGGCAACAGCGGCAAATACCCCCACAACCTTCCACCAGTTGATCGGCAAGTCACCCACCAGCTTTCCTGTCTGTCCATTCATGGCAAAGATGAAATCTTTTCCGCGCCATTTGGTGTTCAGCATCCAAACGGGCAGCAGGGCGTAATGGACCTGGCCTCTTTTCAGATGGACATGACACTCCGTGAGAGTGCAGCTATCATAGTGTTTGATGGTACTGCGCAGCGAAGAGAGAAAGGTCCCCTCACAGCGCTGATCCGCCCGCTGCCGGCACTGTTCCACTGTCACGTCAAACTTATCGGCCAGGAACCCGGGAAGATAGGCTGTGGAAAAAGGCTTTAGCTCCTTATAATTATAGGGCTCAATGGAATCCATGTGATTATCCGGCAATTTGCTGGATGCGTCCACCGGCACCTTCTCAAACGCCACAGATCCGGCTCGATAGACGTCGTAGTGTTCTGTTTCTGTGACCCTTTCCTCTTTGGTTTCATAGGTATGGGAGCGGGTTGCTTTATAGTGGACATCGCCCTCCGCTACGCCGTCAAACATCCAGAAGGGGACATAGATCCCCTGGATCTTCTGCACATGATTTTCTTGGGTGAAGCATTTGGGCAAGAAAAATTTTCCCTGGTAGTGTTTCTTGAGCGCTTTTATGGCATCCTCTTTGCTGGACTTGAATGGAATGATGAAATCCGGACGCAGTACGCCGGAAAATTGACCCGGCACCACCGCAGGGTTTCCGCAGTAGGGACAGGATGTGGCTGCCGTGGTTTCATCGCAGACAAGCTCCGCGCCGCAGCTGGGGCAGCTGTAAGCCCGCATCCCCTTCCCCTCCGCTCCCCAGTCCTGGCAGAAACCAGAGGTATCCCATACTCCTCCATCAATGGGAGATGTGCCATGGTCCTTCTTTGCTTCTTCCGCTGCCTGCTGGGCTGCCGCCGCCTTTTCCTCTTTCTCTGCGTAAAGCGCCTGGATTTCCGCTGCTTCGTAGCTGGAACCGCAGTAGTCGCACTCCAGTTTCCCGGATTCTCCCACAAAGTGGAGCGGGCCAGTGCAAGCCGGGCATTGATAGTTGGTGATCTGTGCTGGCATTTGATTCCCTCATTTCCCGTGCCGGGGGATTCATCTATCAAAGCCTGCCATACCCCCGTAAATCCAAATGGCTCCCGCCCCCTTTGGGGTGGGAGCCACGCATACCGTTTTTCCTTACTGGGCCATCAGGCAACAGAGAAAATACTCCTTCCTCCGCTGAATGGCTCTGTTACTGGAACTTCATGTTGCTGAGAATGATATCGGGCATCGTTCCCGGCACGCAGTCCAGATCTGTCAGGCCAACGGAAAGGAACCGGCCGTCGTCGATCTGCGCAACATACTCGATCCAATCGTAGCCGATGTACTCGTAGGTGCGGCACTTGAAGGTGATGCCTCCGATGACCCGGTCCTCGCCCTCCTGGAAATTTTTATAGGAATCCTTATTGGATTCCAGCTTCTCCATGCTCTCCCTCAGCTTGAAAACGATGGTGCCCGCGCCAAAGGCATCGGGATCTTCATTTTCCACGATAGTGTCCTTTTTAGAGGACCATCCGCTCTCCGGAAGAACGGTGGAGATCTTGATGACATTGTCTGTCATAGGATCTTTGACCTCGATAGAGAAATCCTTCATGACCGCGTTCGCCGCGGCTGCCTTATCCTGTTCAGCCGCTTCGGCCTTCACGATCTCCAGGTACTTGTTGATTGCCTCGCTGCCAGAGAAGCCGCTGGTGTTATAAGCGCTGATCCTATAAACCCCCGGCTCTTCTTCCAAAAAGTTGACATAGATAAAATGATTGGAATTCTCCGAGGAGATCCATTTGTAAAAGCGCATGTTCGCTTCATAAACATCGCTGTAATATTCCTCGACAAACTGACCCTCTACGCCAAAATAAGCCGCGAGTTCCTCATAGGTAGTATGAAAGAGGTCTTTAGCGACCTCTTTCATGTAAACGTACCCCATTTGCACCTGTTCTTCGGTGACGATGCCGTCCCCGCCGGGGATAGTTCCCGTCTGAGCACTGGTGCTGCCGCCCGCAGGGGCGCCTGTGCCGATGCTGTCCGGCATAGCCTCACCCGCCACGATCAGGGGCAGATACCAGTCGTCATAGAAGGCGGGAAGATCCTCTTCCTCTACATCGTCCCAGTAGGTCCCCCAGGGGCGCAGGTAGATGTCATAGCTGTATTCATCCTCGCCGCTCTCATAATAGCCTTGTATGTGGATCATATCGGGGTAATCCACCAAGCCCGGGTCTACAATCCAGTCCGCGTGCTCCAGTTCAATGTCCGTGAAAAAGCCTCCCTCGGACATCATGGCCCCATACTCGCCGGTTCCGGATTCACTGAGGCTGACCGCCGCGGAAACCATAGGCTCCGATTCCGTGTAGTCCTCGTCCCAAAGGGCGACGGTACCCATATAGTCCTCACCAATGTCAATGGTGCCGCAGATGTCCCACCACTGGCCTTCCATGTCTTCGTAATAACCAGCGCAGCCGGTCATGATCCACCAGCCGTACCAGTCGCCGTTCCACCAGTCAAGCAGGGTGCTATCATTTGGTACAGGGTCATCCGTGGGTTCGCTGGACTGTGGGGAGCTGGTGGATTCCATCCGGCTGAGCGCAGAAGGGTCAATGGTGATTTTCCCGTTTTTGCTGCCGATCATCTCTTCGAAGGTCACTTCCACCTCGCTGGTTGTGTCCTCCAGCACGTAGGCTACCTGTACTTCCAGCGTCGCTCCAGGATCCACCTCTTCAAACTGGTTGTCATCTATCATTTCATAGGCATCATAGTCCGTGTAAATGATGGCGGATTCTAACTCTGTGTCATTTTGCATGGCCGTTCCGTAAACCGACCAGAAATAAGTGGACATTTCCTTGCTGTTGTTCGTGAAGTCCAGGGTCAAAACAAGGGCGTCAGCTCCATCAAAGTCCTCCATAAGGCACGCGTCTTTGTACAGAAGCTCATAGTCTCCCAGCTTGATTAAGTTGGGGTCCGTTGGTTTGCCGTTATTTCCGCAAGCGGTCAGACTGAACACCATCAGTACCGCAAGAAGCAGGCCAAGGATTCTAGTCTTTGTCTGTTTCATAATTTCCTCCCGAAACGTTGGGCGATATGTCACTCCGCTGATCGGGTCAAACGAACTTCTTTGTTCCACGATCAGCAGGAGTGTATACCGCAGATATTGATAAACTCGCTTTTTCTAAATGGATTTTCTGTCCTTGTCGGTGAACTTTCCGGTGAGGAGTTTTACCAGTTGGAAGGGAGAAAGCACATCCCGTTTATAGACAGACTATTTTTTCGTAAAGGTACCACTGATACCATAACCGGAGTTCTCGTTCATGGTAAGGCTGGTGTCATCCACAGAGAAGGTGTAAGTAGACGGCTCATCCCAAGTTTCCAACGTCACTGTAAGCTGGTCATCCTCAATGGTGTAGGTGCCGTTCTGCTTCATGTAGGCGTTTTCCATGGTGCATTTGCCGTTTCCGTCAAATGTCCAGGTGATCACGCCGTCGTATTCCAATTCGGCTGACCATGTGCCGGCCAGGGCATCCTTACTGCCGCAGGCGGAAAATGTCACGAGAGTGACCACAATCAAAAGTAAGGCCGCAAATTTTTTCACCTCATCAAATCCTTTCTGCTTTTCGATGAAAATCGGAATTGTCAGCTGTTTACCGCCCCACCGCAGAACTCGCAACAGCCGTTGACGTCTGGTGTGGTAGTGGCTCCGCAGAACGGACAGGTTACCGCCGTTTTAGGCGCGGCAGCGGCAATAACCTCCTCCCGCACCTGCTGTCGGACTTGAAGCAGTGCGTCCCTTATTTCAAACCCCATTGCCTCATATTGCTGGTACTCCACACTGGCGCGTACTTCCTCCCTGTTGGAGGTAAGGGAACTGCCCCTCATAGCGCCGGCATTTGGCCGGAAACCATCGCGGAGGGAACGCATGGCGTTGGGACCGTCCAGCAGCGTTTCCTCATCATTGTCCACAGACTCGCTGTTCAGCTGAAAACGGATCTCGTTAAAGTAAGGGTGATTGACATTGATCACAATGTAGAAATCATAGGAATAGGCATAGCGGGGTGGGTTGAAGCTCTGTCGGTCTCCATTTGCATCCCTGTATTCGATTTCCGTTTTGCTCTCATCAATGTCCAACCTGCATCCCGTCACATCGGAGAAGGAGAGTACATCCGGATTGGCTTCTGTCAAATCTCTGGCAGAGGTGACCATAAAGAGTCCCGCGTCCTCGTCCAGCATTACCTTGGTTCTCTCTCCCAAGGTGCGGGTGGTGTGAAACGAAGCGACTTTTTCTTGGTTCGCTTCCCGGTAGGCCAGCTGCTGCTGGATCTCCGAAACCGTGCTCTGGCGGCGGTCGCTGAACCAAGGAGAGAGCTTGGCGGCGCAGTTCTTGCACAAATTGCCGTCTTCCAGCTTGCGGTTGCCAAACAGTCCAATCTCACCGCCGCAGACAGAACACTCCTTTTTGTCAAATAATTTTCCAAAAAGTCCCATAGCCCGTGCTCCTTTCTAAAAGTCCATCAAGCGTTAGTGCTGCCTTTCATCTGCACAGCGCTGAAGATGTAGAGTCCCGGCAGCAGCAAGTTGAGAACCAGGCTGACAATGCTGAATTCTCCACCGCCGATCAGGCCAATGATCATGGAGATGATGCTCAGGACCGCAATGATAATGCCCCACTTGATGCAGGAAGCCGCCTTCTGAGGCGCGCTGCACGCGCCAATGCCCTTAATGCCAGCAATGAACTGAATGACAGATGCCACAACCACAATGATGGAGCTGGCGTAGAGCAGCCCAGCGCCTTCTGCGCTTCCCGACAACGCTACCAGAGCGCTGATGCCTAGAATAGCCAAAATTCCTGCGATCACTGCAATTACGCCGCCGATAATCATGAGGATAGATGTAACTTTCAAAAGCTTTTGACCTTTCATTTGTAGTACCTCCTATGTTCTGTTTTTATGGATCGATTTGCGTACTATGGCTGTTCATCCAGCAGGCACAGGGCCAGCTCTGTAAAATACGCCCGGAGCTGCTTCGCTGTTTCCTGATCCAATTTCTTC
>CASEPH010000450.1 GCA_949289625.1 uncultured Clostridia bacterium | reverse complement strand
TCTTCTCCACCGTTGGCATTCTGGCGCTGTTCCTCGTGGTGAATCTCCTGCTGCTCCTGACTGTTCTGACCGCCGGATACATGAGTGGGACAGACAGCGGGCTATCTGTCCGGGAGGTATCCGGCCATGTGACGGAGCAGGGCGGCGTCTGGACGGCGGACGACACGGCGATGGCCCTGCTGCGGGAGCATGACGCCTGGGCCATGCTCCTGGACGAGAGCGGCACGGTGGTCTGGGAGCAGGACCTGCCGGAGGAGCTGCCCCGGTCCTACACCAGCGCCGAAGTTGCCTCTTTCAGCCGCTGGTATCTCCAGGACTACCCGGTGAAGGTGTGGAGCCGGGAGGACGGCGCCCTGATGGTGGTGGGATTTGAGCCGGACACTCTGGTGAAGTACTACTTTTCCATGGAGACGCCCTCCCTGATGATGTTCCTGGTGGGGGCCATCGCGGTCTTTGTGTTCAACCTACTGCTGATGGTCTTCCTGATGCTGCGGAACACCCGCCGAGTGGAGAAAGCCATGTCCCCCATCCTGCGGGGCATCCAAGACCTGAGCCGGGGCAGCTACCGGCCCCTGGACGAGCGCGGGGAACTGGCGGAGATTAGCGCGGGGCTGAACCGGGCTGGGGATTATTTGATGCAAAAGGACAACACCCGGGCAGAGTGGATTCGCGGGGTATCCCACGACATCCGCACTCCCCTCTCCATGGTGCTGGGCTACGCCAGTGAATTGGAGGATGACGACACTCTCCCCTCGGAGGCCCGGCAGCAGGCCGGGATGATCCGGCGGCAGGGGGAGCGTCTGAAATCTCTGGTGGACGATCTGAACCTGACCACCAAGCTGGAATACGCCCTCCAGCCCATCCACAGGGAGACGGTGGATCTGACGGAAATCGGGCGGCAGGCGGTGAGCGAGGTGCTCAACAGCGGTCTGCCGGAGCGGTATGAGATTACATTTTCCGAGGCGCATCCGGGCCGCGCCGCCAGAATAGAGGGCGACGCCGCCCTGTTGCGGCGGATGCTGGACAATCTGATCCGCAACAGCATCGTCCACAATCCCCAGGGCTGCCATATCTCCGTTGCGGTAGGTGCGGAGGAGGGGCGATGCACCTGCACAGTGACAGACGACGGCGTTGGAATGGACGCTGCCCGGTTGGAGGCGCTGAACCGTGAGGCGGACGTCTCCAGCACCCAGAGCGGTGAGCACGGCCTGGGCCTCAAGCTGGTGCGGCAGATTGTGAAGGCCCACGGCGGGACGGCGCGGTTCCGGCAGGCTGTGCCTCATGGACTGGAGGTTTGCATTTCTATCCCCACAAGGAATGTCTGAAAAGGGCGGACGGCTCACATAGGGTCGTCCGCCTTTTTCATTCACTCATTGTACACTGATGATATTCACGATCTCCATCTTACCCATTTGTTTGATTGGCCGCTTTATTGCCACTATGGCAGAAATAATACACAGGCAAACAATCAGCATAAGAGGGCCAACAGGTATTTTCCACCCTATACCCCATTTATCTGCAATTAGATACTGAAAGATAATCTTATTTAGGGGCAATCCTAAAATACATCCCGCAACGCATCCTATAAAGGCGTAAGTAAATGCCTCGGCTGCTATCATTTTATAAAGTTGACTTATACTCATACCGATGGCCCGCATGGCACCGTACTGCCTTGTTCTGGACGCTACGCTGGCGTTCATGCTGTTAAAAATGTTAAACACTGTGATAAGTGCAATAATGATGAGAAAACCATAAATAAACACCGCGCCTGTATAGTAGGAGCTTTGGGACTCGGAATTGGTAATTCTCCTGTCTGAAACAGCGCTGTCGGATGGGATTATGCTCCGTATTGTGGAAACAGTATCATCCCCACCGGCAGAAGAAAATTGAACATCAATCGTCGTATAGCCCAAATCACCAACCAAAGCGGTAAATGCCTGTTCCGAGCAGATCATATATCCGCTGCTGCCTGCGCCGTTGACCGCACTGGCCGCAGCCGTTGCCAGTATTCCGGCAACCGTTACCTGCTTATCGCCGGAAACTGTATGAAGGACTACGGTATCTCCAACATTCCAGTTTAGGCCATCCTGATAAGTGACCAAAACACTATCTGTATTCTCAATAGCAGGTTTGATACTGCCTTTATTCAACTCTTCTTTCGCCCACTCAAATTGGTTATCATCGTAGGAAATGAGCGTGATGGTTCCTTCTCCCACATCAGAGGAAACAGAAAGACCAGCCATTTCCATACGGCCAAAAACCTTGTCAACACCTTCCGTTTCGCTGATCTGTTCCAGTAACGACTTGTCCAGAGGTGTATTTCCCATTGTGATAGATACATCCGCTGCCGATGGAGAGAGCGCAGGCATCCCCTGATCGAGAAAGACCACCATGACCTGAAACGACAGGAACATCATAATACTGATGGCAAATGAGCAGGTCATAAGGAATACATTCTTTTTGCCGGACAGCGCATGGAAAATTCCCATGCTGGTTTCAATATGGAACAGTTTTGTATTTGCCGCTCTCTTGTTCTGCGTAAGCTGAGTACTGCCGCTGATTGCAGTTACCGGCGATACTTTAGAAGCCTTTTTTGCCGGAGACAGGGATGCCAGTAGTACAATCAGAAAACCAATCACCGCACCGGCAATCAGACCGCTTACACTGAACTGAAAAAGTGGTATTTCTGAAAAGCGTTCCCC
>CASEPH010000449.1 GCA_949289625.1 uncultured Clostridia bacterium | reverse complement strand
TGCTTGATGATGGCGATGTCGCCCTTGATGACCTGCTCCGTCACGTCGTTGGCGGTATCGTTCAGCTCAATGGTATAAAGCTCCGGCTCCGCGCCCACCTTGTGGATGGTGGAATCCAGCAGGTAGCCCTCGCTGGGGCTGATTTCACGGATTGTCCAGTCCAAATCGCAGACGTAATAGCCGGTGGTGAACTGGCCATTTTCGTCCGTGGTAAAGCTGTCAATGAGGGTATCTCCCTTATACAGCCCGTACACAGCGCCGGCCAGGGAACCATCGCCCTGGGGCGCACCCGTTTCCACATCGCTCTTGGTGACGGTGACGCGGAATTTCTTCAGCACGTTGTTCACGCTCTTGTGGGTAACTTCATTCCACTCGATGGTAGCTGTCTGGGAATCCGGCACCACATAACGGATGGGGGTATCCACCTCCTCCAGTACATAGCCGGAGCCGATCAGCACGTTTTCAAAACGCGCCACACCGGTTCCGTCCGTCACCGCATACTCATCCACCGGCTGCCCGGAGAGGGATGTGCCGTACAGATGGAAGGTCATGCCCTCCACCAGCCCGTCCTCGCTGGTTTTCGTCACTTCCAGGCTGCCGCGTTTGAGGACGTTGTTGAAAGTTACGGTGGCGGTCTGGCCGCTGACGATGGTCACGCGCTGGCTTTCCTGGGGTTCATACTTGTCAATCGACTGCTCGGTTACGGTATAAACGCCGGGATTGAGGTCGGAGATGTCGATCTCGCCCGCCTCATTGGTGGTCTTGGTGGCGCTGTACCCCTCGCCGGTGATAGTGAAGTTGATCCCGGCTACCTGACCGTCCTCGGAAGTCTTAATCAGCTTCATATTGCCGGTTTTCACTTCCAGGTTCAGATAGCCCACCATAGAATCGGACACGGTTTCCCCATAGGTGGCAAAGTCCTGCTTGCCGCCGCCGGTAATGCCATCCGTCCAAACCACAACGCCGCTGCGCTGGGCGGAGATTTTTTCTGCTTTTACCGTTACAGAGCCTTTGATGGCCTGGCTGGAAGTGATGGTGAGCTGGTTTCCGTCCACAGAGAAGTTCAGGCCGGTAATATTGCTGGAGAAGGTGTAATCACCCAGCACACCGTTGGTATCCGTGAGTGTGAGGGAATACTGCTGGCCGTCCCATTTCAGCTCGTAGGCCCCGGCGTCTGCGGTGCTGCTGAAAAAGCTGGGCAGCATGGTATGGCGTTTTACCGCGCTCTCAATAGCGGAATACTGGCTGAAGATCTCGTTGTAAATTGGATTCTCCGGGCTGATATATTCAGCGATATTGTTCTTGCCCTGGGCGTTGGCGTCCACATGGTTAAACTGGCTGTCGCGCTCACCCACGACGGTTTCCCAGACAAGAAGCTGGGTGGCGATTGCCCCGGCCATCTTGCTGGCATCCTCCGGGTCATCGGTCATCCATGAGGTGCTGGCGTTGCCCTGCCATCCATAGGTCATAATCCGCCCGATATATTCCTTGATGGTGTCCGGTGGAATAGTGGGGTTCAGATCGGACGGGTAATCATCCCAGAAGTCCTCGCCCCGGCCAGTAAACTGGTCGCCGGAATGAACGCCGACGCCGGGTTCGATACAGTAGATGACTTTCCCGTTAAAGGAATCCTGCGTGTGGATGGTAAAACCGTTATTTTCGCCGGTAGACCATCCGCCCAGGAAATTCATAGCAGAATGTCCCCAGCCTGCCTTGTTGGGGTCGCTGGCACGGGGGAACTCCACCATATACGTCGTCATGGTTTCCCCTGCGGCAAACGCTGTGGTTCCCGTCCCTGCGAATATGCCCAGGCACATGAGCATGGCCATGAGCAGGGACAGAGGCTTTCTCAATGCTTTCATCGTGTTACCTCCTTGAAATGGCCGCAAAAAAAGCACATCGCTCTGGATGTGCTGCTTGCGGCTGGATTCTGTTTACGTTCTAAAAAAGAGAGGCGCGCCAATCGTTCTCCGCCTTATCCGTTCTATCCATAACCCTGTGGGTTCTTGAAAGAACCAGCCTCCCCAAATATCTTCTTTTTTAGGCTGTTTAGGTGGTATGAGGGGGTAAGGTGTGGAGAGGGGGAACAGCGAAAACACCGGTTCCCTGCAAATGGGCGCACTGCTCCCTTGGCAGTAAGGTTATCTCTCTAAACTGCGTTGGCGCTTGCGGTAGAGTTCCAGCGCCTTGACAATGGTGTCCTCGATCTTCTGCGCGGGCGTCCCCGCGGGGAAAAACTTGGCGATTCTATTTTTGGGTATTTTGAATTGCTCCACCTGGTTGGGCTTTTCCTCCTTCATAATGGAAACGAGTGCGTCTTTGGCCAGCCGTTCCCCTCCAGTCTTGGCTTCGGACATCTGGCGCATTTTGATGGCCTGGGCGTGGGATGGGGTGCAGTCCATCTCGTCTATGATAGCGAACAAGTCGGCCTGTTCTTCTTTTCGCAGGTAGGACAGCTCCACCGCTGGGCGCATGGCAATCTGGAGCATTTCCTGGTCTTTAAGGACTGAATTATCTACCAGCTCCAGAATTTCCGGGATAAGGTGGGTAAGACGAATATACCGCTGAATCTGTGTGTTGCTATCAGGTGATTTGTCTGCTAACGCTTCTCTGGATGTTTGTCCTAACCTCTGTCCCACTGGGACAGAGGTTAAATCTGTCCTCGTTCCAGGCTGTCGCCGTATGGCATCCAGCTTCATCTTGTAGGCAAACGCCTTTTCCGAGGGCAAAATCTGCTCCCGCTGCAAGTTGGAGTCCACCATGATAATCGTGGCTTCATCATCGGTGAGCTGCCGCACAATACAGGGGATTTCCGCAAGCCCTGCCAAATCCGCCGCCTTTTTCCTGCGGTGTCCGGCCACCATCTCATAGCCGCCCTCTGGCTTGGGGCGCACCAGGGTGGGGACCAAAACACCATACTGCTTCACGCTTTCCGTCATTTCCTGCATGGCTTCATCCATACGGACCTTAAAGGGGTGATTCGGAAAGTCGCTGATCTCCGCAGGCGAAAGATTGACAACCTTTTCAAGCCGCGCCTCGGCCCGTTCTTCCTCCGTGGAAAACAGGTCATCGACTGATGGAAGATTGAAGTTTACTCTTGCTGAAAAGAATAAGCGGCTCATTAAGCTGCGATATGTAATTTCACATCTTCTTCACCGGGGCGCACATGGCTTTGAGCAGAAGTTCATCCAGGCAGCCGGTGTCCCGATTTTCCCGGAGCATGGTATTCCGCAGGTGGTTCAGGCTCTGGATCACAATGCTGTTCTCGGCGGGGGTGAGGGTTATCTTGAATTTCCGTTTTTTCATAGGGCGTTCCTCCTTTACGCTTTCAGTATATATGGAAGGAATACTGCACTGCAAATGTGCGATTTACAATCAGATAGAAGTTGACTGGCAAAGGTATGTATCCACATTTACCTTTAGCTTTTTCAGTGCGGCAAGGATTTTATCGTGTTCTTTACGGCGTGGAACGCGGGCTTCCCTTTCCCAGCCGGAATAGGTTGTTTGACCTATTCCAATCACCTCTGCCATTTGCATTTGAGTTAAGGAAAGCTCATGCCGTACCTTTTTCAAAAGAGAGGAATACGGGTAATCTACAAAGGCAGTATATTCGTCCAGAAGTCTATTGCGGTCAATCCCCAGCGTATTTGCAAGTGCCACCGCTATATCGTGCTTAATGGGGTGTCGGTCATTCTCATACAGAACCAGTGTCGCGGGCACAATGCCAACCTTTTCTGCCAGTTCCCTTGTGGTGAGGCCCTGGAATGTCCGGTGATACTTCAGATATTGGCCCGGTGTGGTGCATTTTTCATCGGTTTTGTAGTCAAAGGTCAAATGAATCATGATTTTGCCTTTAGAATAGAGGTAAATCCCTGTGTGATTGAGATTACTATCGGTAA
>CASEPH010000448.1 GCA_949289625.1 uncultured Clostridia bacterium | reverse complement strand
GGAACTTCTCCAGCCGATCCATGCCGGCCTGAATATTTTCCATGGAGGTGGCATAACTCCAGCGAACATACTCCGGCGCGTCAAACCCAGACCCCGGAACCACAGCCACCAGACCTTTTTCCAGCAACAACTCGGCGAACTTATCGCTGGTGTCAATAACAACGCCATCAATGCTGCGCCCCAGGATTTTGCTGATGTTCATCATAATGTAGAACGCACCCTCGGGCATCAAACAACTGACGCCTTCGATGCTGTTGACCCGCTCTACCATGTAGTTCCGGCGGGTCTCAAAGGCCTGCCGCATTTCCTCCACCGTATTCTGCGGACCGGTAAGGGCTTCCACTGCGGCCCACTGGGACAAGGTGGACGGCGCTGCAGTGGAGTGGCTGACGTAGTTTCCCATGATCGTGGTAATATTTGCAGGCGCCAGAGAATAACCGATTCTCCAGCCGGTCATGGCATAAGACTTGGAAACACCGTTAATTACAATGGTGCGTTCCTTGACGTCCTCTCCCAAGGCAGCCACAGAGACGAACTCCCGACCGTCATATACCAGCTTATAGTAGATCTCGTCAGCAATGATGTAGATATCCCTGGCAATGCATACATCTGCCAGAGCCCGAAGCTCTGCTCGGGAATACATCATCCCGGTAGGATTGGAGGGACTGTTGAAAATGATGCACTTGGTATTATCCGTAATAGCCTCATCCAGTTCCTCCGGCGTCAGTTTAAACTCATCGCTCTCTCTGGTCTTGGCAATGACCGGGACGCCGCCGCACATAGCAACGATCTCACTGTAGCTGACCCAGTAGGGCGCGGGAATAACCACCTCATCGCCCGGATCTATCAGCGCTCGGACCGCCAGGTAAACATTGTGTTTCGCACCGGAGGCAATGAGGACATTTTCCGGCTTATAATCTAGGCCGCAATCTTCCTTCATCCGATAGCAAACCGCTTGCTTGAGCTCCATGATGCCGGAGGATGCGGTATACTTAGTCTTATTCTCCCGCAGGGCGCGAATACATGCCTCTTTGATGTTGTCCGGTGTGGGGAAATCGGGCTCGCCAGCGCCAAAGCCCACCACGTCGATACCCTGGGCCTTCATGCCTTTATAGAGCGCATCGATGGCCATGGTAGAAGACGCATGCACAGACGATGCAAGTTTGGAAAGAGGTTTCATTCAAATCCGCTCCTTAATCATGCTACAAATGTCACATACGTGTTATGTTCTGATCCATTATACGCCCGGACCGGCAAAAATGCAAGTCTTTTTCTTTTAATTTTCTATTTTATATTAAATTCAGGGAGTTTAGACATAGCAAACTGTCATTTTTGCAATATGAGCCAAAAAATATATTCATTTTTACAGGATACAGTCTGCAATACGTCCTGCATGCAGCGCCTCGGTTTGAGGTCAATGCATGAAAACCTGCAACCAAAAAACGGGCATGCCACAAGAAGAACTTGCAGCATGCCCAAAGAATCATATTTTATCGCAGATCAGCTTGCCCATCTCCACCGTACCGATAGCCTCGCCTGTTCCGGCAAAATCCGCTGTATGCCAGCCCTCTGCCAGCACTGCGTCAACCGCCTGCTCAATGGCATCCGCCTCCCGGGGCAGTTCAAAGGAGTAGCGCATCATCATGGCCACCGACAGAATCGTAGCAATGGGATTAGCCTTATTCTGCCCTGCAATGTCCGGCGCAGAGCCATGAATGGGTTCATAGAGTCCGGGTGCCGTATCTCCAATGGAGGCCGACGGCAGCAAACCAATGGAACCGGTTACCATAGAAGCCTCGTCAGAGAGAATGTCACCAAACATATTCTCCGTCACAACCACATCGAACTGACTGGGGTCCCGTACAATCTGCATAGCCGTATTGTCCACCAGCATATCGGAATACTCCACGTCGCTGTACTCCTCCGCCAGTCGATGCATCACGCTGCGCCACAGCCGGGAAGTCTCCAGCACATTGGCCTTATCCACCGAAGTGACCTTTTTCCGGCGAAGACGTGCCAGCTCAAAGGCCCGGCGTCCAATCCGCTCAATCTCTTTTTCCGAATAAGCCATGAGATCCGTGCATTCCACGCCCCGATCCTCTGTATCATAACGCTCCCGCTTACCGAAATAGATGCCGCCGGTGAGCTCCCGGACCATCATCAAATCAATGCCCTTGTCCGTAGTCTCCTTTTTCAGTGGAGAAGCGTCCGCCAGAGCAGGCCGCAGAGTAGCAGGACGAAGATTTGCATAAAGTCCAAGAGCCTTCCGAATGGCTAACAGCCCCTTCTCTGGACGAATATCCGCCGGGCAGGAATCCCATTTGGGTCCGCCCACCGCGCCCAGCAGCACAGCGTCGCAGGCCTTGCAGGCTTCCGCTGTTCCTTCTGGGAATGGCGTACCGCAGGCATCAATGGCACAGCCTCCCAGCAGTACGTCCGTATAGGTAAAGCTGTGGCCGAATTTTTCACCGATCTTCTCCAGAACCTTGACCGCCTCGCCCACGACTTCGGGACCAATGCCGTCTCCACGGATCAATGCAATTTTATAGTTCATGGCTTCCTCCTTATTCCGCCAGCCCACGGGCCTTGAGAGACTTCAGCAGGCCGCCGGCCTCAATGATCCCCTGGATAAAGGGCGGGAATGCAGCTGCATGATAGGTCTCCCCTTTTGTCTCATTGACGATCTCGCCGGTCTCAAAATCCACAGAGACCTGATCTCCTGCTGCAATCCCCTGGGCCGCTTCAGGACATTCCATGATGGGAAGGCCGATATTGATGCAGTTCCGGTAGAAGATCCGGGCGAAGCTGGAGGCGATGACCACGGAGATCCCGCTGGCCTTGATGGCAATGGGTGCATGTTCCCGGGAGGAACCGCAGCCAAAATTCCAGTCCGCCACCATAATGTCCCCGGGCTGCACCTTCTTCGCAAAGTCTGCGTCAATGTCCTCCATGCAGTGGGAGGCCAAGGCTTTATGATCCGGCTCGTTGAGATATCGGGCGGGAATGATCACGTCAGTATCCACATTGGACCCGTATTTATGTACATTACCAGAAATTTTCATGGTATTTCCTCCTCACTCAAATGTCGTCCGGGGTGCAGATGGTTCCCTTGATGGCAGATGCGGCAGCCACCGCGGGAGACGCCAGCACCACTTCACTCTTGACATGGCCCATCCGGCCTACAAAGTTGCGGTTGGTGGTGGAGATGGCCCGCTCTCCCTCATAGAGGACACCCATATGGCCCCCCAGGCATGGGCCGCAGGTAGGCGTAGAAACCACAGCGCCTGCGGAGATAAAGGTCTCGACGAGGCCTTCCTTCAGTGCCTGCATATAGACCTCCTGAGTGGCAGGGATCACGATGCAGCGCACATAATCCGCCACCTTATTCCCCTCCATGACCTTGGCTGCGATCCGCAGATCCGAGATTCGACCGTTGGTGCAGGAACCGATGACGCACTGCTGAATCTCCATGCCGGCAACTTCGGCCACAGTTTTGGTGTTGCTGGGCAGATGGGGCAGAGACACAGTGGGCTGAATCTCCGAAAGATCAATGGCAATCACCTTTTCATATTCCGCATCGGGATCGGCCTCGTAGACGGTATAGGGACGGTTGACACGTCCTTTCATGTAGGCAATGGTCTTGTCATCTACCGGGAAAAGTCCGTTTTTCGCACCGGCTTCGATGGCCATGTTGGCAATAGTGAACCGGTCATCCATAGACAGGGCTGCCACACCGGGGCCAGCAAACTCCATGGATTTATACAGCGCACCATCAACACCGATCATGCCGATGATATGGAGGATCACATCCTTCCCGGAAACCCAGGGCTGAAGCTGACCTGTCAGATAGAACTGAATGGCAGACGGTACTTTGAACCAGGCTCTGCCGGAGGCCATGCCGGCACACATATCCGTGGAGCCAATACCGGTGGAAAATGCTCCCAAGGCGCCATAGGTGCAGGTATGGGAATCTGCGCCGATGCAGCATTCACCGGCAGCAATCAGCCCCTTTTCCGGCAGCAGTGCATGCTCAATGCCCATGGTGCCCACGTCAAAGAAGTTGGTGATCTGATGCTTCTTTGCAAAATCCCGAGCTTGCTTGGATAGCTTTGCAGCGTTGATATCTTTGCAGGGCGTAAAATGGTCCAGGACAATGGCAATCTTGTCCTTGTCAAAAACCTTGGTAAACCCTGCGTTTTCAAATTCTGTAATGGCAACGGGGGTCGTCACATCGTTGCCCAGCACCAGATCCAGCTTGGCTTCTATCAGTTCTCCAGCCGAGACCGATTTCTTTCCCGCATGGGCTGCTAGGATCTTCTGTGTCATCGTCATTCCCATAGATGAATCCCTCCTGTTTTTTCTTTCATTATGACACATCTCTTGCAGAAAGAATGTAAAGTATGTTACAATTATAACATAAAAATTAGAGAAGGTGCAAGAATGTACTACGACAGCTTTTCCGCTCCGGGAACAGGATTACCACCAGAAGTATTTGCGCCCTTTTTTTCCGCCGGTCCCGCTATTCCCTATCAACGCGGTCAGCTCATCTATATGCAGGGACAGGCCCCAGACTTTCTCTATTGTCTTTTGGAAGGTTCGGTTCGTACCAGCATTCTCTCCGATCAAGGGGAAGAAAAATTGCTCACCATCTACCGGGCCGGCAGTATCTTTGGGGAAGCCTCTTTTTTCGACGGAATGCCCCGAGTATCCACCGCCACAGCAAAAACAGACTGTCAAATTGTCCGTTTGGAGCATCAAACGGTGGATCGGCTCTTTCAGCAGTACCCCTCCCTGGCCTCCACCATGATCGCCTATCTGGCCAGGACAGTTCGGCTGCTGAGCGGTCATGTGGACACCATGAGCTTTCAAAGGGCCGATCAACGTCTGGCCAGGCTGCTGCTCAACTATCCCGGCGATGTGATTCGGGTAACTCACGAAGAACTGGCATCGGCGTTGGGCGTAAGCAGAGTGACCGTCAGCCGCTTACTGGGAGAGTTTTCAAAACAGGGACTGCTGCAGACCAGCTACGGCTCTATTACACTACTGGATAAGCAGGCCCTTGGGGAATACGCGCCTTAATGAATTGTTTTTTTCTCGTTCATGCCCCGTTCACAACCTTGCTGTATGCTTAGCATGTAAAGAAAAACGGCGGAGGGTCAGCTGATTGCCGGGGAAATATTCCCGGATATGCCGACAGCCCCCTTCGCAAAGAACGGAGGCGACGCACCCGACAGTATACTAAAACTCTCTTCTCTTTTCTCTCCTTTACGAAACAACAACAGATGTATTGCGTCCCATGCCTTAGGAACGCAACCACAGATGTGTTTTCTGCCGGATTGTGACTCCACGGGGTGCGGAGTCACCATAAGCGTTCCCGACAGAACATATGTAAAACGGGGCTGAAGCCGTCATCAAGATGGCTCCAGCCCCATTTTTGTATCTTAATGGCTACCGAGGTGGCGGAATGCCACAGCAAACAGCTTTTCCACCACAACGCTCAGCACAATCACCACCGCTGTCCAGGCAAAAAGATTGGGTGTTTCCAGATAAATTTTAGCAAAATAAAGCCCAGTACCCACAGATTTTCGCGGCTGACACAGAACCTCCGCCGCTACGCCGGATTTCCAGGCCATTCCCATAGCTGTCAGGCAGGCAGCTCGAAAATAAGGAATCACAGAGGGCAGATACAAAACAAAAAATGTCTTGATCCTACTCATCCCATACACGCGGGCCATTTCCAGCAACTGAACACCAGTCTGCTGAAATCCCTCGGATACATTCCCCCATACCACTGGCATCACCATCAGCCCTGCAATAAAGGCCGGCAAAAATCCGCTTTTCAGCCACAGCATACATAGCAGGATAAAGGACGCCACAGGCGTGGCTCTGATGATCCGAATGGCAGGAGACAGCAGCATTTCTCCCAGAGAGGAAAAAGAGGTCAGAACTGCAACCAAAAAACCTGCCACAGCTCCCATGGCAAATCCCCCCAGGATCCGCAGCAGCGTCAGCCCCACCTGGGCCCAGAAGGTCTCCTCTCCAGCAAGCTCCGTAAGTGCCTCCCAAACGGCCACCGGTCCCGGCAGCAACAGCGGCAAGTCCACCGCTGTTGCTGCCAGCTGCCATATACAGAGCCAGAATGCGGCAGCAATTAGCCCTTTTCCAATCCGTTTAGTCCGCGATATAGTAGAAGTCATCATCCGGCAGCGCTCCGCCAATCGAGGTGGGGTCCGCATCAAACAGCACCTGATAATAGCCCGCAATGCTGTCCTTCATTTCCTGACCGGTCTTGCAGATAATATGGCAGCCAGGCAGTGCGGACAGTGCGATGGCTTCACTGGGTACAATCTCATAGGATGCCATCAGTTTGGCAGCTTCCTCCTGATTTTCATTGACAAATGTGGTAGACGCCTCGTATTCCTCCAGGAATTTTTCCACAGCCTCGGGATGCTCCTCCAGGAAGCTGGCCTGCACTACCACGCAGCCCTGGGTCAAAATGCTGCCGTCCTCCACGATCTCATCCCAGGCCTCGGTCATGTCAAAGATCTGGGTAAAGCCTTCCACCTTGGCCATCAGTGCGGACACATTGGGCTCCGGCAGCATACAAAACTCTGCCTCTCCGGAGGCACAGGCAGCAATGACCTCATCCGCAGCACCGCAGAATTGGATCGTCACATCTGTATCCGGGTCCAGGCCATGGCCCTTGAGCACATAGTCCAGCACATATTCCGGATTGGCGCCCTGGCCAATGGTATAAATGGTCTTTCCTTGGAGCTCAGACCAATCGGTAATTGGCTCAGAATTGGTGGTGTTCTGGAGAATATGCAGAACACCCTCTGTATTCAGGGCCAGCAGCTTCACAGCACCCTGCGTCTTTTGATAGACCATAGCGGCGCTGTTGGTGGGCAAGCAGGCAATGTCGTACTCCCCTGCCACCACCTTGGTCACCACTTCGGATGCGTCGGCGCTGAGGGTAAAGGTGTAATTGTTGGCTGCGGCTCCATTGGCAGCATCATCCATGAGCTTCACCATGCCCGCACCAGTGGGTCCTTTGATGGTGCCCACGTTGATGTCTACAGCCTCATAAGTCGTTTCCTCCACCACACTGGTGGGTTCTTCCAGGGTGGACTCTACCACAGAAGCCACCTCGGACGTGTCGGTCGGTTCCTCAGAGGGGACCTGGCTCACCTGTTCGGTGGTCTCGGTAGAAACCGCGCTGGTTGTGCTGTCGGAAGTTTCTGTACTGCCGCAGCCAGACAGTACGCCAGTCAGCAGTGCAGCCGTCATCAGAAATGCAATGATTCGTTTCATAAAGGTTCTCCTTGCTAATTTATTTGGAAAGCGTTAAAGCACGCAGTCCGTCATAGTCTGTGATTTTCAGAGATTTGTTGTCCCTCGCAACGAGGTTCCGTTCCTCCAAGCCATCCATGGCCCGGTAGAGGGACGCTCTGCCGATATGGAGCTGACGACTCAAGGCGGTCATGGACGTGTGGAGTGCACCGGTGTCGTCACAGTGTTCCAGCATAAATACGGCCACCCGTTGTTCCACAGTACCAGCGGTCAGGGTGGAGATTTTTTCATTTAAAAACCAGATTCTGTCGGACAGATACCGAATGTAATTTTCCGTAATGGTGAAATATCGACGCATAGCCCATCGGATCAGTTCCTCGGGAATGAACAGGATTTCCACGTTTTTTTCCGCTGTCAGTACCGTGGCATACCGATCTCGGTAGGAAAACATAGCAGCTGCTCCAAAACATTCTCCAGGCCGAAGTAAGGACATTTTCATGTATTTCCCGTCCGGCGTCAGTTTGTCCACTTGAACTTCCCCCGCCAAAACCACGCCAAGACATCGGCGAAAATGGGTCTCATCGAAAATCCTTGCTCCCTTAGGAAAGCGCTCCCGCAGACACCTGGCATCGGACACAATCCGTTCCACCACGATTTCATCCATATTCTGAAACAGGAACGTGGAAGCGACTAGCTCCAGTTTTTGCTTTGGCAAGCCCTCCGCCATGTCACAGCCTCCATTTTGTCTCATTTGATACAAAATACTATATGCTTTAGGCCAGAGAAAGTCAAGTGACATAGAACACAAATTTCGTCAATGTCTTCCTCTGCATTTTGCATCTTTTTTTCATTGGAAATCTCTGTGCCTTGGTATATTTCCGTCGATGCTGCATATACTTGCTTTGGATCGAAACAAGATAATACCGGTGTTCAAAAGGCCACTGAACATCCAAGGACGATCGTTTCCATAAACGGTTGAAGTTGGTGCGGGATCTTGAGTAACAGGATAACCTGTGTGATCTCAAAGGGTATGTCTTGGAACGGTCAAGTGTGTCTCTGAGGTTTACCGAGGGCAGATGCGAAAATAGCGAAGCAGCGACGGCTGCTTCGCTATTTGCTATTTCAAGATAACTCATATGTACCCCAGGCTCCGGATCAGAAACACCCAAAACGTCAATGTCACACTGGAAAACAGTGTAGCGGTCATCACCACGCTGGCCGAAAGCACCTCATCGCCGCCCATATTCTTCGCCATGATATAGCATGTCACGGTAGTGGGTGATGCCAGCATAATCATAATCGCCACCAGTTCGCTCCCCCGGAATCCCATAGCAATGGCCACAGGGAAAATCACCGCCGGAATAATCACCAGCTTTAAAAGTGCAGCAAACACAGTGGGACGCAGCTTTTGTAGGGCTGCCTTCCCCCGGAAGGTTGCCCCCAACACCAGCAAGGCCAAGGGCGTTGCCGTACCGGCCAAATAGCCCACGGATTTGCTCAGCATTCCCGGCCAGGGCAGTCCCGAAAGGCTCCATATCATACCGGCCAAGATCCCCAGAATAATGGGATTTGTAGCAATTCCTTTTAATGTGTTTCGGAGCACTTGGCCGTTAAACTTTCCTTCCGCTGAGGAAACCATGAGGATGATTACAGAATAGATATTGAACAGGGGCACCGCAGCCACAATCATCATGGGAGCCATGCCGGAACTTCCATAAATATTTTCCACAAAGGAAATTCCCAAAATGGCAGCAGAACCTCGGGCAGCAGCCTGAGCAAAAGCGCCCACCATCGTTCGATCCTTTAAAAACAGCTTGGCAATTCCCCAGCAAGCTGCAAACATAAACGTGGTAGCCCCTGCACAGAACAGCACAAAATCCCAGGCAAACTCCGCTCGCAGGTCCATGGTGGCAATATCCTGAAAAAGTTGCACGGGCAGGGCAACCTTAAACACAAATTTATCCGCCACCGCCGCAAAGCTCTCCGTCAAAAGCCCGATATGTTTCAAGAAACCGCCCACCAAAATAATCACAAATACCGGTACGGTCACATTGAGGCTAAAAATAAAATTCTCCATACGTCCTCGCTATCAGAGGCAGTGCAGCGTTTAAATTCCGCCGCACTGCCTCCCATGTCTTCATCAGTACTCCAAGCCCTCAGGTCATCTGAATGCGCTCCAGCACCGCCTCGTGCTGCCACGCCATATTTTGAATTTCCAGTAGGTTGAAGGTCTCGTATTTCTCCAGAATCAAATTGTGCTGATTGTCATAGAGCGGCCCTTCAAAGGGATGAACCTTGCCGGACTGGACCAGATCCTTAAAAATGTTCAGCAGACGGATCGCATTGTGCCCCATAAAGGAATCCACCCCCAGTACATCCAGTATCCCGGTATTGAGGCCCCAGCCAAAATGGATCGAACTATCCATGCCGCTTCTGGTTATATCCAAAATGGAGTTTTTCGTGGTAAAGCTATCCCCTACCAGCTGATTGTAGAGCACCGACCAGTCTACTGCTGCTGCGCCAATGCATTCGCTGGGGTATCCACTGTGGGTTTTGAGCAGATAAAGCTGGGCAAAAACACCCGGGAAGCCTTTCCGGACCTGGGGCGTATTGAGCTGATGAATGCAGAGGGCAATGTCAACCCCTTTTTGCGCCAGCAGATACCTGGCCTCCGCATGATCCTGTTCCTTTTGTATCGGTCCAAACAGTTCCACATTGATCACATGGGCCGTAGGATTCACCAGCTGTGCTCCCACCGCAAAGGCATTGACATCGCAGGTCGCGTCCTGCTGGAACATGGCGGCAGACATAAATCCAATCCGCCCTGTTCTGGTCATAGCGCCAGCCATGACGCCGCACAGGAACGATGCCTCAAAGAATTTTCCGAAATAGGTAATCATATTCTTTTTTGGCTGTGCGCGATCACAGTTGAGGATTGCCCGATCCGGAAATTCCAAAGAGAGCCGCAGTGCCCCTGCCGACATATTGGGGCTGGTGGCAAAGAGAATATCCGGTTCTTCCTCCATCAGTTCTCGCAGAGGACCATAGGCGTTCTCTCCGCTTGGTACGGAAAACTTTGTAATTACCGAAATCTTATCCCCCATGGTACGTTCCAAGCGACGTCGGGCCACATCATGAGTATAGGTCCACAAAGAGGTTTCCGGCGTGGCTTCAAAGGCAAAAGCCACCTTCAGCTTTCTTGGACGACGCGAGAAAAAGGACAGGGGCGTTTTCTCCGAATCGTACTTCATCTCCACTGTGTTAACAGTGTCGTGATCCTGAGCTGCGATCAGCTTAAATTGGGCTTCGCAACTCTTAACCTGCTCCCGCAGCTCCGAGAGGCTTCTGCCCTGCTGAAATCCGTAGATGTTGAGATATTCCAAAAAGGCGTCGCCGGAGGTAATCGGAAGTGTGTCAAAGCCTGCCTCCCGGTAACACACGCGGAAGGATTTGAAGGCGCCGTTGATCAGATCTGCCGTAGAAGTCTTGACCTCGGGATGCTCTGTCTGCCACGCCTGCACCAGATGGACCAAACGGGTAAAGCTGCCCCGATAGGAAAACCACAAATTATCAAAGGTTGCCCGTCGATCAAAGTCCAAGAACTCATAGTAGATGGACACCAATTTATTATTCTCGTCCCGCTTGGGGATCAGCCGGGTGACCTTGGCTTCGATGGCAACAGCCCCCAGGTATTTCAACACGCTGACGCGCTTGTTGCCCTCCTGAACAAAGTAGCGGTTAATATATTCATAGACCTTGATGGGTTCACGGATACCCTCGGAAATATGGGAGCTATACAGCTTCATCCACTTCACGCCGAACTCTGTATTTTCCGGCAACAGCGGCATGAAGTTGCCTGCAAAAGCGTTGCTTCTGGCAGAGGTTCTGGTGCCGATGATCTTGTTGATGGGAATCTCGCAGGTACCAAGGCTGATCTCGCCGGTGATCTCCACATTGCCGATGAGGTCGTCCAAAATCAAAAGATAGCCCTTGGTATCGGTGTTGCTGTGCTCCGCCAAAAAATGACGTCCCAGGGCTCTCGCCTGTTTATAGTTAGAACTGCTGTCATAATCAGCCATGCTTATACCCTCCCTTATGTTTTCCTGAGAAAACGGGTTTTCAGAAGTAGTATACCACAGGACCACTTTGAATGGAATCGGCAAACCATGAAAAAATTTTTGAAATTCACGCGGAATGTCAAACAAATTGGACATTCTTTCCACTTCTGTTTTGCCCCTAGCGCCATTCATGGATGATCCCTTGCTTTTATCCCGGAATTATGATACAATAAGGAGAAATTTTTGCTAAAGCGAGGAACAGTCATGGAAAAAGACGATCTGTACGGCAAAGAGGATTCGTTCCGCAAAAATGGGGACGATTTGCCCGAGGAGGATCTCTCCATACATTCGGGGGATACGCTCTCTGAAATACTGCAAAACATCCTCCCAAAAAACGAATTTGATATCGATTTGTCCGACGATTCGATAGACGACTTCGATTCGATAAACGACTTCGATTCGACATCCGATACGTTTGAAGCTGATTTTGATGCAAGTGAAGAGGATCAGGACTATTTTCTGGACGAAGAGGATTTGGATACCTATCAGGATTCTGGCGAGTACCGTTCTTTTGACGGCAGCCGGGAATATCGTTCCTTTGATGCGTCTCTTCCGGACGCCTCTCCAGACGAATGGTACCATTACTCTGAAGAGGATCAGGAGCTCGACAACACAGAACCACCTGTTGTTCCCCCTCCCAAAAAGGAAAAACGTCGTCACCCAGTGTTAAGCATCCTTGCTCACGGTCTATTGGTATTTCTGACGGTATTTAGTATCGCCTATTTGGTAGGAATTTACTCCAACATTCCTCTGATTCAGCAGCTGCGAACCATGTATATTCAGACTGCCATGTCCACGCTAAACCACAAATGGATGGCTACCGCCATCATCCCTGGCGATATTATCGACGACGTGATGCGGGCACAGTACGAATCCGATGCTGCAATGGTGGGCATTGAAAGTGGCTGGGGCAGCGTTGATATTCAGGAGCTTCCCAGCTTTGCTTCTGAAACCATTTCCTCCAGTGCAAACACCGAGGAAACACCGGAAGCAGCATCCTCTGTGGAAACAGCGGAAGCATCTGTGGAGGAACCTGCCACGGATGAGAATATCTTCTTTGACCTTTTCTGGGAGTTGGACCAGGACTCCATGTATCAATACCTGGAAGAGCATCCGGAAGCCTTGGATAACGGCTGGTCTGGTATCGACATCAATGAAAGCGGTCTCGACGAAGAAGGTACCTCCATCGAAACCATTTATGGCGATCAGGTGCTGGCAATCAATGCCCAGGATGGCATTGTGCTGATCCGAGTATACCTTTCCGCAAACCAGTCCCGAGGCATTATGGCCATCTGCAAAGATACCAGTCAGCTGCGGCTTTGTGCTGCGGATACCCTGGGAATCATCGGTCAAACTGCCGGCCGGATTTGTGACGCAAACGACGGCGTATTGGCCATTTCCGGCAGCGCCTTTATCGACCCGGACGGTACCGGAAACGGCGGTGAAATCTCTGGTCTTGCCATTTGCAGCGGAGAAACCTACGGTTCTCGGCTCAGCGGTGCTGCAAAGCGTATTGAGCTTCGGGATGACAACATGATGTATATCGTGGATTCTGACTCCGAGGTGGGCGAAGGGACCCGGGATGCCTGTGAGTTTCAACCGGCTCTCATCATTGATGGCGAAATTATGAACAGCGATTGGAACAGTCCCAATCCCCGTGCTGTGCTTGGACAATCCAGCCGTCTGGAAACCATGATGGTGATCGTGGAAGGACGGCTTTCGGATAGTCTGGGTTGTGGTGTGGAGGATATTGCGGAACTGCTGTTGGAATACGGCTGTGTTCAGGCTCTGAATCTGGACGGCGGCACCAGCGCCATTATGTACTATAAGGGAGAATATATCACTCGTTGCTCCAATACCGCCCTACCCGGTGGCAGAACTCTGCCCACGGCTTGGGTCTACGGATAATCGTTTCCGTACAGATACAGTTCGGCAGCCGGCTCGTCCGGCTGCCGATTTTGTCGCAATACCGAGTGTAAAAAGACAGCGTTACACCATTATCAATTTTCAATCTCCAGGTTTCTATTTCTGTAATTTGCGGTCTCCTCCATTGACGAAGTTCCCTTCATTTGGTATCCTAAATATGGACAGATATATATACAACCAGTGAAAGGAGAAGATCCATGGCCAATCTGAATGAAAAGACCCAATTCATCTGCGGACGCAATCCTCTGGCAGGGAAAAGCCGTCCCCCTTTCGCAAAGCCCGAGCAGACAGAGGCCGCTTTATGGTTATCCGAGGGGCAGATTGATTCTCAGCGTTCTGGCGCAGTAGACTATTCCGGTACGGTTACAGAGGGAAACCTTCTTGATTTTTCCCTGGACTGTGACAAGCCAGAGCTTAATGCCGTGGTGATTTCCGGGGGAACTTCCGTGGTTATGACACCGGATATCCATATGTCCGGTCCAGGCTGCAGCGATTTTACCTGTAAAGGCGCCGGCGTTTTGGCTGCGGATTATGCCAAGGTGGACATCCGTGGTGGTCAGATCGTCACCCATGGTGCCACTCGTTCCGCCACCATTGCAACCTCCGGAGCCACATTGAAAGTGTTTGACGCAAAGCTCGCCACCTATGGCGGTCCACTGCCGGATGGGTATGTACCGGTAATCGGTCCGGGGATGATGGAGCCTCCTGCTCCCCTGGGACTGGGCGGAAACTGCCGTACGCACCTGTCCATGGATAACTCCGAAAGCTATTTTTATGGATGTGAAATCTACGCGGAGGCCTGGGCAGCGCTTTCCACAGACTCCTCCGGTGGATATGTTTATTTGGAGGCCGACGATTCAAAAATTGACGTGGGCGGCAACGGCTATGTGGTCTACGCTGATAACGGCTGTCACGTGGTTCTCAACCGCTGCCAGATTTCTTCCGGTAACGTTTTTGGCATTCAGGACGGCGATTCCTCCATTCAATTTCGGGACGTCAATGGTGCCTGCAAGGGCTACGGCTTCCTGGTCCACGGAGGCATGTCAGATCTCACAGCCATCGGTACCATCCGTATGGAAAATTGCGATCTTCTCAGCGCCGGCCCCATGTTCCGCTGCAAGAGCACCAACGTGGACATATATCTCAAAGACTGCCGGCTGACCTGCACAAAGGGTATCATCCTCGAAACCATGCTCACTGACGATGAATTCTACTATAAAACCAGAGCACATTCTCCACAGGAGTACGGTGTTCAGTTCACCTTTGAAGGTATGGAGCTGTTTGGTGACCTTTGCTGTAGTGATCCAGAACGGAAAACTTGTTTGAATTTTGTGGATACAGCCCTCACCGGTGCAATCACCGGATATCCGCAGCTGCGGCTCACCGAGGGAAGCACCTGGGTGGCCACAAAGGATTCCGACGTGACCCTGTTGACAGACGCCACTGGAATCGATGCCGCCGCAGGTGTTACCATCAAAGCAAAATCCAAGTCTATGCTGGCTGGAAAGCATCTGCTTCCCTCTGGAGGAATTCTGGAGGTCCTGTAACCAACATATCAATTAAAAATGTGGGAGGGAGATCAGAAAAACTGATCTCCCTCCCACATTTTGATATACCGTTAACATTCATCGGATTTAATCCATTACAGTAAATGCATCGCCGGGTTTTACAACACCCGGCTGTATGACCTTTACAAAAATTCCCTCCCGGGGCATCACGCAATCTCCCGCAGCCTTACGAATTGCGCAGTCATAATGGCAGGTTTTTCCGATCTGAGTCACCTCGCAGATCGCCGTACCCAGCTGCACCTTGGTACCCACCGGCAGTTGATAGATGCAGGATGCGTCTACCAGAATATTCTCCGCAAAATCCCCCGGCTTCAGTTTCAGTGTAATCTTTTCCTGAAGCTTATTTACACTGTCCACCCCCAGGATGGACACCTGCCGGTGCCAGTTGCCAGCATGGGCGTCTCCCACGATACCGTGATCCACCCGAAGCTGGGCTTCCTCCACAGGATGCTTCTGGACGCCCTTCTGTTCGCTGATACATACAGCCAATACCTTAGCCATGATGATGTTCCCCCTGATGAATGGCGGCACAGTCGTGACTGATCCCGCGCAAAATTTCAATTCCGTGCTTCACCGGACGGATCACTGCGGAGAAATTCTCCACAGACGCCTTTTTACTCCCCGGCAAATTGATAATCAGTGTCTTTCCGCGAATACCGGCAGTCTCCCGAGACAAGCATCCCATGGGAGTGATTCGCATACTCTCGGCCCGCATCGCCTCCGGGATCCCAGGAGTACGGCGCTCCAGCACCCCTTCCGTGGCCTCCGGGGTTATGTCCCGTTCGGAGAAGCCCGTGCCTCCCGTGGTCAGCACCAGATTGAGGTCCAGCGCATCCGCACAATAGATCAGCTCCCGCTGGATCTGATCAAACTCATCGGGGATCATTGCGGTGTAGGCCACCTGATACCCCTGCTCCTCCAGCAGATTTACCAGGGCCGGACCGGAAGTATCCTCCCGCAGCCCCTGACTGCCCTTATCACTGATGGTGATGACCGCTGCAGTATACGCCATCTCAAAGCACCTCCCTGATATAATCCCCGGACTGACCGCCAGTCTTTTTCAGCAGCCGAATATCATCGATCACCATATCCCGCTGCACCGCTTTGCACATATCGTAGACGGTGAGTGCCGCCGCCGTAACTGCCGTCAGCGCCTCCATTTCCACGCCAGTGGAACCGTTACAGGTGGTGGTGGCCAAAATATCCACAGACAGCATCTCTTCGTTGAGACTCAGTTCCAGCTCTACACCGGTCAGGAGAACAGGATGACACATAGGGATCAGACTAGGTGTCTGCTTGGCTCCCATAATGCCGGCAATCTGCGCCACCGTCAGCACATCTCCCTTTTTCATTCCGCCGCTCTGGATCAGCCGGAAGGTCTTTTGATTCACCAGCACCCGTCCGGCTGCCACTGCCTCCCGTTTTGTTTCCTCCTTGGACCCCACATTTACCATTCTCGCGTTTCCCTTTTGATCGAAATGGGTGAAATCTTCTGCAATGGCCATGTCTATCCTCCTATGGTATTCATAGCCCGTCCGGCTTCGCTCATATGCTCGGCATCCAATGTTCCGTGCATTTTGGGCTTGCTCCAGATGGCCTGCCGTAGTACGTTTATCAGTTCCTCGCCATGCTTGCCTCGAACCAGAATCTCCTGATTTGAGTGCAGACATGGCTTCAATTTCCCTTCGCTGGTGAGCCGCAGGCGGTTGCAGCTGCCGCAGAAATGTCGGCTCAGCGGAGAGATCAGACCAATCCTCCCCTGCCCATCTGGAAGTCGGTAAAGACGGGCGACACCGCCATTTTCCGGCACTTCCCGCAACTCCGGCACACGCTCCAGCACCACGTCCCCCGGCAAATAGGCCTCTTTGCCAAAGGTTCCACCCATGGGCATCAGTTCAATAAACCGCAGCTCCACCGGCGTCTTTCGGGTAAGCTCCACGAAATTCAAAATCTCATCGTCGTTAAATCCACCCATCAGCACCGTATTGATCTTCACCGGGGTCAAACCTGCCGCAAAGGCCGCTTGAATGCCATGCAAGGCCTCCTGTAGATTTCCGCCCCCTGTAATGAATTGATATTTTTCCGCCTGTAGGGTATCCAGGCTCACATTGACCCGCCGAACGCCGGCTTCCTTCAGTTCATTGGCGTATCGACCCAGCAAAATACCATTGGTGGTCATGTCCACCTCTTCGATCCCTGGCACTGCTGCAATCATACGGCAAAGCTCCACGCAGCCTTTGCGAACCAGAGGTTCACCGCCCGTAACCCGAATCTTTCGGATTCCCAGACTTGCCGCAGCCGTTACGATCTCCGTGATCTCTTCAAAGGAGAGGATATCCTCATGCCGCTTCTGACACACCCCATCGGGCATACAGTACCGGCACCGGAGGTTGCACAAGTCCGTAATGGACACCCGAAGATAGCTGATTTCCCGCTGAAATTGATCCCGCATGGCTCAGTACCGCCCAAACGTACAGTTGGGATAATGACACTCCCCGCAAGTCTGACACAATCCGCCGGCGCCCAAGGATCGCAGTTCCTGTCTGGTAAATTTCCGACCGGTGACCGCCTGGGGCAAGATCACATCCAGCATGGTGGTCTTTGCATGAATGGCCGCACCGGGCACCCCTAGGATCGTAATATCCTCCAAATAGGCCACGGTAAACATATTTCCGGGCTGGGCAGGAACCCCCTGGGTCACCACCTCCGCACCACACTGGCGAATGGCTGTGGGGGTCAGATCGTCCGGGTCCACGCTCATGCCACCGGTCATGATAATGAGCTTTGCACCACGGTTTTTCCATTTCTCAATGGCGGAGAGCAGCATGGTTAAATCGTCATCACAAAAGATGCATCCCAGCACATCAGCATGGAACGCCCCAACTTTACTTCGGATCACAGGCTCAAACTTATCCTGGATCCGGCCAGAATAGACCTCACTGCCAGTGACGATGATGCCCACAGGCAGATGCTGCCGGTATGGGAGCAACTCCATGAGAGGCCGATCCGCTTCCAGCGCCATCCGCTCCGCCTCGATGATCTCCTGTTCCTGACAGACCAGCGGTACGATCCGAGCGCCACAGAGCTTCATCCCCTTTTGAACGGGGTAATGATCCGGCAGCGTGGCAATGGTGATCTCACCAATCTGATTGATGGCATCCAACAGCGGCCGATTCACCAGAAACAGTCCGTCTCGGTCAGCGGTCAGAGTCATTTTCCCTTCACTGGGACCGGAATAGGTAGCACCATCCACTGGCGCCAGGGCTGCAAGCCGCAAAGCAGCATCTTCCTCGTGGATCTCTCCAGCATTTTCTTCCCAGATATAAATATGCTTCTTCCCCAGATTCAGCAGATGGGGGATGTCGGCTTCTGTGATGACCTGTCCCCGGCGAAAAGCCCGGCCCTTAAATCCATCTCGTACCTCGGTAATGTCATGGCAGAGGGTCATCCCCACAGCGTCTTCTGTTTTGATCTTCTTCATAGAAATTCCTCCATCAGGGAATAAGATAGGCCTTGAGTTTGCTTCCCGCAGGCAGTTTGGGGCTTCCCGCTGGAATCTCCGCCAAGAGGTCACAGCCAATCAGGCTGTGGAGTACGCCGTTTCCCTGTCCTTTGGATACATGCATACGGGCACATCCCTCCGAAAGATCCAACGTTCCGCGAATCAATCGGGTCTTGGGGCTTTTTTTACCAAATTCCTCCGCTAATACCACCGGAAGCTCTGAGAGCCGAGGTTCTGAAAGTCCCCGCAGCTTCCGCAAAACCGGCAGCACCACTGCGTAAAAATTGGTCAGGGCAGAGGCAGGATTTCCCGACAGGCCACAGACCAGTGTATCGTTTTTTCTGCCATAGGCGGACGCACCGCCAGGCTTGAGGAACAGGGTACGAATCAAAACCTCCGCACCAGCCCGTTCCATGGCGTCCGGCGTAAAGTCATAATCTCCCACGGATACGCCGCCAGTGGTAATCACCAGGTCACATTCCTCCAAAGCCTGGCCCATGACGGCGGCAATTGCCTCTGGATCATCGCCCGGTGTGGGATACAGCACAGGTCTTCCTCCTGCTCGCTGGACAGCAGCAAAGAACGTGTACCGGTTAGTATTGACGATCTTTCCCCCGGACAGGGCGTCCTCTGGTTCCACCAACTCGCTGCCAGTGGTAATAATGCCCACAGTGGGGATCCGATACACCAGGGGCTTCGCCACATGCTGGGCCGCCAACGTCCCCAGCAGGGCACTGTCGATGACGGAACCTGCCTTTGCCAGCAGCTGACCAGCCTGCACATCCTCTCCCCTTGGCACCACATTGTCTCCAGAGGAAAATTGTTGGAAAATGGTGACGTTTTCCGCAGTAAAGGTCGTATCCTCATATTTCGTCACAGCATCGGCCCCAGGCGGCACCGGTGCCCCGGTGAGAATTTTTGTAGCGGTTCCGGGCTGTACAGCCTGAGACCACATAAAGCCTGCAGGTACTTCCTCCAAAATCCGCAGTGTAACCGGAGTATCCGGCCCGGCTTTCGCAGTGTCCTCCGCCCGAAACGCATATCCGTCAAAAGGGCTGCGGTTAAAGGGCGGCACATCCTCTATGGCGTAAACATCCTCCGCCAGGACCCGCCCCACCGCCTCCTGTAGCGGCAGCCGTTCCGCCTGCGGGAGGGATGTCACCCGATTCAGCAGCAACTCCCTGGCTGCGGTATATTCCATATTTGTCTGCATACGCCTCTCCCCCACAAAACAAGATAAAGAGACCACTCCGCTTTTGCAGAGCAGTCTCTCATAGGCTGTCTTGACTCTCCTTTTCAAAAGCGGAAGGTCGGCCGGTTTCCCGGCAGGCCCCTTGACGATACGTCATGGCTGCGGCGGCATAGCCTACGCTTTAGCCGCCGCAGCTCGGAGATAATTCAGTTTAACCGATTTTTCGGCAAATGGCAAGGGGGAAAATTATCCCTCGTCCCGCAGGCAGTTCCGGGTGATGCCGAGAATCTCTCTGGCCTCCTGTGCCGTGGCGATCTCACGACCAGCCAGCTTCGCCAGCTCCACAGCGCGCTTGACCAGCATCTCGTTGGTGGCGATGATCTTGTTGCCGTCCTTGTCCTTGCCGTACATAACATTGTCCTCCAGGCCTACCCGCAGACCGTCGCAGCCCAGAGCCAGACCTGCCAGCATCATGGGCATATGGGCCCGGCCAATACCGGAAACAGACCAGGTCGCCCCCTCCGGCAGCTTGCCCACCAGGAAGGCCAGGTTTTCCGCTGTACCGGGCATGGAACCGCCGACGCCCATAATGAACTGGATGTGAGGGGGCTTAGGAATGCCATGCTTGTTGACGTAGTACATAACGGAGTCGATATGTCCCGTGTCGAACACCTCAAACTCGGGCTTTACATCCTCCTTTACCACTTCCTGAGCAAGCAGGTTCAGGAACCGGGGGCTGTTTTCAAAGATGTAGCTGTTAGCCCAGTTCAGAGTATTGGGGTCGAAGGAACACATCTCAGGCTTGAGCTTGCTCAAATGCTGAAGCCGCTTGTAGTCCTCGTACTCACCGCCAGAGGTGGTCAGGTTGATGATAATATCAACCCCTTCCTTCTTACAAAGGGCACGGGTCTTCTCCACCGCCTCAGTAAACTTCTCCAGGCTCATGGACTTGTAGCCGATTTGCATCTCACCGTCCACCATCTTATCCTCCCGGACATGGATGTGAGCAATAGATGCGCCCAGCTTAGCACAGGCAACGATCTGTTCCGCCAGCTCATCAGCGGTGTACGGCACAGTGGGTGCCTGAGACTTTTTGGTACCAGCGCCACAGAGGCAGACCTGAATCATAATCTTATTGGATTTGGCCATGAAAATTACTTCCCTTCAAAAATATTTAAAATATTGGAAACTTAAGCTTTCAATCGCACATTTCAATGACGGTAGCCTGACCCATGCCGCCAGCAATACAGAGGGTTGCAAGGCCATACTTGAGGCCGCGTTTTTTCATCTCATGCATTAGGGTCACCAGGATCCGGCAGCCAGAGGAGCCAACGGGATGTCCCAGCGCCACAGCGCCGCCGTTGACATTGATGATATCCATCTTGTCCTCCCAGTGGAGCTCCTTGATGCAGCCCAGGGCCTGTGCGGCAAAGGCTTCGTTCAGTTCAATGAGCTGAATGTCGTCCATAGAGAGGCCAGCATCCTTCAATGCCTTGGGCACTGCAGCCACAGGGCCCAGACCCATGACCCGGGGATCACAGCCGCCGGTCCCCATACCGATGATCTTGCACATGGGCTTGAGGCCCAACTCCTTGGCCTTCTCTTCCGTCATCATTAGAAGAATGGACGCACCGTCGTTCCGTCCGGAGGAAGAAGCTGCGGTGACCGTGCCGGTGAGGGCGGAATCATTATAGATTTTTCCAGCCTCATCGGTGCGGATGTTAAAGCAGGGTTTCAGCTTCGCCATTTTCTCCAGGGTCGTATCAGCTCTGGGGAACTCGTCGGTATCGAATACAATCGGAGGCTTTTTCTTCCCCTGCGGTACCGTCACAGGCACAATCTCATCCTTGAATCGTCCGGTCTCAATGGCATGGACCGCTTTCATTTGAGATTGATAAGAAAATTCATCCTGCGCTTCCCGGCTAATTTCCAAGGTCTCGGCAATTTTCTCCGCCGTAGCGCCCATATTGAATTTTCCGTAGATCTCCTGGGGCTGAGAACGGAACTGTCCCTCGGTCAGCGCGTCCACCAGCTCTGTGTTGCCGGTGCCAACCCCCCACCGGGCGTTCCGGATGTAAAAGACAGCGTTGGACATGGATTCGGTACCACCCGCCAGCACCACGTCGTTTTGCCCGCACATGATGCTCATAGCGCCATTCTGCACCGCAGTCATAGCGGAAGCACACTGGCGCATTACGGTATAGGCAGGAGTCTCCGGCGGAATGCCCACCTTCAGCGCCGCTACCCGGGCAATGTTGGGATCATCGGAGGTCTGCCGGCAGTGGCCCATAATTACCTCATCAATCTCCTTGGGGTCAATGCCGGTACGGTCCAGGATTCCCTGCATGACTGCGCAGGCCAGATCGTAGGCACTCAGCGGCCGAAGGGTTCCACCCATTTTGCCGACTGCGGTACGGCAGCCGTCCACGATTACTACATTACGAAGTTCCATTGGGATACTTCCTCACTTTCTAATTGAAATAAATGCCTTTGTCATGATTCCTCATGGCCGCAATGACGCACTGCGGTCATGGGGCGCCACGAGTTTTCTTACGGGGCGCCAGTCCTCCGAAGAGGACTGGCGCCAGGAAATTATACTTTTTCCAAATAGGTCTCCGCCACATAATGATCCGTGTCGGTCTTAGCGGTATAGGTGACAGGCTTATAGCCCTCCATGGTGATCTCGATGGTAAAGGTCTTATCCAGAGGAAGATCTTCAAACTCCCAATCTCCGGCCCAGTTGGTGTCCATCTCATAGACGGTTCCGCATTCGCAGGTTGCCTTAACATGGGCACCGATGCAGACCTCGTCCAGTTCGGCAGGATAGAACACAGTACCGGCCAAGAACGCCGTGGGCACATTCAGATGGACCACATTGGTCTCCACCCCAGCCAGCTCTTTGAGCTGGGTCACCTTGCCGGCAGCAATGCGCTTGGAGATCTTGCTATCCGGATCGTCCAGATCGCCGAAGATCAGGGCCTCATTGGGACATGCCTCTACACA
>CASEPH010000447.1 GCA_949289625.1 uncultured Clostridia bacterium | reverse complement strand
AGCGAATTGTACGGAATTGAGCCTGTCAGTCTGAGTGTTCGGGAATTGCTGCCTGTGGCAGAATACCAAGGAAGCTATTCCAGGAAATTTGGATACATGGATCAAAACTGGAATGTGGTGATTGACTGCATCTACGATCAGGTGGGATCATTTTCGTTGGATATGAGCTACGCTAAAGTACAGCTCAACGGCCTCTGGGGTATGATTGATCGGGATGGAAATTGGCTGATTCCCGCAAACTTCAAAGAATTGGGGTAGTAAAGATATCGATGCGCTCCTGGCCGAAAAAGGTGTGCAGATCAATCCCACAGCCTTCACGGATACCACAGATAAAAATGTGCTGGCGGCTAATGCCCCGGGGATTATCAACGGCGTAGGCAACAACCGCTTTGATCCCAATGGCGTTCTAACCACCGAACAAGCCATTGTGATGGCGCAGCGGGCATTGGAAGCATTGGCTAATTCGTAATAAAGGAGAGTACTATGTTTAGAATAGGCAGAGATTTTAGGGGTCTCTTCGTCTATGAAGATGACAGACCCATTACCAACGCCGTAGGCGAGATCATCATTATTCCGATATTCATGTTGATTGCCCCACCAGTTCTTATTCTGTTGTTTTTTTGGTCTCTTGGCGTTCCTGGTGTGATCTCAGCCATTGTAATGTCGATTGTTGCATTTGTTGCATTTTGGTTTTCAAAGCGAAACACCGGATTAAAACAGAAAGTCATATGTGCCTGGTATAGTACGATCATATGCGTTTTGTATGTCGTCTCCATCGTATATTCCATATATGCTCGGAATGAGTGGGGCTTTTTTACCTGGGTAGCTATGGGTTTATGCGGCTTAACGCTGATTTTTGTAACGATGTCCATAAACAATTTCGATTTGGTTTCGGGAATCGTATGGATATCCATTATACTTACTTGGTTGTTCAGCATGGCGATCGTATATGGCATCAACCATGGGCAGATGGTACCGGGGTATATTTATATTACTGTGGCGGCACCCATAGGAGTGGAGTTTTTTGTCGCGCTGATCCAAACATTGCGGCTGGCGTTTTTCCCCTTAAAATAGCGGGAAAACCAGCATTGAAGGGGCTGTCTCAAAATGATTTGAAAAAATTAATTTAGGCAGCCTTTCTTCTTACGGCAAAACTGAACACAAACAGGCTGGAAGTCAAGACCACCGACATCTACGCCGGTTTGGGTAGCGGAGTCCGCAGTTAAGGTCTGGTGTACCACTGACGGCATCTGGTATCTGAAAGAGGACGGGACGCTGTGGAGCTATGAGGTTCAGGGGCGGCAGGAGCAGCAGGATCAGGTGCTCAGCCAGGTGTCTGATTTTCAGTCCTACTCGGGCCCCCATTTTGCCCTCCAGACCGACGGAAGCCTGTGGGCCTGGGGGGACAACCCCTATGGCAACATAGGAAATGGAACGACGGACTATATGGAACACCCCGTCAAAATCACAGATCATGTGGTGGCAGTGAGCCCATATTCAGCGGCTCTGGCTGTGAAGCAGGACGGCAGTCTGTGGGGCTGGGGTTCAGACTCCAACGGACAGCTGGGACAGGGCAGCACCACTTGGTCTGCGGTGCCCATCCACATCATGGACGGCGTAAAACTGCCAGAGGGAACGGAAGAGGCTCCCAGGTCCGACACACCCTCCTCCTGGGCTCAGGATGTGGTAAGTGCTGCCATCGCCGCAGGGATTGTGCCGGAAAACCTGCAGCAGAACTATACCGAAGCGGTTTCTCGTGGCGAAGTCGCCGAGATGTTTATTCGTCTGCTGGAAAAGAGCTCCGGTAAAGATATCAATGCGATCCTGGCCGAAAAAGGTGTGCAGATCAATCCCACAGCCTTCACGGATACCACAGATAAAAATGTGCTGGCAGCTAATGCCCTAGGGATTATCAACGGCGTAGGCAACA
>CASEPH010000446.1 GCA_949289625.1 uncultured Clostridia bacterium | reverse complement strand
CAAGAGCTGCAATTCTGATATTTTGATGGAGGGAGCCCAGGTGGAATCCCGCTGCGGCGTGTTGGTAAAATCCCGGATCAACGATGATCCCTGTGCGCCAGACCCCAAGGGCCGGGAGGTCTACGGCATCCATGTGACCCTGCGGAAGATGGACACGGAGAACAGCGTGCTCCATGAGGATCCCAACCGGCCCATGACCCTGAAGCTGGAGGAAACAGCGTTGCGGGGCGCCATCACTGGAAATGTGTTGCTGAGTCTGGACGAAAAGAGCCGCTGGACCGCCACGGCGGATTCTGCGGTGGTGCTAAACGGTGATCTGTCCATGGATCAGGTGGATGCACTGCCCAATGTGACCATTACGGCAGTGGGCGGTGAAGCACGTACCGTCAAACTGGCCTCTGGTGGAACACTGGTGGTCAAAACAGGGGACTGAGGGCTTAAAGACGGTCAGTGACCAAAACCGTAGAGACATAAAGAAGCAGGAGATCGAATGAGTTTCGATCTCCTGCTTCTTTTCGTTTGCATTGCTGTTATTCTGGTTTGTCCAGCAGCTCCATCAGCACCTGGCTGATGATCTGGGGATTGCCCTTGCCCTGGGTCCGCTTCATCATTTGCCCTACCAGGGCATGGAACGCATTTTTATTGCCCTTATGGTAGTCGGAAACCACCTTCTGGCTCTGGGCCAGGACCTCCTGGGCCATGGGCAGCAGAATGGATTTGTCGCTAATCTGCTGGAGCCCCTGGGCCTCGATCAGAGCAACCGGGTCCTGATCCTCCTGGAACAGTTGGCCGATCACCTTTTTGCAGGTGCCGCCGTTGACTTTGCCCTCACCCAGCAAATCGGCCAAAACGGCCAGATGCTTCGGGTCTACAGGAACGGTTTGATCCTCCGGGCACAGCCGGGCTACCTCGCCCGTCACCAAATTGGCGGCCAAAAGCGGGTACTTTGTGTCCGATACCACAGCTTCAAAGTAGTCTGCAATATCCTTCCGGGTGACCAGAGATTCCGCCGTGAGGGAGGACAGACCATATTGGCTCTGATACTGCTGCTTCCGCTGATCCGGCAGTACCGGGATACGATCTTCCAACTCCTTGCAGAAGGTGTCGCTGACCACGATGGGAACCAGATCCGGGTCTGGGAAGTAGCGGTAGTCATCGGCATTTTCCTTGGAGCGCATGGAAGCGGTTTTGCCGGTGTTCATGTCGAACCGCCGGGTTTCCTGAATGACCTCGCCGCCCTCATCCAGAACGCTGACCTGGCGGGCAAATTCGTATTCAATGGCCTTCACTACGCTTTGGAAGCTGTTGAGGTTCTTCATCTCTGTGCGAGTACCCAGCTGGTCCGAACCTTTTTTGCGGATGGACAGGTTGACATCACAGCGGAAGGAGCCCTCGTTCATCTTGCAGTCGGAAACGCCGGTATAGAGGATAATAGCCCGAAGTTTCTGTAGATAGGCCTTGGTCTCCTCCGCGGAACGCAGATCCGGTTCTGATACAATCTCGATCAGCGGGACGCCACAGCGGTTACAGTCAATGAGGGTGCCATGGCCTTCCACATGGGTCAGCTTACCGGCGTCCTCCTCAATGTGGATGCGGGTGATGCCAATGCGCTTCTTTCCAGCCTCGGTTTCGATGTCCAGATAGCCATGGCTGCACAGGGGAAGATCATACTGGGAGATCTGATAGGCCTTGGGCAGATCGGGATAAAAATAGTTTTTCCGGTCCTGCTTGGAATAGGTGGCGATCTCACAGTTGGTGGCAAGACCAGCCATGACGGCATACTCCACCACCTTGCCGTTGAGCACCGGCAGAGAGCCGGGCATTCCGGTACAGACGGGGCAGCATTGGGTGTTGGGAGGAGCACCGAATTTGGTGGAACAGCCGCAGAAAATCTTGGTTTCGGTCTTCAGTTCCACATGGACCTCCAGACCAATGACCATCTCATAATCTTGCATCATGCCTCCGCACCTCCTTCCGTTTCAAAGGCATATCCGGCCCGATACAGCACGGGTTCCGAGAAGGGCTTGCCGATGAGCTGCATTCCGATGGGCAATCCCTGACTGTCCGTGCTGCAGGGCAGCGACAGCGCCGGGAGACCTGCAATATTGATGGGAACCGTATATACGTCTCCCAGATACATCTCCAGGGGATCCTGGGTCTTTTCGCCGATCTTGTAGGCTGTGGTGGGAGCCACCGGGGACAGTACCGCGTCGTAGTTTTCAAACACTTTGCCAAAGGATTGTTTCAGCAGCGTCCGAACCTGCAGGGCCTTTTTGTAATAGGCATCGTAATATCCGGCGGACAGCACGAAGGAACCCAGCATGATCCGGCGCTTTACTTCGGCACCGAAGCCCTGGGAGCGGGTCTCCCGGTAGAGATCGTGGATTTCCTTCACGTTCTGGGCCCGGAAGCCGTATTTGACACCGTCAAACCGGGCCAGATTGGAGGAGGCCTCAGCGGAGGAGATGACATAGTAGGCGGGCAGCGCAAAGTCCAGATTCCCCAGGCTTACCTCATCTACCTGAGCGCCCATGGTTTCCAGACGATGGGCTGCGGCACGAATGGCAGCTGCAATTTCGGGATTCAGCGCTTCGGAAAAGTATTCCTTGGGCAGAGCGAAGCGCATTCCTTTGACTCCGCCTGTGATGTGCGCGGTCATACTCTGTCCGGCATCCGGCAGCGAAGTGGAATCCTTGGGATCATGACCGCAGATTGCATCGAGAACCATGGCGTTATCATAAACGGTTTTGGTCAAAGGGCCGATCTGATCCAGAGAGGATGCAAAAGCAATAAGTCCGTAGCGGCTCACCAATCCGTAGGTGGGCTTCATGCCCACCACGCCGCAGAAAGCGGCGGGCTGCCGGATGGAACCACCGGTGTCGGAACCCAATGTGAAGGCTGCCTCCAATGCGGCTACAGCAGCTGCGGAGCCGCCGGAGGAGCCGCCGGGAACCCGGGAAAGATCCCGAGGATTGTGGGTCAGTTTAAAGTAGGAATTTTCCGTGGAGGACCCCATGGCAAACTCGTCCATATTAAGTTTTCCAAGTACCACAGCATCCTGGGCATAGAGCTTTTCCATCACCGTTGCATTGTAGGGCGGTGTAAAGTGCTCCAGCATTTTGGAGGCGCAGGTGGTGGGAATGCCTTTGGTGCAGATGTTGTCCTTAATGCCGCAGGGGACGCCGGCAAGAGGAGAAAGAGCCTCTCCCTTGGCTCGTTTTTCATCCACCTGTGTCGCAGACGCCATAGCTTCTTCACCGGTGACGGAGAGATAGGCACCGATGTCGGGGTCGCTTTCCGCAATCTGGGAGAGATATGCCTCCGTGGCTTCCCGAGAAGAAAGGTCCTGGTTCCGGAGGGCTTCCGTCAGGTCCTTGAGACTCAGTTCTGTAATTTTCATGACGATCCCTCCTTATTCCACTACCTGGGGGACGAAGATATAGCCGTCCTCCTTGGCAGGGGCGTTTTCCAGCAGCAGATCCCGATTGTTGATGTTGGTAACCACATCTTCCCGCCAGATATTCTCCAGAGGGGCGATATGGGCCATGGGTTCAATGCCTGTGGTATCAATTTTTTCCAGCTGGTTGGCGAATTCCACCACTTCCAGCAGATCTTTCAGCATGGCGTCCTGGTCGGCCGGGGCAATCTTCAACATGGCGAGATCCGCCACATGCTGGAGATCGATGCCGCCTTCCACCACCTGAACGGATTTTGCACCCCGCATTCTGCCGCTTTCGTCCCGGGCACCGATGCCCAAAACTTCCAACTGTTCCTCGTCCACCGTGTTGGGGGCGTCGGTCAGGGGGCAGGAGGCGTCCTTGAGTTTGGGGAAAGCAATGACGTCCCGGAGAGAGGCCGCTTCCGTCAACAGCATCACCAGCCGGTCCAGGCCAAAGGCAAAGCCGGCATGA
>CASEPH010000445.1 GCA_949289625.1 uncultured Clostridia bacterium | reverse complement strand
CCCCAGCATAAGGACTTTGGCATTGCCTCCGGCGAGGACAAGCATGCCCAGATGGACGGCGGTCCTCAGCAGTCCCCCTCTTCCTACACCAAGGAATACCTGCAGGCCATGATTGAGGATTACTGCCAGCAGGCTAAGGATCTCAAAGCCCTGGGCTTTGACATGATCTCCGTCTACTGCTGCTACCGCAACAACCCCATGGCAAAGCTGCTCTCTCCCATCACCAACGACCGCACCGATGAGTACGGCCCCCAGAGCCTGGAGAGCCGCAGCCGCTATATGGTGGAACTGTTCACCGCCATGCGGAAGGCTGTGGGCAAGGGCTTCCCCCTGGAGTGCGTTCTGTCTGTGGACGAGGAGGAATTTGGCGGCTACACCAAAGAGGACACCATCAACCTGGCCAAGATGATGGAGGGCGCCTGCGACATCTTCCATCTGCGCTCCGGTGACATGGATCCTCAGCATCCCCTGGGCTTCACCTCCACCGAGGACAAGCCTGCTCCCTACATCGATGCCATGAGCTACGTCTGCAAGGAAATCAAAAAGCGCGGCATCAACATGGTTGTCGCCGCTTCCGCCGGTTTCCAGGATCCCGAGATTGCCAACAATCTCATCGCTGACGGTGGTGCTGACATGATCTATATGGCCCGCAGCTGGATCAACAACCCCGACTACGGCCAGAAGGTTTATACCGGTCACAAAGAGGACATTGTTCCCTGTATCCGCTGCAACAAGTGTCATGTGCCCAACGGCCCCGATCTGTTCCGGACCGTATGTTCTGTGAACCCCATTTTGGGTCTGGAGGATCGGATTGACCAGATGGTGAAACCTGCCACCGCAAAGCGGAAAGTTGCCGTGGTAGGCGGCGGCCCCGCCGGCATGGAGTTTGCCCGGATCTGCGCCCAGCGCGGTCATGATGTAACCCTGTACGAGGCCAGCAGTGAGCTGGGCGGCATGCTCAAGCATGCCAAATACCCCTCCTTCAAGTGGCCCCTGCGGCAGTTCATGGAGTACATGATCCGGGAGATGGATCGCCTGGGCGTCCATGTGAAGCTGAACACCAAGGCTACCCGGGATATGCTGGCAGCCGAAAACTACGAAGTACTCGCCCTGGCTCTGGGTGCAGAGCCCTCGTCTCTGCCGCTGCCCGGCAAGGATGGCGATAACGTCTCCTACGCTGCAAACATCTACGGCCATGAAGATACCCTGGGCAAGAACGTCACCATCATCGGCGGCGGCGAGATTGGCGTGGAAACTGGCCTCTATCTGGCAGAACTGGGCCACCTGGTCACCGTACTGGAAATGCAGTACGACCTGATTCTGGATGCCCCCCATGCCCATTACCGCAACATGGTGGTCAACTACTGGCGTCACACCGAGAATTTTGCCTACCAGGCCGGTGTTACCTGTACTGCCATTGATCCCGACGGCGTCCGCTACCTGGATCCCAACGGCAAAGAATGCAAGCAGCAGGCAGACAATGTACTGCTGGCCATCGGTATGCGGTCCAAGAGCGACGAAGCCATGGAGCTGGCCTCCGCTGCTCCCTACAGCGTGGTCATCGGTGACTGCGACAAGCCGGGCAATGTGCAGAAATGCATGCGTTCCGCCTTCGGCGTAGCTTCTCAGATCTAAGGAAATAGAAAATCCCCGGACAGATTTTAAAATCTGTCCGGGGATTTTTCTCCGTATACAGAATTGTAGGAAATACGTCTCACACCAGCCGAATGGCCTCCGGGCCTTTGAATTCCATGGCAGACATACCCTCCAGATAGAAGCACATGTGATAGTGTCCGGTTTCTTCGTTGTAGGTTTCTTTCAGGAACGGTCCCGCCTCATACATGGCGGTTTGAACCTCCGGCCGGTCATCCATCACCGCCTTGCCCCGCACCCGGACAAAGGACCCGTTTTGAAAGGCGCAGATCTCCACCTGGGGATTCTTCAGCATCTGTTCATAGGCCGCCTTATGGGTACCGCAGCCAAAATAGAGCTTATCTTCAAAGACCATGGTAAACCCAAAGGGCCGGACTCTGGGGGCCCCATCCTCCACGGTGGCAAAATAAAACACATGGCCAATCTTTTCCTTGAGCTGTTCCATTGAAATCATATTGCATAGCCTCCACATTCTTATGAATTAAAACTATTTTCCCTTTTATTTTATCGAATTTCCGCAGGGAATGCAACACAGAATTCTTGCAAGAGACATTTTTTCATGGTAGGATACAGACAGAACAAAAGAGGTGATTTTATGGCCAGATTTAAACAGGTACTGCTGTTTTTGCTGGATTCCGTGGGCGTCGGCGCACTGCCGGACGCAGC
>CASEPH010000444.1 GCA_949289625.1 uncultured Clostridia bacterium | reverse complement strand
AGGGGTATCCTGATCCAGCAGGAAGGAGGGGTGGCAGGGATGGGCCACGCCGAAGGTGCAGTCATCTCTCAGGGTCAGCTCCTTGGCCACAGCCGCGGCCGGGTCCAGAATCAGGAAGCCGGTTCCGGGCTTCAGCATGGGCACATAAATAGCGGACAGTTTCTTGATCAGAGTGTCAGGAACAGCAAATACGACCACTTCCGCTTTCTCCAGGGCCTCCTCCACCGGGATGACGTCCAGCCCGCGGGCATGGATGCTTTCAATCCCCTTGGGGGCGTTTTCCACCAGCATCAGATCATACTTATCCGTCAGCTTAGCCAGGTTTTTACTGGTCCGAGTGCCCATTTTTCCGCCAGCGCCGATAACGGCCACACGAATTTTACTCATGATCCGTTCAATCCTTTCTATTATAACGTATTTTCACGACAGATTCCTAGTTATTTTTGCAAAGCCTCTTTCACCTTCGCGGCAATGGCCTCGGGCGAGAAACCGTAGGCGTCAGCCAATTCCTTGGCGGGCCCGGACTCTCCATAGGATGTCAGTGCAATACGGGTTACCCATGCGGGCTGATTCTCACAAGCCAGTCGGCTGATGTAGGAACCCAGGCCGCCGTTGATGTTGTGGTCTTCCACGGTAAACAGCTGCTGAGACTTGCCCATGACCTCCAGGATGGCGGAGGGGTCCTTGCCGTAGAGGATGTTCACGTCGGCAGCCGTGACATTGATGCCCTGCTCTTTCAGCAGGTCCGCCGCAGCCAGCACCCGGTCCAAAACAAAGCCGTTGGAAAAGAGGACCGCATCCGTGCCGTAGTCCTTCCAGACCGTGATGCCGCTCTTTGCGAAGGGGGCATTTTTGTCGTACACATCCACCTCACGGCCGCTGCCCGCCCGGATGTACACGGGTCCGTCAGTCTCAGCGGCTAGCCGGACCGCATGGTAGCACTGGGCAGGGTCGGCAGGGGTGAAAATGGTGTAGTTGGGCAGGGAGGAGACAATGCCCAGATCTTCATAGAACTGATGGGTCACGCCCTCACGCTCGCCGCCCAGCAGGCCGGCATTGACGCCCACAAACTTTACATTCAGATTGGTATAGCCCACGAACGTACGCATCTGCTCACAGGCACGCATGGTCAGAAAACCGCAGTAAGTACCAATGAAGGGGGTGAGGCCGGCGCTGGCCAGACCGGCGGCGGCATCCACCGCGCCCTGCTCGGCAATGCCGCACTCCAAATAGCGATCGTGGTACTTCTCCCCAAAGGGGACGGCCCGCATAGCCTTCAGCGAATCAGGAGAAATGACTACAATGTCCTCCCGCTCCTCTGCCATATCCATCATGGCGGCGGCAAACGCCTCCCGGGTTCCTTTAAAGTTTGTCATGCCTGAACACCTCCCAGCTCTTTCACGGCAATGGCGTATTCCTCATCAGTGGGCACGCCCTTATGCCACGCATTGTTGTTTTCCATATAGCTGACGCCCTTGCCCTTAACGCAGTCACAGACGATGCAGCAGGGGCTTCCCTTGTGGGACTTGGCGATGGCGATGGCGGAGCGGATGGCCTCGATATCGTGGCCGTCGATCTCCTGGGTATGCCAGCCAAAAGCGCGGAACCGATCGGCAATGTTGTTCTGTCCCACGGTAAACTCCACGCTCTTGTAGCTCTGCCAGCCGTTCCGGTCCACAAACACCACCAGGTTGTCCAGCTTCCGGCCGGTGGCCATGTTAATTCCTTCCCAACAGACGCCTTCCTGAAGCTCACCGTCGCCGCAGATCACATAGGTGGTATAGTCTTTGCCCTGCACCTTGGCGGCGAAGGCCATGCCCGCACCGATGGCAATTCCGTTGCCCAGAGAGCCGGAGGTCATGTCCAGCCCAGGGGTATTGTGCATGGAGGGATGCCCCTGGAACATGCTGTGCAGCTGACGCAGGCGGAAGTGCTCCACCTTGGGCTGGAAGTATCCCCGCTCATTCAGGGCGGCGTACAGCACCGGGCAGGAGTGACCCTTGGACAGGATCAAACGGTCCCGGTCAGGCCACTGTGGATTTTGGGGATCAATGTTCATCTCCTGAAAATAGAGGGTAGCAATAATATCCGCGATA
>CASEPH010000443.1 GCA_949289625.1 uncultured Clostridia bacterium | reverse complement strand
GTCCTTTCAGATAAACAAAAGGCCCCGGCTGTCATAAACCGAAGCTCCCGTATCATTCCCACATCGGATCGCACGGTCAAGCCCCATGATGGTGGCAATCGCCCCGTCAATCTTTTCTGTGGATTTTTCCTTGTCCGCTTTAATGTTGCCCGCCGGGTCGGTGCGGATGAAGATGTTATCCATCATCCACCGCAGCACTGGGTGTCCGCCGTGGGCAATTTTCTCCTCCAGCACCAGCTTCATCAGTTCCTTGGTCGGCGGGGACATATCCTTAAAGCCTTGCCCGAATGGGACTACCGTAAAGCCCATGCCCTCCAGGTTCTGCACCATCTGCACAGCGCCCCAGCGGTCAAAGGCGATTTCCCGGATATTGAACCTCTCGCCCAACTGTTCGATGAATTTCTCGATATAGCCGTAATGAACCACATTGCCCTCGGTAGTCATCAGCGTCCCTTGGCGCTCCCACAGATCATAGGGGACATGGTCTCGCCGGACACGAAGGTCGAGAGTTTCTTCCGGTATCCAGAAGTATGGCAGGATGTAGTATTTATCCTCCTCATCCAGTGGCGGAAACACCAGAACAAAAGCCGTGATGTCCGTGGTGGATGAAAGATCCAGCCCACCGTAGCAGATGCGCCCCTCCAGATCATCCTCGGAAACTGGGAATGCACAGGCGTCCCACTTGTCCATCGGCATCCAGCGGACAGACTGCTTCACCCACTGGTTCAGCCGGAGCTGCCGGAAAGCGTTCTCCTCACCGGGGTTCTGCTGGGCAGATTCACAGGCGGCTTTGACCTTATCGATACCCACCGTGATACCGAGGGAGGGGTTTGCCTTCTTCCAAACCTTGGGGTCCGTCCAGTCCTCATCCTCGGCAGCGCCGTAAATGACAGAATAGAAAGTAGGATCGACCTTCCTGCCTTCCGCAATATCAATGGCTTTCTGGTGTACCTCATAACAGATGGAGTTGGTATCGTTGCCTGCTGTGGTGATCAGGAAATACAGCGGCTGCATCCGGGCATCGCCAGAGCCCTGGAGCATGACGTCAAAGAGTTTCCGGTTGGGCTGGGTATGCAGTTCATCAAAGATCACACCGTGGGTATTGAAGCCGTGCTTGTTCGCCACATCCGCCGAAAGCACTTGGTAGGAGCTGTTGGTGGGCAGATAAGTGATTTTCTTCTGGGACTCCAGTATCTTCACCCGCTTGGAAAGCGCCGGGCAGAACCGCACCATATCCACCGCCACATCAAACACAATCTTTGCCTGGTTGCGGTCTGCGGCGCATCCATACACCTCGGCCCGTTCCTCGCCATCCCCGCAGAGGAGCAGGAGCGCCACAGCGGCGGCAAGTTCCGACTTGCCCTGTTTCTTGGGGATCTCGATATACGCTGTATTGAACTGACGGTAGCCATTAGGCTTTAACACGCCGAACAGGTCACGGATGATCTGTTCCTGCCAGTCGATCAGTTCAAAGGGCTTTCCCGCCCAGGTACCCTTTGTATGACAGAGAGACTCGATGAACATCACCGCATAATCGGCGGCGTCTTTATCGTAGTGCGAGGTCTTCGCCATGAACCTGGTAGGCTTGTATTTCTTCAGCTTTCGCATAGGCACCACCTCCCGAATGGCATAAAAATAAGCCGCATCGCTGCGACTTTCAAAATGGTTCTGTACGAGAGAAAGAGCCATGCGGCTCGTTCTCTGTTGGTTTTCTTTACTGCTGCATCGCCCAGGCGATGGCGTGGCCGTCATCCTCGAACTCAACCCCGCTGGCTGCTCTCAGCCCGATCATCCCTTCGCAGGTGTGATCATCGGTAAGGAACTCGTATGCTGCGCCGAAGTAGCAGGGCTTGTTTCTCCCGTTGTAGTAGTATCCGGCAAGAAGAACCTTGTCTCCAAAATTCAGCGTTTTGCCGTCCATGCCTGAGAACCGCATCTCCAAATCCTCGGTTGTTGTGGGGTTCGGCAGTCTGTACTTTTTCATCGCTTCGTTGATCGTCATGATTTTACCCTCCGTGTCCTGCGCCGTTTTTTAAATGCCCTTGCCCCAAGAAAAGCCTTTTTCGGCTCTCTTGGAAATCATCATCTTCCGGAGCTCCATGAACTGCTCGCAGCTGATGCGGTAGGCGCTGTATGCGCGGCAAATGCTAATGTGAGCATCTTTGAGGTCCTTCTCAGTCTTGATGTTCTCAACCTGTGTTCTAAAGGCGTTGTAGGCTTTCATGTTGGCGTCCTCCGTTTTGCTTTGTTTTCCCTTTCGGTGTGTACATATTCGCTCTAAAAGCACATATTATCAA
>CASEPH010000442.1 GCA_949289625.1 uncultured Clostridia bacterium | reverse complement strand
TCCACAAAATAGCTCTCTGTCAGGGTGATATGGGCGGGCTGCATGGACGGGATGACGCCCAGTTGGGCAAAGCGGGGGATATCCTCTGGCTCCAGGTTGTCCAAGTGCTCCAACGTGTTGGTGATTTGGCTCAAATCCGCTCCGCGTTGAGACTCCTCGAACATGTCCAGTCCCATCTTGGCCGACCCGTCCGAAATGGTGTGCAGACGCACGCTGTAACCCTCCCGGTTGGCCTTGTTGATCACCTGCTGCAATGTTTCCCTGGTGTAGAAAGGTTTCGGCTGCAGATCGGGGGCATCCTCATAGGGGGTCAGGGTATAGGCGGAGTGGCTGACTACCACGCCGTCAATAAACTGCTTCAGACCGGCCACCTTCACCTTCGGATCCTGATAGAGATCCCGCAGACGGTTGACAATGGTAAAATCTCCATTGCTGCCCAGGCTGGGGTAGAGGAACATGCGCACGGGCAGGCCGTTGGGCAGCTGGCGGTTGAGCTCGTCATAGGCGGCGTATTCCTCAAAATTTCCCACCGGATATGTGACCGCCGCCATGCTGGCCAGTCCCGTAATGCCATAGGCGCTGATCCGGTTCATATAGCTGAGCGTTATCTGCTTGAGAATTTCCCTGGAGAAGGTGCAGCCGTAGGTGATGGGGCTGGTGGTGGCCTCCAGATCGTAGATCACACCGGTGAGCGCTCCATTCTCATCCTTGCCGAAGCCGCCGAATGTGGCCGTGCTGTCCTTGGTAAATCCGCAGATCTCGATGGCCTTGGAGTTGATCCAGAAGTTGTGCCCGTCCATGGAGTGGAAATACACGGGAATGTCGGGGAAAACCGCGTCAATGGAGGCCTTGGTCGGCCAGGGTGCGCCCCCGTCTCCCCATGCGGTGCTGAGCCAGCCAAAGCCGTAAATGTGGTCCACCTCCGGGTGCTGCTCATAGAAGGCCTTGGCCTTCTGAACGCATTCCTCCTCTGATTTGCAGTCGTGCAGCAATACCGCATAAGGACTGCTGCTGATGGAAGCCTGATCGAAATGGACGTGGGCGTCGATGAATCCGGGCATAATAAGTTTATTGCCGCAGTCCAGTACAACCGTTTCCTCCCCCACATAGGGATCGTAGGATTCGCCCTGCTTCAAGACGGCAAGAATCTGGTCATCCTTCAGCACAACGGCGCCGGCGAAATAAGAGGTGCTCTCTGCCGTAAAGATGGTCTCGCTTTTTAGAATGTAAGTTGCTTTTTCCATGTCTCTTCCTCCTTATTTGATGTGTTTCATGAAAGCCTACTGACCTGCCAGAGGCATCAGTACGTACATTACTACAAAGGACCAGGCGGAACAGGCGAGCGAAGCACACAGCTGCACCGCTACCGAGCCGCTCCAACGGCCAAAAACAGAGAGTTTGCGCAGTGTCCAGTGCACGATGGCCGGTGTGACCACGCTGCCCACCAGAACGGTGGGAATCAGTACCACCCAGCTGGCGGGATATGTATTGACAATGGCCGAGG
>CASEPH010000441.1 GCA_949289625.1 uncultured Clostridia bacterium | reverse complement strand
AACCGGGAGATCCGCCGCCGTACCCGTGTGGTGGGCAGCTTCCCGGACGGCAACTCCGCCCTCATGCTGGTCTGTGCCCGGCTGCACCATGTGGCCGGCACCCAGTGGGGCAACAAGAAGTACATGAACATGAAGCACCTGGAGGCTGCCCTTGAGGACGCCTCCATTGCTGGCTGACTTCTATTATCTGCACATGAAGTGACTGCCTTGTTTTCAAAAGGCACTTTTCAGATAGGAAAACCCAAAAGTAAATTCAGAAAACAACACAGGGGCATGGGAAATTCTGGGGGTGCATCTGAAAAAATCCATTGACGATGCATCTAAAAATATTACGACGGTTTTAGAGAAACCTCCAAAATCCAATGGGAGGTATTGACTTTTACCTTTACAAAGTGTTATATAATAGCATAACGTAACCGGTAACGGTATCGGTTACATAATTGCGGAGGAGTACTATGCGAAGGGACATAAAGGACGGCGGAACCACTTGCTGCACCAAATATCTGGCCGCTGCGATTACTTGCGACCCGAAACTGAAAATGAAGGATCAGAACATTGCTGAACAGTATGCGCTGGTAGAAGAGGCGGCAAAGAAGGGCGCAAAGCTGATTGCCCTCCCTGAGATGTCGACCACCGGCTACTGCTGGTACGACCGCGAAGAAGTGAGTCCGTTTGTAGAGCCGATTCCCGGACCCACCACGGAGATTTTTGAGAAGATCGCCAAGAAGTACGAGTGCTGGATCGTAGTGGGGCTTCCGGAAGTCGATGAGAAGACGAACATCTACTACAACTCGGCAGCGCTGATCGGCCCCGATGGCGTAGTCGGTGTCCACCGTAAGACTCACAATTATGTCTGTGAGGGAAGATGGGCCAAGCAGGGAAACCTCGACCATCAGGTGTTCAAGACCCCGATCGGCAACATCGGCATCCTGATCTGCATGGATATCAATATTATGGAGACCGCACGTCTCGAAGGCGTGCAGGGGGCAGATGTAATTGTTGACATCAGCAACTGGGTGGAAGACAAGACCCCGGCTCTGACCTGGTTTACCCGCGCCTATGAGAATGGATGCTATGTGCTGGTCTCTGACCGTTGCGGACTGGAGCGAGGGACAGAGTTCAACGGCGGGAGCTGCCTGATCGATCCGGACGGGCACCTTCTGTGCTGCGCGGATACGGGTCCCGCGATCGCCTATGGAGAGATCGACATAGAGAAGGCGAGAGATAAGAGCTTCTCCGGTTATGGACATAAGATGCGGGATCGGAGACCAGATACCTATATGGATATCGTTCTAGACCCCTATCTGTGGGAGCCCTCTCTGGGCCACGGCCTGTATGGGCACGACCCTCTCCCGGCGGGAAAAGTGACCAAGATCGGCGTCAGCCAGCTGATGCCGATGTACGGTGACAAGGCGGCGAACCTGGATCGCATTGAGGCGGAGGCCAAAGCACTGTCTGCTGACGGGTGTGAGTTGATCGTATTCCCGGAATTGATGCTGACAGGATATCCTGATGCTGCAGGAGCCAAAGCCATGGCGGAAACGGTTCCCGGAGCATCTTCCGACCGCCTGATGGATATTTGCCTGCGCTATCGGGTCTATATGGTGATCGGCATGGTGGAAGAGGACGGCGGCTTGCTGTTTAATACGGCCGTCCTCTACAGTCCGGAAGGCATCCTCGGTAAATACAGGAAAATGCATCTCGATGCGCTGGACAGCGCCTGGGCTGCGCCGGGCGATCTGGGTTTGAACTACTTCAATACGGCAATGGGCCGGATTGGCATCCTGATCGGGCATGATGCGGATTTTCCAGAAACAGCCCGGATCCATGCACTTCACGGCGTTGATATCCTCTGCTGCCCGGCGGCGGTATCCAATCCCATCCCAGAGCCCCTTGCTGAGAGCAGAACCTGGCATAAGAAGACCGAACCGTACGGATATACCAATATCTGGTGGCACCTGTGGAGGGTGAGAGCCGGCGAAAATAATTGCTATCTGGCATTTGCCAATGCCGCTGGAAAGCTGCCGGACGGAAGGGAGTGCTTCGGCCGTAGCGGCGTATTCCAGCCGATGATTTGGGTCTATCCCAGGAATGAAGTGATTCTTGGTGCTTCCGGAGAGGATCGGGCGGCTCTGGTCATCGACACGAGAAACGGCCCGGATCCGGATACGGATACTAGCTATACACGCAAGAAGTATCTGATGCCCATGCGGCAGACGATCTGGTACGATCCGCTGGTAATGCAGGATCCTATAGAATGATGTCCGTTTGAGCCGCGCGGAGGACATTCGCCGGCCTGGAGAAGAAATGAAAATTGGAGGAGATTCTTATGGCAACTTGGGGTATTCATCATTCGTCTATTTCCGTCTCTGATGGAGAGGCGTCCCTGCGGTTTTACCGCGACGGCCTGGGATTGAAGGTTGTTTCCGAGCAGACGGAAAAGAGTGACCGGCTGGCTGAGCAAGTAGAGGTCGAGGGCGCTTCCGTTCGTTGCCTGTGGCTGGAGACACCCGGCAGCAACACGCTGCTGGAACTGATCATCTACCTGGAGCCCAAGGGCAGGAAGTTTGATTTAGCCTGCAATGACATCGGTGCCCCCCATGTATCGTTCCTGGTTGACGATATCGATGAGATCTGCGAGCGGCTGTGGTCCATGGGCTATCGCTCCACCTCTCCTGCGCCGCAGGATGTGGATCCGAATCTGCAGCCCGGCGCCAAGACCATTTATTTCCGGGATCCAGACGGCATTGCCGTGGAGATTTTCCAGCTGTCCCCAGAACTGAGAGCGCAAGGTCGCTTCTACAGATGATTTTGTGCCCCGCTTTCAACGTGAAAGCTAATTTAATCAGAAATTAGGAGGAATGACGATGAAAAAGCTGCTTGCCCTGATCCTGACCCTGGTTATTGCGCTTTCCCTGACCGCTTGCGGCGGCGAAACGGAGGAAGATCCTGCTCTTGAGGACGAGAACCCGACCGCCGAGGAGGATGCTGGCGGCGAGGACAAGGTCTTTAAGGTCGGTGTCTGCACCCGCGCGTTCTCTTCTCCTTGGCAGACCTATTGCTATGACGTAATGCGTTCGATTGCTGAGGAACATCCTGACATCGAGCTGGACTTCCAAGATGGTCAGGAGGATGCGAACGTCCAGGTGAACATCCTGCAGACCTTCATCGAGCAGGAGAAGGATCTGGTGGTCGTGTTTGCCAATCAGACTGACACCCTGACTGCGGCAGTCAACCAGGTGGTGGATGCCGGTATCCCCGTTATTAATACGCAGGGCTATGTGGGTGACGGCGCCAATATCCTGACCTTCGTGGGCTGCGACGACTACGACAACGGCTGGGGCCAGGGCCAAGTGCTCCATGAACTGCTGGAGAAGGACGGTAAGACGGATTCTGCCAGGATCATCCTGATCCAGGCGCTGCTGGGTACCACCTACACCACCGACAGAACTGCTGGCCTGGAGGCTTACATTGCCGAGAACATGCCCGGCGTCGAGATCATCGCTTATGAGCCCTGCGACAACGACAATGCCAAGACTGTGACGGCCATGCAGAACCTGTTGACCCGCTTCCCCGCCGGTGAGGTCGACGCAGTGGTCGTTCAGGGCCCCCACGACTGCGTGGCAGCGGCCAACGCCGCCATCGACGCCGGCCGTGACGAGCTCTTTGGAAAGTTCGTTGCCATGGACTATGCAACTACCGTTGAAGAGGCCATCAAGGACGGCCGCCTGTATGGCACTGTGGATCAGGATCCTGGCCTGTATGCCGAGAAGACTATGGAGCTGATCGTCGGCTATCTCCACGGCGATATCACCGAGCTTGAGGATCAGTACATGTTGGAATTCCCCATTGTCACTCAGGAGAACATTGAGGAATACGGCCCCGCTGGTTGGGATTGATCCTTTGACTGAACACATACCAATTGCACAAAGAAGAGCGGGCGGCGGCTTTTAGCCGCCGCCCGATCCTTTTTTTCCTATGGGAGGAGTTTGACATATGTCTTCAGAGAAAGAAAGCAAACAGGCAAAGCACGGAAATACGCTGCTTCGCTCCGCAATTTCCAGCCGAGAAGTTACGATTTTTCTTATTTTGCTGGCAATGATGGCAATCAGCGCCATTGTTTCTCCTAGCTTTCGCTCCTTAGGCAACATCGGTAATATCTTCAACCAGAATGCAATGTATGGCCTGATGGCCATTGGCATGTCCTTCGTTCTGATCGGTGGAGGCATGGATCTGTCCATCGGCTCTACCTCAGCCCTAGCGGGCATGGTGGCAGCATTGATGATGCGGGACCATGGAAACGTTCTGCTGGGCGCTGTATTGGCATTGATAATCGGTATCGTTGTGGGCGCAGTCAACGGTTTGATCATCATTTATCTGAAACTGCCCCCCTTCATCGTGACGCTTGGCACGATGTATATTGCCAGAAGCGCCTGCCTGATCCTGACGGAGGCGCATCCTGTTTCCGGTTTTCCGAGCTGGGTGAGCACCATCGGTATTGGGAAGTGGCACGGCATCCCGATTGCCGCCATGATCTGGGTCATTCTGGCAGTGATTTTGAACTGGGTGCTGAAACGAACTAAATTCGGGCAATACGTCTATGCTCTGGGTGGAAATGAGCGGGCTGCCTGGCTTTCTGGCGTGAATGTGAACAAAATCAGAATCCTTACTTACATCATTAATGGCGTATTTGCGGCTCTGGCCGGCCTGATTGTGGTGTCCCGCCTGATGATTGCAACAGGCGATGCGAATGAAGGTTATGAGATGATCGCCATTGCGGCTTGTGTTATCGGCGGTGTTTCCATGAATGGTGGGCGCGGCTCTGTTGTCGGCTCCATTTTCGGCGCACTGATCTATGGCCTGATCGTCAATATGCTGCAGCTTCTGGGAGTCTCCGGATTCTGGCAACAGGCGGTCACTGGTACAGTCATCATCGTTGTCTCGTGCATTGACAGCATGTCCTCCGCCAAAAAGCGGCAGTAAGAGAGTGTATGGCTATGGAAAATACGAAAATCTTAGAGATGCGGGGGATCACCAAAAAGTTTGGCTCGGTCACCGTGCTGGACAATGTGGACTTTGATGTGGAGCGGGGTGAGGTTCTTGCCCTTGTAGGTGCTAATGGTGCCGGCAAGTCCACTTTGATGAAGATCCTCAATGGCATTTATACACCGACTTCCGGTGAGATCCGGATCAATGGAGAAGCTGTTAAACTTGATAGTCCACAGGATGCATTCAATCACGGAATTTCTATGATTCATCAGGAACTAGAGCTTGTGGAAAACCTGAGTGTCGCCGAAAATATTTTCCTCGGAAGAGAGAAAATGAGGAACGGCATGGTACAGCGTCCTTCCATGGTCAAGGAAGCGCAGGCGCTTTTGGATTCGCTGAACTTCCCCATCAATGCGGCGGATGAGGTCAGTAAGCTGACCACTGCGAAGAAGCAAATGATCCTGGTGGCCCGGACAGTGTTTCTGGATTCCAAGCTGATCGTGATGGATGAGCCTACCTCAGCCCTTTCACATGGAGAGACACAGGCGCTCTTTAAGGTGATCCATGATCTGAAGGAGAAAGGCATCAGCATTATCTACATCTCCCATTATCTGGACGAGATCTTTGCCGTGGCTAACCGGGCGGTCGTTCTGAGGAACGGTCAGCTTGTAAAAACCACGAAAATCAGAGATTGTACGGAAAAGCAATTGGTGGAGTGGATGATCGGCCGTGTTGTCGAACGGCAGCAGTTGCAGACCAGGGACTATACAGAGGAGTCAGAAGTCCTGCGGGTCGAAGGAATGACCCAAAAGACAGGATATGTGCATGATGCTGCCTTGACGCTGCACAAGGGTGAGGTCATAGGCCTGGCAGGTGCAGTGGGTGCCGGCCGGTCGGAACTTCTGAAAATGATATATGGAGCAGAAGAAATTTCCTCCGGAAAAGTTTTTGTCGGCGGAGAAGAATGTGTGATCACGTCTCCGCAGAAAGCAGTAGAGCACAAGATGGGTTTTGTGCCGGAGGACCGGAAACTGGACGGGCTGACTCTGGTAGGGAGCGTGGGAGACAATCTGGCGCTGCCTGAATTGCACCGCCGCTCTAAGGGTGGAATCATTGACCGGCCTTCCGTAAAAGAATTTGTGTCCAAAATCGTGGATAGCTTCCACATCAAATGTACTTCTCCCGCTCAGATCATCGGAGATCTGAGCGGTGGCAACCAACAGAAGGTAGCCATCGGCAAGTGGCTGTCCGGCTATTTTCAGATTATTCTGCTGGATCAGCCTACCCGGGGTGTTGACGTGGGCTCCAAGTCCGAGATTTATCAAGTCATCAGGGAGCTTGCAGAACAGAGGGTCTCCATGATCATTGCCTCTGATGAGATCGAGGAGCTGCAGGACTTATGCGACAAAATCCTGGTGATGAGAAAAGGAGAGATCATCCACGAATTCGTAAACACAGGCACATACCCAACGAAAGTGGATGTCCTGGAGAAAATGGTCGGCTGATTATTTAACATTTCCAGATTCTGAAATGCGTGCGTATTACTGTGATGTTATACGCACGCATTTTTCCCGAGGCATATGATCTTGACCAAATTCGGATCAGGCGAATCACGTTAGAAAGGAAAAGACAAATGAGCTTACAGGGGTCGTGCGAAGCTGCAAAGCGGCTTGGATATAAACCGTATGTATCATCTTACGCCCAGGCGGGGACGGCATCCTTCCTGATGGCTGAGGATCAGGAGCAAAAATGGCTGCTGATCACTGGCAAGACACCATCCGGATTCCAGGGAAGGAAAGAGCCATTTGATAACGGGGATCTCCTTTGCTGCCCGCTGACTCATGAAAACGCGGCGGCGATCCAACGGGTGTTTTCCTGGTTGCTGCCTATAAGCGCCAGGGGAAAAGCGGCCTCCTTTGGAACGGGAGATCGCCTTGGGCTTGTGACGGGGGCCCATATTACCGCATTCAGCGGCACCGGAATATTCCCAATCCTGGCCCAGCAGTCCAAGAGGGAACTGACCTTGACCGGCAGGACGAACCGCGCTATGATCGAAGATGTCATGTGGCAGGTTTTTGAGAATGGGTATTG
>CASEPH010000440.1 GCA_949289625.1 uncultured Clostridia bacterium | reverse complement strand
CCAGTCCTGATAGATTGCCTGCTTATATCGGACGATCTTGGCAAGCTCCCGTTCCTTCTGCTCGATGGCATCATGCAGCTTTTTTGACTGGCTCTTGACCAGGGGAGCTTTATTGATCTGCTCAATGGTCTTAGAGAAGTCCACGGCCAAATAGACCTGCTGCTGGATCGCATAAAGGACGGCGGCCTCCAACTGGATATGTTTGATCGTGTGTTTGGTACAGGCGCTCTTGGATTGATCTTTATAAGTACGGCAGTAATAATACACCGCATTGCCTACTTTACTGCGAGTCATTGCTTTTCCGCAATCGGCGCATTTTAGAAATCCACTGAACAAATATAGTTTCTTTTGCTGGGGACCCGTGCGGGTGTCCCGCAAGAGGAGCCGCTGGGCTTTGTCAAAGGTTTCTCGGTCAATGATGGCCTCATGGGTATTCTCTACAATGTACCATTCATCCTGCGGGACAACCTCCTGCACATGGACCTTGTAGCTTTTCATGCGGTAGCGACCTTGTACCATGTCGCCGCAGTACATCCGGTTTTTCAGGATGTTGCTCACCGTCATGGCGCACCACAAAGGGTGCTTGCCGGGGTCCAAACTTGGATTTTGATATTTCAACCCAAGGCGTTCCCGCTTGTAAGCGGCGGGACAAAGGACGCCGTGATCGTTCAGATGGCGCACAATGGCGTTTTTGCTCATACCGTCCAGGAACATCTGGAAGATGTCACGGACGACACCAGCGGCCTCCTCGTCCACCACAAGGGCGTTTTTGTCATTGGGGTCTTTGAGGTAGCCATAGGCGGCAAAGGAACCGATGTGCTCTCCGTTGCGGCGTTTCATATCAAATACTTCCCGCACCTTATCGGAGGTTTCTGCACAATGGTTTTCATTGAGGACGCCCTGGATGGGTACGGCGATGCTCCGCATATTTTGGGGCTCTTTATAGCTGTCCAGCGGTTGGTGGAACAGCGAGATAAAGCGGACATTGTACCGGGGGAACCAGTCATCGAGATAGTAGCCCTGATCGCTGTAATTGCGGAAGGAACGGGCAAGGTCTTTTACAATGACGCAGTTGACGCGGCCCCGCTTAATATCCGAGAGCATCCGCTGGAAGTCGTCGCGCTCGTCATCCGTTGTGCCGGAGATACCGTCGTCCACATATTCGTCTACGATGATGTACTCGTCGCCATCGTTGAACCCGGCGATATGATCCTCTATGATTGCCCGCTGATTGGTGACACTTTCGGACTCGTCCAGGCAACGGGCGTCCTCTTTGGAAAGACGGATGTAAATTGCAATTCTCCAAACTCTGAATTTTGCTTTGACAGTTTCAACCACAGCCCGGCTTTTCCGTGCCATGTTAGCCTCCTTCCCTATCACATTACACCTATATTATACCGCTTTCCGGGGGTATCATCAAGGATGCCTCCGTAGGGACAAAGTGTCCCAAAGGTGAGAGATAGGGTCAAAGACCACTCTTTTTCCGCTGGAGAAAGTCAAGAATTGTATCTTGCAGCGACGGCGCATTGTCCGCAAACTCCAGCTTGACGCTCAGCTCTCCCACGCGGAAACAATAGGGATTTCCGATAGCGTTGAGAAGATAGGCCGCCCGCAATTCCTGGGGGACCTGGGGATCAAAGCTAAAACCGCTGGCATCGACCAGTTCTTCCTTGCTGACCTTTTGAATATCCACGCTTGCCAATTCTGCGAGATCAATCTGTTTTTGCATAGACAATACGCCTCCTTTCTTCCAGATGTATGCGTTAAATAGTTTGTCCTATGCGAGAACGCGCAAGGCCACCACCCGGAAATGGGTGATGGCCTTGCGCCTTATCAAAGGACGATATACGGTTCAGTAGGAGCTGTTCTCAAAGTGCTGCTGGGCCTCCTCCAGCCCGCAGAAGTCAAAAACCTCATGGAGCTCTGCCACCACACGCCGGATGTCCTTGGGGGAAAACCCACAGTGTTCCATCGCGTAAATGACATAGCCTCGGCAAGCATTGTTGCTCCACGGTTCGGAGAGTATAGCCGCAAGGCCCGGATTATTGTTCATAGTGTACCTCCTAACGCTCCAGCTCTCTGCTGGGCTCTTTGAAAACAGTATGGACGGGAATGCCTCGCAGCTCCGGGGGCAGCGGGCCCCGAAAAAGCCTGTTGGAATTGACCGCTAAAATCATTCCCGCGTGGCCCTGGTGAATTTCTGCCAATGCCTTCTGGAGCCCAGGCCGATCCAGGCTCCGCCCGGTATAGCCGCAGTCCATGTAGACATTCGTAAAGGGGATTTTGTTCTCCTGGGCATAGTCGATTAACTGTCGTCGCTGATGATCGAGCATTTCTAATGCCTGCTCACTTTCCGGGCCATCCACCCGGCAATACAAGACAGCTTTCATATTCGCCTCCTTGATTTTTTAGGTTTGGGAGCGCCGTGCGATAGGTTTGGCCCGTCATCAGACAGCAGTTGTCGTCACGGCGCTCCCGCGCTTTTGGGAATGGGATCCGAGGGGACGGCGGCCAGCTTGTCCACCTGCGGATCGTGGCCGTGGGGCGGCCTGTCCCACTTGCGGCGATGGTGTTTGTCCGCTCGTTCTCTGTGGAGAGAAGTCACCGCGCACCCGCCGCCCGGCTCCCCGCAGATCGCCCGGTTCCCATCCCAATACCGCGCAGAGGAAGAAAAGATTTCCCTCTACTTACCCAGGTCACTTTGACGGCAAAAGGGAAACCAAAAAACAAAATTTTATTAGAAAATTTTTCTCAAGGTCTCCAGGCCACGGTCAATCGAAATTCTCACCGCCCGACCACTCACGCCATAGAACTTGGCGATCTCCCGGACGGTCCAGCCCTGTAAATAATATGCGTCGATCCGCTGCCCCTGGACCCGGGGCAGATGGTTGAGCGCACAGCACAACCGCCGGTATTGCTCCATCAGCTCCAGGGCCTTATCCGGGGAAGGCTCGAACTCGCAGACGGCGTACTCAATACCGTCATCCGCATCCAGGGAGTAGTTTGCCTTGTTGCGTTTCATGCGCCGGTGGTGGGTGACTTCATACCGCTTGTCGGCCCGCAGCTCCTCGGCCACCTCGTCCGTCACCTCTATGTACTCGTCTGCCTTGTACCAATAGAAAAACTCTTTCAAGTTAATGGTTGTCATTTGTAATTCCTCCGTTCAGATGGTTGGGGGGTGAATGGCGATCTGAACGGAGGGCGGCGGGGAACGACACCCCGGGCCGCCTCTGCCTACTTCGGGACAACTTGTCCCAAAGCAGAGAAAACAAAATACGCCTGCGTACCACAATGGCACACAGGCGCAGGAAATTACATATTTATATAAAAACTGACAATTTTCGCATCTGCCACCGGATTGATCCCATCGGAAAAACCAGCTTTTTTTGATAGGTTAGGCGGATGGAAAATGAAAACTAACAAAAGGCACCTCCCTGTAAACTATAAAAGAGCCGATAACCACAGCTTGTGGTGAGCTGGTTGGTTATCGGCTCTGCTTCTATATATCTGAATCTGTGACGACTGTTGTATTAGTGCCGTCGGTTGCTCAGCTACCCTTCCGAGAATAGAGTGTTTCTGCCTGTGCAGAGATTAGTGATATTAAAATTTAATGACAATCCCATGTAATCCCATAGTCATCACTATACAAGTAAATCATCTCAGTAGACGCATCTGATAGTGATAGTGCCTCGATTGGATAGATACCGCTTGAACCATTAAAAGTAGGCGATAGCGGGGTAAAAACATATTCTTCGCTTGAGTATTCCTCTGGAAGTGTTACCATCAGTTCTTCCCACGTGTCTCCGCCGTCGGACGTCCACCAGATGTCCGGTCCAGCATCCTCAAAATAGCGATAGCTAATGAATCCGATTTCTGCGGTGGAAAATCCCGCGCCGGTCACCACGTCGTAGTGTTCCCCCGCATCGTAAGGGTTCCCG
>CASEPH010000439.1 GCA_949289625.1 uncultured Clostridia bacterium | reverse complement strand
GAATGAAGCATCGAAGGCGAGGATATCCGCTTCCTCCGCCTCCAGCGCCTCGGAAAATTCAGCGTAACCATGGATTCCCTCCAGGGCATTTTCCCGGAGGGGCAGCACCAGAAGACCGGTATAGAACTTTCCGTCCGGCATAGAGATGCCGTATTTTTTCCCGCCGCAGAATCCATAGGGCGCATAGTGGTACGGATACCCCAGGGTGAGAATGGCGGAGTATCCCATTTCTTTTGCTTTTTCAATGGAATGGGTAATCAGCTGTCTGCCCAATCCCTGACGGTGATATTTGGGAGAAATAAAAACCGGCCCAAAGCTGATCGTCGGAAATTCTTCCTCTGGTGTTACGACTTTGGAATGGGTATAGAAAATGGCTCCCTCCACGGTGCCGTCCACCTCAATGACAAAGGCAAGCTCCTTAATAAAATCAGGGTGCGACCGCATTTTGTGAACCACATAATGCTCCACAGCGCCGGGGAAATAGAGGTTCCAGAAGGCTTCCCGGGCCACCTCCTCTGTTCTGCGATAGTCCTTTGCTTCTTCCTTGCGAACCACGATATTCATGATGTGATACCTCCTTATTTCCGTTTCCGATGTTCCTTGGCAAAGGGTCTGGCATTCTTCATGCCGCCCGAATCTTTTTGTACATAGTATAAAAGTAAGCCGTCAGAGCTCTAAAGGCACTTCACAATTCCCTCCATCTCATAGCCACACGGACCAGTCCCCATAGTCAAATGTACCGCTGCCATGATGGAGCTTTCCATTTGCCTTTAGTTCTCGAAAAGCCTTTCGCATACGAGTTAAGAGCTCTGGTTGTATATCTAAGGAGTGGTGTGCCGGGAAAACTCTTTTTGCAGGAAGTTCGGACACTGTTTCAAGTGATTTCAAATAAGCCTTCGGATCGGTAGAGGGAAACCATGCTGTCAGCGTGTCCTTATAGACTAAATCACCGGTAAACAGATAGCCTGTGTTTGCTTCCCAAAAGCACATATGTCCCGGTGCGTGGCCGGGTGTGTGAATGACTGCAACCATTCTTCCTCCTAAGTCAATATGTTCACCACCATGCAATATTTTGGTCGGTTTTCCCTGAAAAAACTTATATTCGTTGATTTGAAAATCAGTTGGTAATTCACAGCGGTCAACCACATATTCCTTAATCGTTTCTAACGGCTGAGGGAAGCCGCCGTTCAGCCAATCCAATTCTGCTTCATGTGCATAAAAATCAGGATAGTATTTATGACCGCCTATGTGATCCCAATGGATATGGGTTGCAATAGCTGTAACAGGCTTATCTGTCAACTCTGAAATCACTTCAGAAATATTACAAATTCCGAGTCCTGTGTCAATTAACAAACTGCGTTTGGTACCATTCAGCAGATAACAGTGTGTTTCTTCCCAATGACGGTATTCGCTAATAACATACGTATCCTTATCTATTTCGTTAATCGTAAACCAATCATTCATTGTTGCTCACTTCCAATACACATTTGCTTTTGATTTTACCGCAAGAGTATACATAAATCAATCTGGCAATATCAAAACCGCTATACTTCTCCGAAAGAGATGGATGCATACTTCTGATTTTGTTTAATAACAAGGGAGTTGCCCAGCCGGTACCGGCACAGTCCAAAGCCTGTTTCAGATCGCTCCAAAATGGTCTCCGGGATCTGCTTAAGATACTTCCGCCCAAAGCTGGTGGTGCCGAAGTATGCGTCAAAGTTGGCCACCGGCAGCACCACCCAGTCGGAATCCTCGGGCTTGTTGGCAAGGTAGTAGGCCGCCAGCGTCTCAACCATCTCCACCGGAACACCCTTGGGTGTGAGGCTGCGAAGCTGCTCCACCAGCGTGGGCGGCAGCTCTGGTTCCTCATTCCAGAGCGGTCCCAACTCCAAAGCCTGGGCCAGAAAGCTGTCAAACCGCAATCCCCACTGCCCCTTGGTGGTGGGGGCGAACAGGGGAATCTGCATCTGGATCACCTTGTCCCGCCAGGCCCGGTCAAAGCCCTTCTCAATGGCGGCGCACTTCTTCTGGGCACTGCTGGACACCCTCTCCGGGTTTTCCCGCACAAAGGCTGCCACCCGATGCACATGCCTATGAAACCATCCGCTGCCGTTTTCCTCCACAAGGCTGGGGAATTCAGAATGAAGGTCCCCAAAATCACTGCC
>CASEPH010000438.1 GCA_949289625.1 uncultured Clostridia bacterium | reverse complement strand
CATTTTTCCCCAGCACATCTAAATTGGTACAACCATGCACCGGAAGCGTATCTTGAAAATATGCAGGGAACGGACAAGGATCTGGCGGCCCATGTAACGATTCTTTTGCACAGAGGCAAAACGCTTTATGGAAAAGAAATTTCGACTGTGTTTGGCGATGTCCGCAGTGAGGACTATTTTGACAGCATCTGCTGTGATGTTGCTGCAGCCAGAGAAGACATTCTGTTGCAGCCCATGTATGTGACTTTAAATCTGTGCCGCGTACTGGCATACAAAAAAGAAGCTGCCATTTTCTCCAAACTTGAGGGCGGTAAATGGGGCATCTCCCATGTCCCCCAGCAATATCGAACTCTAATCGCAGATGCCGTTGCAGAATATCAAAGGGATGTCCCTATGGTTCTCGACAGACCCCTGGCCCAGGAATTTGCGGACTATATGCTCAGGAAAATTGGGGTTTGCAAAAACTCCTGCGCAACATAAAAATAGGTGCTCTTTGATTCGAAATGGGAGGTGAAGCTTACGAACGCTGCACACACCTTCGACGAATCCTTTTGGTCTGCATTGGATGCCCTTGTTGCCGATTCCAACATTGTGATTGACCGGCCGAAGGGTTCCACACACCCAAGGTATCCGGGCTATGTATACCCCGTGGATTACGGATATTTAGAAAATACTGCTTCCATGGACGGTGGCGGAATTGATGTTTGGGTTGGTTCTGCGGAACATCCCATCTTAGACGCCATCATCTGTACCGTGGATCTAAAAAAACGGGATTCCGAAATCAAACTGCTGATTGGATGTACCGATTCGGAAAAATCCATTATTTATCACATGCATAACGAGACACAATATATGAAAGGAATGCTGATCTGCCGATCCATTCCCAGTCAGAAAGGTGATCCCATATGAAAGTATTAGTCGTAGGCTCCGGCGGACGGGAACATGCCATCTGCTACAGCCTGAAAAAAAGCCCCAAAGTGACGGAGCTCTACTGTGCCCCCGGGAACGGCGGCATCAGTGAGATTGCCCAGTGCGTGGACGTGAAGGCCACGGACATCGACGGCATGGTAGCCTGGGCCAAAGAGCACGCCATGGATTTCGTCATGGTTGCCCCGGACGATCCCCTAGCCATGGGTATGGTGGACGCCCTGGAGGCCGCCGGAATCCGTGCCTTTGGTCCCAGAGCCAACGCCGCCATCATTGAGGGCAGCAAAGCCTTTTCCAAGGAACTGATGAAGAAATACGGCATCCCCACCGCCGCCTATGAGATTTTCACCGACATGGCGGAGGCCCTCCGCTATGTGGAGCAGCAGGGCGCTCCCATCGTGGTCAAATGCGACGGACTGGCCCTGGGCAAGGGCGTTGTGGTGGCCCAGACCCTGGAGGAAGCTAAGGACGCCGTGGTCAACATGATGGAAAATAAGGCCTTTGGCGAGGCCGGCGCCAAAGTCGTAATCGAGGAATGCATGACCGGTCCTGAGGTGACAGTGCTGGCCTTTACCGATGGAAAAACTATCGTTCCCATGCCCTCCTCCCAGGATCATAAACGGGCCTATGACGGCGATCAGGGCCCCAATACCGGCGGCATGGGCGCCATCTCCCCCTGCCCCAACTATACCCCCCAGGATGCGAAAACCTGCATGGAGACCATCTTCCTACCCACCATTCAGGCCCTGAACGCCGAGGGGCGGACCTTCCAAGGTGTCCTTTACTTTGGTATGATGCTTACCCCCAAGGGCCCCAAGGTGGTGGAATACAACGCCCGGTTCGGAGACCCCGAGTGCCAGGCGGTGCTTTCCCTGCTGGAGACGGACCTGATGGAGATTCTGGAAGCCTGCGTGGACGGCACCCTGGATCAGGTGGACGTGAAATTCAAAGACGCCGCCAGCTGCTGCCTGGTGCTGGCCTCCGGCGGGTATCCCGTGGCCTATGAAAAAGGCAAGGAGATCACCGGCCTTAGCCAGGTCACCGACGCCGTGGTGTTCCATGCCGGCACCAAAAAGCAGGACGGCAAATTTTATACGAGTGGCGGCCGTGTGCTGGGGGTTACCGCTGTAGCTCCCACCCTGCGGGAGGCTGTGGACAAGGCCTATGCCCAGGCAGCGCCCATTTCCTTTGAGAAAATGCATTTCCGTCGGGATATCGGGTATCATATCCTTGACGCAAAGTAAAAAATAGTATAAACTAAAGGGTGCGCCGGTGGCTGATGCAGTCTCGTCGGCGCACCCTTATGATTTTACGGATGGAGAGGACGATATGGAAAGAACACTGATTTCGGAAATTTTTGCCGATCCCAAAGCCTTTGACAAGGTACAGGTCACCGTGGGCGGCTGGATCCGTACCATGCGGGCCCAGAAGGCCTTCGGCTTCATCGAGCTCAACGACGGCAGCTACTTCAAGAGCCTTCAGGTGGTCTTTGAGGACGGTATCGTAGATAACTATAAGGACATTGCCAAGCAGAATGTGGGTGCCGCCCTGGTGGTTTCCGGTACCCTGGTCTATACCCCGGAGGCCAAGCAGCCCATCGAACTCAAGGCTGCGGACATCCGTGTGGAGGGTGCCTCCACGCCGGAATATCCCCTGCAGAAAAAACGCCACACTATGGAGTATCTCCGGACCATCGCCCATCTGCGTCCCCGGACCAATACCTTTTCTGCTGTGTTCCGGGTTCGTTCCGTGGCAGCCTATGCCATTCACCAGTTCTTCCAGGAGCGGGGCTTTGTCTACGTTCACACGCCGCTGATCACCGCCTCCGACTGTGAAGGTGCCGGCGAGATGTTCCGTGTCACCACCCTGGATCTCCAGAACGTGCCGAAAAACGAGGATGGCACTGTGGACTATACCCAGGATTTCTTCGGCAAGAGCGCCAATCTGACCGTCTCCGGCCAGCTCAATGCGGAGTCCTTTGCCCAAGCCTTCGGCAACGTCTATACCTTCGGCCCCACCTTCCGGGCGGAAAATTCCAACACCCAGCGCCATGCGGCGGAATTCTGGATGATTGAGCCGGAAATGGCCTTTGCCGACCTCACGGACTATATGGACACCGCAGAAGCCATGATCAAATTCGTCATCAGTGAAGTGCTTCGGAAGTGCCCGGCAGAGATGGAGTTCTTCTCCAAATTTATGGACAAGGGCCTTATGGACCGGCTCCACAACGTGGTGGAAAACGAATTTGCCCGAATCACCTACACCGAGGCCATCCAGCTTTTGGAGCAGTCCGGCGCCCACTTTGACTATCCTGTGTCCTGGGGCTGCGATCTGCAGACCGAGCACGAGCGGTATCTCACAGAGCAGCACTTTAAAAAGCCCGTATTTGTCACAGACTACCCCAAGGAGATCAAGGCCTTTTATATGCGCCTCAACGACGATCAAAAGACTGTGGCCGCGGCAGACTGCTTGGTGCCCGGTATTGGCGAGATCATTGGCGGCAGCCAGCGTGAGGAGCGGCTGGATGTGCTGGAGAACCGTATGCAGGAACTGGGATTGAATCCCCAGGACTACTGGTGGTATCTGGACCTCAGGCGTTACGGCACCACCCGTCATGCCGGCTATGGACTGGGCTTTGAGCGGCTCATTATGTATCTCACCGGCGTCAGCAACATTCGGGACGTGATTCCCCACCCCCGCACCGTGGGCAACGCCGACTTCTAATATCTAAAAAGGCCCTGCAAAATATACCGTTTTGCAGGGCCTTTCTTTTGCAAGTTTGTATAGTTTTGCTTGCATATTTATACTTGACATGCCGTTCTTCATCCCGTACAATATGGGTTGAGACGAGATAAAAAGGACGTAGTGATTCATGAAAACACCGTTTGTCACCAAGGAACAATTGGATGAGATCATCCGTAAATACCCCACGCCTTTTCACATCTACGATGAAAAGGGCATCCGGGAAAACGCCAGAAGAGTCCAGAAGGCTTTCGCATGGAACCCCGGCTTCCGGGAATACTTTGCGGTCAAAGCCACGCCCAACCCTGCCATTTTGAAGATTCTTCGGGAAGAGGGCTGCGGCGTGGACTGCTCCTCTCTCACAGAGCTGATGATGGCAGACCGCTGCGGCTTCCACGGCAGCGAGATTATGTACTCTTCCAA
>CASEPH010000437.1 GCA_949289625.1 uncultured Clostridia bacterium | reverse complement strand
CCCATCCGGTAATATACCTCGTCCTGCTGGTTGGCGTGAAGCTCGGAGCTTTGGGGAATCGTCATAATCAAAAGATGATTTGGATTCCCGTCCTTGTCCCTGCAATCAACTGTTTCAGTTGTTACCATTACTGAAGGAGTGCAGTAGTCGAAGGGAACACGGAGGATGTCGTTGACATTGTTGGTATATGCGTCGATACCCGTTATATCTCCGTTGTCCTCAATACCAATGACAAGTGTACCGCCATCTGCATTGGCGAAGGCTACGATATGATTGGATAATCCCTTAGCGTCTTTCCTTGCGCTTTTGCGGTCAAAGACCTGATCTTCCTTTTTCGTACATAATTCTTCAAGCGAGTAACTGATTTTGATTAGTCAGTTAGCTCTTTTAAGTTGTCTGCTTCACAACTTCCAGTTCTGCGCGAGCATTATGTGTCAGCTTGAAACTGATCAATTAGTCCCTGTAAAGTATCCACAAAGACGCCGATATGATAGCCGTCGCATACCGCATGATGCACCTGGATCGCAAGGGGAATCATTCGTTTGCCGTTTTCCTCGTAAAATTTCCCCAAAGTGAAAATCGGAAGCAGATATTTTTTGGCGTCATAAAGGTTGAGATGGAAAGCGGAAAACCGAAACCAGGGGATCATGGAAACGTCAAAAGTGTTTGCGGGTCTGTTGGGCTTGGGCGCGTAATGAACAGAGGATGCGTATTTCGCAGTATCGGATTGATAGGAACGCAAAAAGACCTGGAAATCAGGGTGAAACTCGGTCCATATGGCCGAAAAATTTTTGTTGTCCTGATTGAAAATGGTGTAGGCGGGGTGCATTTCGTCGTAGATCCTCACACCCGTGTCGGTCAGGGCGGTGCGGAACTCCGGCACCTGATTGACCGCTTTTGTTAATAGCCAGAGTATGGAGGGGTAAAGGGGCTGGCCTTTTAATGTGCTGATGTCCAAATCCACGGTCAAGGAATAGGTACAGGCTACTTCATTTATGAAATGCTGGTAAAACTCCGTCCGATCCCAAGTGGAAAGATCAAGTAGATGAAACGACATAATATTTCTCCTTTGTGCTTGTCAGAACTTGTGTGTTGCATTATGTTCGGCATTGGGGGCAAACAAGAAAAGAACGGATGGACCGTGGAATAGACGTATGAACGGCCATAGTACAGAAAATATGCAAGGAGGTTCTCCATCCGTCAGCATTGCCGGAGCGAAAGGAATGTGGTATGATAGTCCCATCAACCGGAAAGGGGAGTCCTCCCATGAAAAAAATTTTGTTTGTCAATGCCTGTGTGCGGCCCGAATCCAGAACAAGAGAACTGGCGGAACTGGCGCTGGGACAAATAGCCGGCGAGGTGGCCGAATTGAATCTGAATGAGGTGGCAATCCCACCCTTGACGCGGGAGACGTTGGAGGCCAGAACAATGGCTTTGGAAACGGGAGATAGTGGGTCCTCGTTGTTCCGGTATGCCAAACAGTTTGCGGATGCAGATGCTATTGTGATTGCCGCACCTTACTGGGATCTGTCCTTCCCGGCTCTGCTGAAGGCCTATATCGAGGCCGTCAACGTGGTGGGGATCACCTTTTACTACGACGCCCATGGAACGCCGAAGTCCCTGTGCCGGGCCAAGGAGCTGTACTATATCACAACAGCAGGGGGGCCCATCCTGGCGGATCTGGGGTTTGACTATGTAAGGACCGTGGCAGAGGTGTTCTATCAAATCCCCACCATTCGCTGTGTGCGTGCCGAGGGACTGGATGTTGTCGGCGCAGATGTGGCAGGAATCATGGGTGGAGCAAAGGCCGAAATCCTTCGAATCGTATCTCAATAGGAACTGGTAGGAGCCTGAAATCCAATACGATGTTAGGACTCCCAAACGCCGTCCTGGAAATAGCGGTCAGCCCGACGCTGAGCTTTTTCCACCACTTGATCTGCAAAGCCCATGAGTTTCAAAAGCCGGATGGCGTTTCGTGTGGAGGCGGGACCAGGGCGCAGCTGATAGTCAAAAACCATTTGATCCTCCTGGATCTGCTCCTCAAAGTGATACATGGAGAAGCGAGAAGCCAGCATCCCGCAAAGCTCGATGTCGTGGGTGGCGGCAATGCAAAGGGCTCCTGCGTCGGCCAAGGCTTCCAGTACCGTGCTGGAGGCGGCGATTCGCTCCACGGTGTTGGTGCCCCGGAGGATCTCGTCAATGACGCAGAGGACCCGGTGCTGGGCGGACAGATCCATGATCCGCTTAAGGGACCGGGTTTCCACAATATAATAGCTTTCGCCGGAGCGGATATTGTCTCTCAGCGCAATGGAGGAACAGATATGAAAGGCGGTGGCACTGTACCCATGGGCAGGACAGGTGCAGATGCTCTGGGCCAGCACGGCGCTGAGGGCGGCTGCCTTTAAAAAGGTGGATTTTCCGGAAGCGTTGGAGCCGGTAATGAGCATGGATCTTTCCGTGTCCAAGTCATTGGGAATCGGATGGGACAGCAGCGGATGGACCAGCTCCTGGATCTCCAAATGGGCAGGGGATTCCTGCCGAAAATCCACCTCCGGGAGACACCACTGGTCCAGACTGGCTCGGTAGGATGCCACGGCGATGGCGGCGTCCACCTGGCCCAAGGCTCCGTGGACAGCGAAAATATCCTCTCGGTGGGCCCAGAGCTTTTGCCGCAAAAACGCATAGGTGACCAGATCCAGCAGAAGAAAGGTGGTAATCACGTCGCCCAGGCCCCCGCTGTCGGTGGTGGTGGAGATGCCGCCGGTGCGGAGAATGGCCCGGAGCTGATGCAGGGCTTCATAGGCCTTGGAGAGATGGACGTCCAGCTCCGGCCAATGGAGCTTTTGGACCTTCCGCAGGGCAAACACCATGGAGACGGAGTAATTCACCGTGGCAAAATCCTGGCGGATTTTACGGGTCACATATTCATGGAATAGGCCGTTCCATACTGCAGTGACCACAAGGCCGATGGCGCCTACCTTTGGGGAGACCAGGAGCAGCAGGGCAAAGAAAGGGATCAGCAGACAAAAAAACAGAAAAAGGAGCAGCGGCAAGGGGCCATACTGCCCAGGAGAAAATCCACTGCACAGATCCGCCTGACGGGATCTGCCCAACCGGGATAGGATCACCTGCAGCTTGAGCCTCTGTTTTGGATGATGGCCCATCAGTTCTATCAAGGACTGCCGGGCCTGGAAGGTCTCCGGGTCCAGGGCCGGACTGCGGAGCATATAGTAGAGATATTGTTCTCCGGAGGTGGAAAGGCCGGGGTTGATCCGCCGAAAGATTCGATCCATGTCCAGATCAGCCCAGGTGGTGTCGTCCAGCAAATAGCCGTCCCGGTTTGTCTCCTGACGGTAATCGAAGTAAGCGCGGATGGCGTCCATGTCCCCGTAATCGTAGTATGGGTCCGGCACGGCGCCGTATCGTCGCTCCAGTAAAGCTTTGAGTTGTCCGGTGCGCAAAGGGATCCCTCCTGTCAGATCGTCATGTGCTTTCCTCAGTATACAAAATAATCCTTCGATTGGCAAGACAGGAAGCTGTGGGTGGAAATCATAAACCTGCAATTGCAAAATTACCGGTTATCGTGTACAATAGATGGCTGGCAAATGAAACTGTAAAAGGACGGATTATATATGACGGTACAGGAATACTTTGAGGGCCTGAAGGGCAAGCGGGTGGCGGTGATCGGCCTGGGCATCAGCAACCGGCCTCTGGTGCGGATGCTGCTGGACCGGGGGATCGCCGTGGAATGCCGGGATAAAACTCCCCGGGAGAAGCTGCTGCCGGAGGTACTGGAGCTGGAGCGGATGGGGGCCAGACTTACCCTGGGGGAGGACTATCTGGAAAACATCCAGGCGGATGTGGTGTTCCGCACCCCGGGACTCAACGCCTTCTGCCCACAGCTTATGGAGCTGCGGCAGCGTGGAGTCCAGGTGACCTCGGAGATGGAGGCCTTTTTTACCCTGTGTCCCTGCCGGATTTTCGGCGTGACGGGTTCCGACGGTAAGACCACCACCACCACCCTCATCGCAAAGCTGCTGGAGGGGGCCGGAAAGAAGGTCTGGTGCGGCGGCAATATCGGCGCGCCGCTGCTGCCCCGGGTGGAGGAAATGACGCCGGAAGATGTGGCGGTGGTGGAGCTGAGCTCCTTCCAGCTCATGGGCATGGAGCAGAGCCCCCAGGTGGCGGTGGTGACCAATCTCTCCCCCAACCATCTGGACATCCACAAGGATATGGCGGAATACGTCACCGCCAAGGAGAACATCTATCTCCATCAGGGACCGGAGGACCGGGTAGTGCTGAACCTGGATAATGAGATTACAAACAGCTTTGTGCCCAAGGCCAAGGGTCATGTGCTCCAGTTTTCCCGACACACCCGGCCGGAACAGGGCTATTACCTCCGGGAAGATCAGATGATCTGCCGCTGGGACGGGAAGAAGGAGCAGGAGATCATGGATGCACGGGCCATCCTGATCCCCGGGGTCCACAACATTGAAAACTATCTGGCGGCCTTCTGCGCCGTGGACGGACTGGTCTCCCGGGAGGTCATGCAGAACCTGGCCAGAACCTTTGGCGGCGTGGCACACCGGATCCAGCTGGTGCGGGAGAAGGACGGGGTGAAGTTCTATGATAGTTCCATCGACTCCTCTCCCAATCGGACCAAGGCAGCCCTGAGAAGCTTTTCCGAAAAGGTCATCATGGTGGCCGGAGGCAAGGACAAGGGCATTGGCTACGATGATTTGGGACCGGAGCTGCGGGAGCATGTGAAGCTGCTGGTGCTCACCGGGATGACCGCCGGAAAGATCCGTGCAGCGGCGGAACAGGTGCCGGGCTATGACGGCACCAATCCGGAAATTTTGGATGTGGAGGATTTTGACGATGCCATCCGGCAGGCGGCATCCCGGGCTAAGTCCGGGGACGTGGTGATCCTGTCTCCAGCCAGCACCTCCTTTGACCGGTTCCGGAACTTCGAGGAACGGGGCAATCGGTTCCAGGAAGTGGTTCGGAGCCTGTAAGGTCCATCATCCACAGGGAAGGAAGCGACAAAATGTTGATCTCAGAGGAAACCAGATTACTGGCGGAGCAGGCGGAGAAGCGCTGCGGGCCGGTATTTGCGGAAATTGACCGAGTGGCCCAGGCCAACGCGGAAAAAATGCTGGCAGCATTTCAGAAGCACCGGGTCAGCGCGGCCCATCTCGTGGGCACCACGGGCTACGGCTATGATGATCTGGGCCGGGACACCCTGGATAAGATCTTTGCCCAGGTCTTTGGAGCCGAGGCGGGACTGGTGCGGAGCCAGTTCGTCAATGGGACCCACACCATCACCTGCGCGTTGATGGGTATTTTGCGGCCCGGAGATTTGGTGATCTCCGCCTTCGGGGCGCCCTATGACACTTTGCTGGGAGTTATCGGCGTCACCGGAAACGCCCCCGGCAATCTGCTGGAACTGGGGATCCGGTACCGGGAGGTGCCCATGACAAACACGCTGGAGCCGGATATTCCCGGCATTCGGCAGGCGGTCCGGGAACAGGGGGCAAAGCTGCTGATGCTCCAGCGGTCCCGGGGCTATTCCGTCCGTGCGGCCCTTACCGTGGAGGAGATTGGAACCATCATCCGGGCGGCCAAGGAGGCAAATCCCAATATCCTGGTATTTGTGGACAACTGCTACGGCGAATTTGTGGAGGACAAGGAACCCACGGAGGTGGGGGCCGACATCATGGCCGGTTCTCTCATCAAGAATCCCGGCGGCGGCATCGCACCCACCGGCGGATATATTGTGGGCCGGGCGGATCTGGTGGAGGCGGCGGCTATGCGGCTGACCTGTCCGGGCATCGGCCGGGAATGCGGCTGTAGTCAGGATGTCAACCGGCTGCTGTATCAGGGCTTTTTCCTGGCGCCCCATGTGACGGCCCAGGCCTTGAAAACGGCGGTGTTCTGCGCCGCCGTCATGGAGGAGCAGGGATATACCACGTCCCCTGGAGTGGAGGCACGACGGGGTGACATCGTCCAGACCGTGGAATTTAGGAAGCCGGAACTGCTGCGGGCCTTCTGCCGCGGCGTGCAGATGGGGGCCCCGGTGGATTCCTATGTGACCCCGGAACCCTGGGATATGCCGGGCTATGAGGATCAGGTCATCATGGCTGCCGGCGCCTTTGTCCAGGGCGCGTCTATTGAGCTCAGCGCTGACGGCCCTATGCGTCCGCCCTATATGGCCTATCTCCAGGGGGGCATCACCTATGAATCTGGACGGCTTGGAATCCTGCTGGCTCTGGAACAGCTGAGAAAGGCTGGTGCGTGATGCGTGCACTACACAGCCGTCATGGTAAGGAGCGGCTGCGTTGCGCCGCCGTCATTGTGGCGGCGGGTACGGGCCAGCGGATGCAGGGCGTGGACAAGATCATGACGGAACTGGCCGGGGAACCGGTCATTGTCCATACGGTCCGGGCCTTTGAAAATTCCCCCTGCATTGACGAGATCGTGGTGGTGGCTCGGAGAGATCAGGTGGAGACCATGGAGAATTTGCTTCGGGAGCAGGGATTTTCCAAGGTGAAGGCCGTGGTGTCCGGGGGAGATACAAGGGTGGAATCCGTGAGGAACGGGCTGAGCGCCGTCAGCCGGACCGTGGAACTGGCGGCCATACAGGATGGTGCCCGGCCCCTGGTCACGGAGGCCATCATTGCCCGGACGGTGGAGCGGGCAGGGCAGTGCCATGCCGCAGCCCCAGCAGTACCGGTGAAGGACACCATTAAGGTGGCGGACCGGCAGGGAAAAGTGCTGTCCACGCCGGATCGGGCTTCCCTGCGAGCGGTGCAGACCCCCCAGGTATTCCGGCGGGAACTGCTGCTGGCGGCTTGGGAAAAGGCGCAGCAGGAAGGAAAAAGCCATACCGACGACTGCGGTGCCATGGAGGCGCTGGGAGTACCGGTCTATCTCACCGAGGGCAGCGAGGAAAATCTGAAGATCACCACCCAGCTGGACCTGTATCTGGCCGAATACATCCTGAAACGGAGGAATATGCCATGAGAATCGGACACGGGTATGACGTACATCGCCTGGTCCCTGGACGAAAGCTGATCCTGGGTGGAGTGGAGATCCCCTGGGATCGGGGTCTGGACGGCCATTCCGACGCGGATGTGCTGACCCACGCCGTCATGGATGCCCTGCTGGGCGCCGCTGGGATGGGCGACATTGGTCAGCACTTTCCGGATCAAGACGACCGGTTTTTGAACATTGACAGCCAGATCCTGCTGAATAAGGTTCGGGACCTGCTTCAGCAGGCGAACTATGGGATCGTCAATCTGGATGCCACCCTCATTGCCCAGAAGCCCAAGCTGATGCCCCATCTGGAAAAAATGCGGCAGACGCTGGCGGATACCCTGGGGATCGGCACAGACCGGATCAATCTCAAGGCCACCACCGAGGAACATCTGGGCTTTACCGGCCGGGAGGAGGGCATCTCCGCCCACTGTGTCTGCCTCATTGAAGAAATCTAGGGACCGGAATGCGAAATTTGGCATATCATGCTCATGGGAGGAATTACTATGAGCATGATTTTTTTCACCTACCGGGCCCAAACCCAGGCCCGGCGCGGTGCTTCAATACTAAAGGAGGCGGGCATCCACGGACGGATGGACCGTACGCCCTCTAAGATGGCGGTGAATGGCTGCGGTTACGGGTTGTGGGTTCCCGAGACCCAGGGCTATGGAGCCGCCTTGGAACTTCGGGGCAGGGGTTGTCCCTATGAGCGGAGCTACCGCTGGGACGGAAAATCGGCAAAGGCGGTGACGCTGTGATCTATTTGGACAACGGCGCCACCTCTCTGCCCAAACCCGATACGGTGATCCGCTCCATGGCCTGGGCCGCAGGGCATCTGGCGTCTCCAGGCAGAGGCAGCTCCCAAGCCTCGGAACAGGCCGACGAGCTGCTCTACAATCTCCGGTTGACGGCAGGAGAACTGTTCCACTGTGATGCCCAGAGCGTCGTCCTCACCACCTCTGCCACCCATGGCCTGAACATCGCCATCAAATCCCTGGTGAGGCCTGGGGATCGGGTGGTGATTTCCGGTATGGAGCATAACGCCGTGGTGCGGCCACTGCATGCCATCGGAGCTCAGATCGAGGTGGCCAGGGGAGAACTGTTTTCAGAGGAAAAACTGCTGGAGGACTTTGACCGGCTTCTGACCCCGGAAACTCGGGTATGCGTGGTGACCCATGTGTCCAATGTGTTCGGCTGGATCCTGCCGGTGGAGGAGATCGCCGCCATGTGCCGGGAAAGGGATATTCCGCTGATTTTGGATGCAGCCCAATCTGCCGGGACATTGCCGGTGGATATGGAAGCCCTGGGAGCAACATTTGTGGCCATGCCAGGCCACAAGGGGTTGCTGGGCCCCCAGGGGACGGGGCTGCTGCTGTGCAACGGAGAGACAAAAACCGTGCTGGAAGGCGGTACCGGCAGCGTATCCCGGCAGCGGGAGATGCCGGAGTTCCTGCCGGATCGGCTGGAGGCCGGGACCCAGAATATTCCCGGAGCCGCAGGGCTTTTGGCGGGGATGCACTATATTCGGACCATGGGCCTGGATCGAATCCTGGAGCGGGAGCAACAGCTCACGGGGCTGATGGTGGGCCGGCTGGGGCGGATTCCGGGCGTGCGGGTATTTTCCGGCAAGCGGCAGACCGGCACGGTGTCCTTTACGGTTCGGGACCAGGATCATGTGATTTTGGCGGGGAAACTGGCCCGGGAGGGCATCGCTCTGCGAGCCGGACTCCACTGCGCACCCCTGGCCCATGAGACGGCCGGTACCCTGGAAACAGGCACCATCCGGGCCAGCCTTGGCCCCCATAACCGGGAGGCGGATATCCGAGCGCTGGACCGGGCGTTGTCCCGGGCTTTGGAATGACAGATTTCCCATGAAAAAAACACGTAACGCCCTTGCCATTTGCGGATCGGTTCTGTATAATAAAGTATAATATAAAGAATATGTAAACCTGCGTAATCCGCAACCGAAACGGAGATGTACGCTTTGAATGCACTGGAACTACTATGGGACAAAATCCTTCGGATTGTCACCATCATCAATTTCCCGACGGATATACTGGATATTCTCATTGTCACCTTTTTGATTTATAAGCTTTTGAACCTTTCCAAGTCCAGAAGCTCGGCGCAGATCGTCAAGGCGATCATTTTTCTGCTGGTCCTTAGCTATCTGTCCAGCGTGCTGGGCTTCAACGCCCTGAACTACATCGTCAGCCGGGTCATCGAGGTGGGCCTGGTGGCCTTGGTGGTTGTGTTTCAGCCGGAGCTCCGGCGGGCCATGGAACGGCTGGGAGGCAGCTCCATCAAGGGAATCCTGGTGCCTAAGGCTCGGGTGGGGGATTCCGCCAAAACCGTGGAACAGACCGTGTCCGCTTGTCGGGCCATGTCCCGGCAGAAGATCGGTGTTCTCATTGTCTTTGAACGGGAAAACAACCTGGATGAGTATTTTAAAACCGGCACGGTGGTGGACGCCACCGTGTCGGCGGAATTGCTGAAAAATATATTCTTCCCCAAGGCGGCACTGCACGATGGAGCCGTGGTGGTCCGCAATGATCGGATCATGGCGGCGGGCTGCGTCCTGCCCCTGACGGAGAATCCCAATCTGAGCCGGGAATTGGGGACCCGGCATCGGGCGGCCATCGGCATTACGGAACACTCCGATGCGGTAGTTGTGGTGGTCTCCGAGGAGACCGGTGTAATCTCCTGCGCCTCCGGGGGCAATCTCAAGCGGTATTTGACCCCGGAGAGCCTCAGCAGCTTCCTGACGGAGGAACTGGTGGAGGAGGAAAGGCTTCCGGTTCACTACCGTGTGCTGGGACTGTTCGACAAAGTAAAGAAAAGAAAAGAAGAGGACAGCCATGAAGAAAAATAAAATTGTTTCCATTCTGCTGTCTCTGACCATTGCGGTTTGTCTCTGGATCTATGTGGTCAGCACTGTGACCCCTGAGGACAGCCAGTGGATCTACCACATTCCTGTGACCTTTACCAATGAGGACGGTCTGTTCTCCGACCGGAATCTGGTGCTCAGCGCAGGGCGGGACGCCACGGTGGACCTGAAGATCTACGGCCAGCGGCAGGATCTGTTAAA
>CASEPH010000436.1 GCA_949289625.1 uncultured Clostridia bacterium | reverse complement strand
CAGGCGGTCACTGGTACAGTCATCATCGTTGTCTCGTGCATTGACAGCATGTCCTCCGCCAAAAAGCGGCAGTAAGAGAGTGCATGGCTATGGAAAATACGAATACGAAAATTTTAGAGATGCGGGGGATCACCAAAAAGTTTGGTCCGGTCACCGTGCTGGACAATGTGGACTTTGATGTGGAGCGGGGAGAGGTCCTTGCCCTTGTAGGCGCCAATGGTGCTGGTAAGTCCACACTGATGAAGATCCTCAATGGTATCTATACACCGACTTCCGGTGAGATCCGGATCAACGGAGAAGCCGTAGAACTTGACAATCCACGGGATGCATTCAACCACGGAATTTCCATGATCCACCAGGAATTGGAGCTTGTGGAAAACCTGAGTGTCGCCGAAAATATTTTTCTTGGAAGAGAGAAGATGAAGGGCGGCACGGTACAACGCCCCTCCATGGTCAAGGAAGCACAGGCACTTTTGGACTCGCTGAATTTCCCTATCAATGCGGCGGACGAGGTCAGTAAACTGACCACTGCGAAAAAGCAGATGATCTTGGTGGCCCGAACGGTGTTTCTGGATTCCAAGCTGATCGTGATGGATGAGCCCACCTCGGCGCTCTCCCATGGAGAGACGCAGGCGCTCTTCAAGGTAATTCATGACCTGAAGGAGAAGGGCATCAGCATCATCTACATCTCTCACTATCTGGACGAGATTTTTACCGTGGCGGACCGGGCGGTCGTTCTGCGGAATGGCCAGCTTGTAAAAACTACGAAGATCGGCGACTGTACGGAAAAGCAGCTGGTAGAGTGGATGATCGGCCGCGTTGTCGAGCGTCAGCAGCTCCAGATCCGGGACTATACAGAGGAGCCGGAGGTCCTGCGGGTCGAGGGAATGACCCAGAAGACCGGATATGTGCATGATGCGGCCTTGACGCTGCACAGGGGAGAGGTCATAGGCCTGGCAGGCGCAGTAGGCGCCGGTCGGTCAGAACTCCTGAAAATGATATATGGAGCAGAGGAGATCTCCTCCGGGAAAGTCTTTATTGGCGGCGAGGAACGCGAGATCACTTCTCCACAGAAGGCGGTTGACCAAATGATTGGTTTCGTGCCGGAAGATCGGAAGCTGGATGGCCTGACCCTGGTAGGGAGCGTGGGGGACAATCTGGCGCTGCCTGAACTGCACCGTCGCTCCAAGGGAGGGATCATTGACCGGGCTTCTGTAAGGGAATTCGTGTCTAAGATCGTGGACAGCTTCCACATCAAATGCACCTCTCCCGCCCAGATTATCGGAGACCTGAGCGGCGGCAACCAACAGAAGGTTGCCATCGGCAAGTGGCTTTCTGGTTATTTCCAGATCATTCTGCTGGATCAGCCCACCCGTGGCGTTGATGTAGGGTCCAAATCCGAGATTTATCAGGTGATCAGAGAGCTTGCGGAACAGAAGGTCTCCATGATCATTGCCTCTGATGAGATCGAGGAGCTGCAGGATTTGTGTGACAAGATCCTGGTGATGAGAAAAGGAGAGATCATCCACGAATTTGTAAACACAGGCACGTATCCAACGAAGGTGGATGTCCTGGAGAAAATGGTCGGCTGATTATTCAACATTTTCAGATTCTGAAATGCGTGCGTATTACGGCAGAGTTATACGCGCGCATTTTTTCTGAGACATATGACCTTGTCCGGGATTCGGAACAGGCGAATCATGTTAGAAGGGGGCAGGTAAATGAATATGCAGAGTCTGTGTGAGGCCGCAGAGCGGCTTGGATATGAACCGCGTGTATTATCTTATGCTCAGGCAGGAACAGCATCTTTCCTGATAGTCGAGGATCAGGAGCAAAAGCGGCTCCTGATTGCTGGGGAGGCGCCGCCTGGTTTCCGGGGGAAGGAAGAGCTGATTGATAATAGGCGGTTTCTTTGCTGCCCTCTGACTCATGAAAACGCAGGGGCGATTCAGCGGGTGTTTCCATGGCTGCAGCCTATAAGCGCCCGGGGGAAAGAGGCCTCCTTTGGCACAGGCGACCGTCTTGGACTCGTGACAGGGGCCCATATTGCCGCATTCAACGGCACAGGAGTATTTCCG
>CASEPH010000435.1 GCA_949289625.1 uncultured Clostridia bacterium | reverse complement strand
TACGGGAATTTGCTCTTCATCCTCTTCGGTTTGCAGAAACCAGTAATCTCCATCTGTTCGCAGACCCTGGGCCAAATCCTTCAGAGTATAGACATCCATCTGGATACTACCTCTTTTCCAAATGGACAGGATATAGGGGACATCCACATCGGATGGAGAATCGATGATAGCGAGGTTCAGCTCTGCAATAAAGGCGCCGCTGAACACCTGATCGATCTGTGCATCCTCAAAATCGCTGTCGGCAAAAGCCTCCACAGCCTCCGCCAAATCGGTGTTGTTCCAGACTGGAGCAATCACATAACAGTTTTTTAGATTGACTTGTTTCTTTCCCACGGGTTGAAAATCCGAGATGGGGATCAACTCATCAAGGGAAAAAGGTGCTGTTTTTGTTTTGGGCAAAAAGATCCTGGATGCGCTGTCAGCAGCCATGCTACCGGCCAATGCACGGATCGCCCAATCCAGGAACACATCGAAATTTCGTCCGGAATCCCGGCAGCGATGAAGCGCCTGGTTTTGAAATTTAGAAAACGTTTCATAGTCTGTCAGTGCCATGGGGGGAAGCGGGCTTTCCCACAGATCTTTCATGGGGGAGAAATTGAACATGGATGCCTCCTGATTCGACTGAAATCGACCTCCATTCTACCACAGCAGTCAGCAAGAAACAATGCGGAGCCGCACATCCTGTGCGTGCTTTTCAATGCCGTCCCAATAAGGGACGGCTCTTTTTTGTGTTCCAATTCACTCGAAATTTTTTATAGGCCGTGACAGGGGGGATGCAGCGGCCTTTCGAGTGGGCTGCCCGCCTGTCACGTGCGGAAAGGGCACTTATGAAAAAGAAACTCGTATCCCTTTTTCTGACCCTGCTGACTATTTTGTCACTGTTCCCAACAGCGGCTTTTGCAGCAGAGTCCACCGGCGTTGGGATCACGCCGGTGACGGACCCAAACCTCTGGACGACCCGCCTGACCGCATCCGGCCAGACATACAGCTACCGGCCGCCTACCGCAGCAGGCAGACAGCTCTATTGTATGGACCTTGGTTATTCCTATCGTTATGGAACGGAGTCCTTCCTCAAGTCTTATACCTACCGCTCTGCCACCGGCACAGACGCTGATGCGCTCTGGAGTGAAATGGTCGCCAAGACTGGCCTTGGTGAGATGGATGCGGTCACGCAGGAGAACGTCAAGTGGATGATGTCCTATATTGCGGACTACACCGGCGAGATCCCCGGCAGTCTGTTCATGGCATTGCAGACTTATATCTGGGACAACCAGAGCGACAAGTCCGCGGGCGGTGACCCTTCCGGCGACATCGATGCCGGCGGCTTCGCCAATCAGGATACCTACGACCAGTATGTGGGGTATTACAACTGGCTCCTGGGTCAGAAAGCCAACGAGGATGCGGAATTGCAGGCACAGGTAGAGGAATACGCTGAACAAGGTATCCAGGCCTCCATTGTGGAGGATAACAGCTCCAAATGGGCGGTCCTGGCAACCTCCAGCGTCTCCGGCCGACAGGCATTTGCGGCTTATCATTCTACACGAAAAGTAATTACCAATGATAACCCACAGCCTGGTGACCCTGACGATCCCCCGGTCGCTGGGGATGGCGACATCACCTTTAAGAAGGTGCAGGCAGGAACAGACCGGGGCCTGGATGGCGCCGTCTATAACATATATCGGGACGGTCAGATCGTTGGCAGCGATGTGACGTCCAATGGGGGAATCATCGAGGTAAACGATGTTACCAAGGGACTGTGGACCTTCGTGGAGCGAGAGGCTCCGGAGGGCTTCGCCTTGGACCCTACGCCCCACAGTGTCTATGTGGATGTCACCGATGGAGACAAGCAGTACACTGTCACAGCGGAGGATGAGGAACTCCCTAATTTGGAAATCATCAAAACGGACGCACTTTCCGGAGAACCAGTCCCCAATACGGTGATTTCTGTCAAATCCGTAACCGGCAGCTATTCTACCTCCGTGTCCACAGGAAAAGACGGAACAGCCACGCTGGAATCTCTGCCCGCCGGTGTTTACGTTCTGCGCGAGGAATCGGTTCCGTCGCCTTACGTTCTCTGCCATACCGAGCAGACTGTGGCACTCCGACCCGGAAAGACCACGGAAGCCCGGTTCCAGGACTACCAGAAACCGGGCCTTGAGATTTTGAAGAAAAACATTGCCGATAACAGCCCCATCGAGGGTGTGACCTACAAAATTGAACAGATCGATGGCGACTACTCCACCTCCGCCACCACGGACGAGCAGGGCCGTATTTTCCTGGAGGTGCCTGTGGGCAGCTATGAGATCACAGAGGTGAACGTACCCTCGAATGTGATCCTCTGCGATATTCCCCAGACCATTTCCCTTGAGGCGGGCGGAACACAGACGGTCACGTTCTTCAACGCCGTCAAACCCTCCCTGACCATTCTGAAGCGCAATTCGGTGACGAAAGATCCTCTGGAAGATACACGCTTCCACATCTACTATGGCAGCGATCACACCGAAACCGGAGAGATGCACGATCTTGGCACCTACTATACCGACTCTAACGGCAAAATCGTTCTCACCGATATCAACAGAGGATGGTATAAGGTGGTGGAGGAGGAACCCAGCACAGGATTCTCCATCCAGGGGGACGGCGTTTACGAATTCTATCTGGAAGGCGGCGCCAGCAAGGAACTGGTTGTGGACAACGTACCTCTGTCAGCATTGGTCGTTTATAAGTACGATTCAAAGACAGGGGCCGCCCTCGAAGGAGCGCGCTTCGAACTGCGTTATCTCAGCGGTGAGACATCCGGTACCGGCGGCACGGTGATCGGAACCTACACCACGTCGGCCAATGGCTCCTTTACTGTTACGGGACTTCGTGAGGGCACATATATCTGTCAGGAACTGGAAAGCCCGGACGGCCATATCATTGATTCGGAACCCCAGACCGTCTATATCTCCGGCAAGGACCAGGACGTGGTGACGCTGCGCTTCGGCAATGCGCCTCTGGGCTCTCTGCTGATCACGAAGGTCAGCAATGACGATAAGCATGAGCCGCTTTCTGATGTGGAATTCCTGGTGACCGACAGTGCCGGAAACTATCTCGGCAACGCCAACGGGAAGTATACGACCAATAGCGCAGGCGAGATCCTGATCGACGGCATTACTCCTGGAACCACGGTGGTGGTACGGGAAATTCGAGCAAAAACAGGCTATCTCCTGGACGGCACTCCCCAGTCTGCCCTGATCAAAAGCGGAGAAACCGCTCGTCTGGAGTTCCGAAATGCTCCTGCCGGCACGCTGATCATTCAGAAGAATAGCAACGGAGCAGGCCATGAGCCGCTGGAGGGCGTGGAGTTCAAGGTGACATACGCAGACGGAAGCTTCGTGGCGGACGAGTATGGGCAGCTTTCCTCCAACGGTCTCTACTACACAGATAAAAACGGTCAGATCAAGATTACCGGTGTAGTCGGCACATTGGTGGTCACTGAGACTGCCACCATCCCCGGCTACACCATTGATCCGGCTACCCAAAGCCAGACAGTGGTCGTTCATCCAAATGACACGCAGACCTTGCATTTTTACAACACGCCTCAGACAACTCTGGTGCTCCAGAAATTCATTTCCGGGACGAAGAACGAGCCTCTGCCCGGCGTGGAATTCCTGGTGACGGATTCTTCCGGCGCAGTGGTAGGCCCCAATAACGGTGTCTATACCACCGGGGCAGATGGAAGAGTGGTCATTTCCGGCTTAACGCCCGGCACCACCGTCACCGCGCGGGAGACCAAAACAGCGGAGGGATATGTGCTGGATGGCACGCCTCAGAGTATCCTCATCAAGGAGGGTGAGGTCCAGACCCTGACCTTCTGGAACGAGCTTGCCGGGACCATTGTCATCCGAAAGCTGAATTCTGTGACGAAGGAGCCTCTGGCCGGTGTTGAATTTGAATTGACCTACGCGGATGGCAGCTATGTGGATGATGCCAATGGGCATCTTTCAAGCCTGGGTCTTTACACCACAGATGCCAATGGTGAGATCCGTATCTCCGGCATCACCGGGACAATCGTGGTAAAAGAGACCAAGACAATTGATGGATATACCATTGATCCGGCCACTCAGATGCAGACCGTGACCGTTAATCCCGAAGACACGCAGACGTTGACGTTTTACAATGATCCCATCGGCGGTGTGGAGGTCGTCAAGGTGGATGCGGACAAACAGACAAAGCGTCTGGCCAATGCCACCTTTGAGATCCGCAGGATGGATGACTCGCTGGTAGACACTGTGACCACCGATGAAAATGGCCGGGTATTTTTGCCTTTGGAGGACGGGGCCTATTATGGCGTTGAAATCCATGCACCGGAAGGCTTCAAACTAGATGATACCCCGCATTATTTTGAGGTGAAGAACGGGAAAACCACGATCCTGACCGTATCCAACCGTGCAATCTCCGGCATCCTCATCCACAAAACGGACAGTACCACTGGGGAAGGACTCTACGGTGTCTCTTTCATCCTGTATGACAGCACTAATAAGCCTATCGGCCAGTACACCAGCGACGATAGAGGCTATGTCTACATCGAGGATCTGGAGAGTGGCCGCTACTACTTGCGGGAGCTGGAAAATGAAGGCTATGTGCCGGATACCGAGCGGAAAACAGTCTATGTGAGATCCGGCCAGACGACGCTGGTGGAGTGGGAGAATACCCCCATCACCGGTCAGATCCAGATCACAAAAACCTCTGCGGACTACAACAGCATGAACGGCTGGCCTGCAGGGACGCCGATCCCCAACACGGAATTTGAGATCTACAACTATCGGACCGGTAATCTGGTGGATACCATCGTTACAGATAAGAATGGCGTAGCGATTTCCAAACCTCTGCCGTTGGGCCGATATAAAATTGTGGAATCCCGCTCTGCGGATTTTTACGGGCTGGATAAGACTCCCATTGAGGCGGAGATCGAGTTTGCCGGGCAGATCGTCAAGACGGCCATGACCAACAAGAGCCTGTATACCAATGTCAGCATCAAGAAGACCGGATATGTGGAAGCGGTCCCTGGTCAGATGCTGCGGTATGATTTTACCGGTATCGCCAACAATTCCACTACAGCCTTGGAGTCTTTCTACTGGAGAGACACCTTGCCTACCTTTGCGGCGCTGAACAAAATCGTGACTGGAACCTACAACGTACCCGGCAACTACAAGATCGTTTACAAGACCAACTACAGCGGCGACAACTGGCGGGTACTGGCGGATAATCTCAGCACTCAGCAGAACTACGTGCTGGATGCGTCCCCCGCAGTGCTGGGCCTCGGTTCCGGTGAGCGGGTGACGGAGTTCATGGTGTCCTTCGGAATCGTGCCCTCGAATTTCCGGCAGGTGGAGGCGCCGGTGGTATACTGTATCGCCAGCAAGTGGCTGACCGGCGGCAGCCAGGTGGTCAACCAGGCAGACGTCGGCGGCGTCCATAATGGACAATGGATCATGGCCACCTCCCGATGGGTGACCACGATTTACAAAGCCTCCCAGCCTCTGCCTCGGACTGGATATTAAAAACTTCATGACACAGAGCGCCGCCCATACGGGCGGCGCTCTCCTATTTGGAGGTGCGTATGAAAACCAAAAAACTGCTTTTTCTTGCCGCGACATTGGCCCTTCTGATTGCCGTTTGTGGTTCCACTGCCTTCGCGGCGGAGGGAGATGTGGCGGGTGCGATTGAGGAGACATGGGATGCGGCATCTGACCAGATCAAAACGGTCGTCGATAATGTGGTATTTCCTGCGCTGGACATGATTCTCGCAATCGCGTTCTTTGTCAAGCTGGGAAGTGCGTACTTTGATTATCGAAAAGGGCATCAGTTTGAGTGGGCAGGGCCCGCCATCCTGCTGGCCTGCCTGATCTTCTGCTTAACAGCACCAAAATATATCTGGGGGATCATTGGAATGTGAAATTGATTAAGGGGCCGCACGATCCTGCGGCCCCTGCGTCGTATGATGGTGCGTCCCATCAGAGAGTGAGGTGACACCAGAAGTTGTTTATTTGGGATTTTGTAGCTGCCACTGTTATGGATAACCTTGTGGACTGGTTTTATGGTCAGATTGTCGGCTTCCTCGGGAACTTCTTTTCCCAGATGGGAAATATGGGTGTGGAGCTGTTTGATCTGGCATGGGTCCAGGCCATTGTTCTGTTTTTTTCCCGCCTTGCCTGGGCCCTGTTCGGGGTGAGTGTCGTTGTCTCATGCTTTCAGTTTGGCATTATGTATGTCAGCGGCGGGCGGGGGAATCTCCAGCAGACTGCGCTGAGTATTATCAAAGGGTTTCTGGCGGTGTCCCTT
>CASEPH010000434.1 GCA_949289625.1 uncultured Clostridia bacterium | reverse complement strand
AGGCAAGCTACCGGATGCGGCTCTGCAATCTGGCCACAGACGATTTCTACCGAGTCGAATTTGGCGCAGGGCCTACTACTAGCTCGGAACCACTCCTAACAGAAGCAGCTGCTGCAATCCCAAATTTAAGCCAGTATTTTCACGACTCGGAGGAACCGGCCCCGTCCTTGTCCTGGGAAGATCTGCTGGTATATCGGCTTCTCCAGACAGATTTCAGCGCCATTCCAGCCGATTCTGCGGAATTTCAGACGCAGCTGTCTGAAATACTTTGCGGCTCCTACCCCGAGAGGCTTGCCTATCTGGACGAAGATACGCCATATGCCCAGGAAGTTGCCATGGCGATCCGACTGCTGCATGTGCTCTGTCACTTACCGAATCCCGAATCCATCTGCGAATCCACCGGCTGGTATGTAACTGCCGATGGAGACACATGGTCCCTACATGCCGAAACAACCGACCACACCTTCCAGGTCATTGCAGCGGTCAACTCCAGTGATCCACTCTGGGAATAGGCCACAATGCGTTTTCATTTGCACAACAGGCGTAGATTTGAGACAAGGGCTGTGGACAACAGTTGCCTCCAAAAGGAGAAAGCTGAATGTCCGCAGTCCTGTCTGTTATTGCGCTCTCATAGCAATGACGCACTTTACATACAGCAAGTGATTGCTTGATGTAGAATCATGTTATTTTATACTTTTCATTCTCTTGAAAAAAGAGTAAAATAGCCATAAAATCAGCAGTAGCGATGTCGCTTTCATTTCCGTCTTTCCAAGCCATACAAACCTAAGGCACATCACAGGAAAATAGGAGGTTACTCATGGATCTCTTACAGCTCCAGTATTTTTGCACCATAGCTCATTATGAAAATATCACCAAAGCGGCCCAGGCCATGTTTGTCAGCCAGCCAAACCTGAGCACCAGTCTGTCCCGGCTGGAGGATGATCTGGGTGTGAAACTGTTTGAACGCCGGCGTGGAAAGGTGACGCTGACAAAAAACGGAAAGTTATTTTTAGAGTATGTGGAACGAACCCTCAACGAGCTCAACAGCGGCATTGATGCCGTTCGAGCCGCCCAGCGTTCCTCCTTTGACCAGCTGCGAGTTGTCAGCAGTCAAATGGATTTTATCACGGAAATTCTGCATCGCTATCCGGTGGACAAGCAGATTAAGATCAAACAGATCCACTGCTCTCATGTGGACGTGTACGACCGGGTCCTAGCAGATGACGCAGATTTCGGATTCTACTTTGGGGAAGCAAAAACAAAGGTGCTGGAATACATCCCCATGCTGACCAGCGAACGAATTGCCATTGTACATAAAGGCCATCCCTTTGCCCTCCGCAAACGCATCAGCGTGCAGGAGTTGGCGGACCAGCCGCTGATCTGCAACTATTGCAGAGATGACGCCGACTTTTTTAAGACCATCGAATCCAGCTACGGCTTCATCCCGCAGATCCTCTTTGAATGCGACGACACCCAGGTGGAGACCGCGCTCATCAGCTCCGGCCGTGGTATTGCAGTGGCGCCACTGCCCAATTATTATAAGTATAAACGGCTCAATCCTGATCTGCCGATACATTATGTTCGGTTTGAGGAAAATCTTCCCCTGACGCAAATGGGGATTGTTCGGAGACAGGGCGTGCGCTTGACGGAATCTGCACTGTTTTTTCTCCAGCAGACGGAGGCATTTTTTAAAGAAGATAAAGCGCAGGCCATGGACTTTATTGAAAGTCAGGAGGCAAAGGATCACTGGAATGTGGATTTGGGCACGCAAATATAATTCGGTGGACTCAATTCCCTTTCTCGCCCGTCTTTCCGCTTACAGACTGTAACTCCAGAATTACGGCTTTGTTTCCAGCCCTCGCCATTTCCCCATTCTATAGTAAATCAACTGCATGATGATTTGCCCCACCGAAGCCAAAGGAGCCGCCAATCCAATCATAGTCAGACTGACGCCGGGAATTCGGCTGATTGCATAGACCAGAGGAACACGGATTAGGAATGTGGAGAGCACACAGTTTGCCATGGTAAAGCCTGTTTTTCCATATCCCGCAAAGAAGCCGTTGAGGCAAAACACAAAAGCAACCAGGAAAATATCCAGAGAATAGGTTCGGAGATAGTCCGTTCCGTTTTGGATCACCGCCATATCCTGGGTAAACAGATGCACCAGCCCTGACGGTATGACTTCACACAGCAGAAAGCAAATGGCGGTAACCGACGCGCAAAGCCCAATGGATATTTTTAGCCCCTCTTTGGTTCGTTCTGTTTTTCCAGCCCCCATATTCTGAGCCGTAAAGGCTGATAGGGCGGACAGGAATGCAATGGGCGCCAGCATACAGAATCCAATGATTCGCTCCACCACCCCCACCGCTGCAGACTTCTCCAATCCCATAGCGTTTACAATGGCCGTGATCAGAAGGAACGACAGATTGGTCAGGCCGTCCTGGGCGGCCACAGGGATTCCCAGGCGAAGCACCGAAAGGATCTTCCCGGGACGGTAGCGCCATATGCGCCCAGAAATTCTGTATTCCCCTTTTTGCAGGGTATAAAGGCTCATTACGCAGGCCACGCCCTGGGCCAGCACTGTAGCCAATGCCGCCCCAGATGCGCCCAAGGAAAAACCGCCCACCAGGATCAGGTCGCCAATGATGTTCAGAATACAGGAACAGGCCACAAAATACATGGGATGCTTGGAATCTCCCAGTCCCCGGAGGATACCGGACACACCGTTATACCACACAATAAAGACGCTGCCCAGACTGCAAATCCAGAGGTAGCTCCGTGCCGGGACCACGGCGGCTTCCGGGACTTGCATCACCGATACCAAGGCGTGATTGGCTGCCAGCAGTCCTCCGGTGAGCACCACGGCAGCCACCAAAAAGATCACCGTCATGGAATGGATGGTATCCCGGACCGCCTCCGGCTTCTTCCCGCCGACGGCTTGACCGATAAGAACCGTACCACCGGTGGCGATTCCGGAAACCAGTCCCGTCACCAGCAGCATGATCTGCCCGGCGGTGTTTACCGCAGAGATGGCGGCGGAATCCGAAAACTGCCCCACGATAATCATATCCACCACCGAGTATAAAAACTGCAAAATCGACGCCGCTAGAAACGGCAATACAAACCGAGTCAGCGCTCCACTCACACGTCCTATTGTCAAATCCTGTTCCATTGGTACCGCTCCCCTCCTAGTCTTTTTTCCAGTATACCAATATTGTCTCAAAATGTGGACCGAATTTGTGCCAAGCCGGTACAGCAGCATGGCCCCCTCCGACAAAGCCGGAGGGGGCCATGCTTTGCGCATCTACCGGGGTATTATTTCGATCATATATCCATCCGGGTCCTGAATGAAGTACACCGGCTCCGTCTCCGGATCTCGAACGATACAGCCCATTTTTTCATGGAGCGCATGGGCCGCTTCCATATCTTCTACAGAAAAAGCAATATGGAATTCATTGTCTCCCTGGGTGTAGGGGGCAGTCCGGGCGGGAACATAGCCGATCTCCAGCTGATGGGCGGATTCCCCATCGGACAGGAATACCAACGTCGCATCCATATCGCTGGGATGCATGACCTTGGCGGTATGGAGTCCCAATGCTTCCTGATAGAACTTCAGAGCCCGGTCCAGATCCTGAACAAACAGGCAATTGTGAGAAAAGCGGAAGTTCATCCAAGCACCTCCTTACATCTGCATGCCGCCGCAGACCGGCAGGGCCATGCCGGTGATGTGACCGGAGAGTTCCGAGCAGAGGAATACCACAGAATTTACAATATCCTCGGTGGTACCCAGCTTGCCCAGAGGGATCACATTCTGAATCAGGAAATCCACGTCCTGGGCTCCGGAATCCATGCTGCTCTGCATCAAATTGGTGCCGGTGGTGGGTCCCGGGCAAATCACATTGACCCGGATCCCTGCCTTGGCGTTTTCCAGGGCGGCAGTCTGGGTGATGGCGATCACGCCGGCCTTTGAGGGACCATAGGCGCCAAAATTGGGCACCATTTTCAATCCGCCGATGGAAGCGGTGTTGACGATGGCACCGCTCCCCTGCTTGTTCATCTGCTGCAGCTCATACTTTAGGCAGTGGAACACGCCAGTGAGGTTGGTGTTGATGACCTTACACCAATCCGCCTCTGTGACATCCGTCAGCGGCGCAAAGGGAATATGAACACCGTCGGCTCCGCAGCCAGCATTATTAAAGGCATAGTCCAAGGATCCGAAGAGGGTCACCGTTTTTTCCACCGCCGCCTTTACTTCTTCATCGGAGCTGACATCGCAGCGAATGAATTCTGCCGTACCGCCTGCGCTGCGAATCATGTTTACGGTTTCCTGGCCGCCTTTTTCGTTCCGGGCCACCACTGCTACCTTCACGCCCAGCTGTCCAAACCGAACTGCTACGGCCCGACCCATGCCCGAAGCTGCGCCGGTGATGAAGATTACTTTTCCTTTCATTTCTTCGTACATCGTAAAGCCCTCATTTCTTGTTACATTTGGTCTCTCCGGCCTGTGCTCCGCCATCCAGGCAGGAAGTGGCCATAAGAGAACCGGTACGGGTTTACTATAGCCGCAGTCAAAACTTTTGTAAAATATGTATTTGTTTTTTTATTATAAACGGATGATTATACTCGGTCAACATTTCCCGGCAAAATGCAATAATATTGCCGGCATTATAAACAGAAGATTATAAAAAACGCAAAAAGACATATTTTGAATTTTTCCCGGGCTGTCCTATAATGCGGATGAAGCAAAAACACAGGAGGTAATGTTATGTGCGCTGTATTAAATGACCGCTATCCCCATGTATTTGATCCTCTAAAAATCCGGGGTCTAACCTTAAAAAACCGGCTGGAATACGCACCCACCGTGGTGCTCAAATGCTCTCCCGAAGGCGAAGTAACCCAGGAGATGCTGGACTTTGTGGCCTGGCAGGCTAAAACCGGCGTGGGATACCTGACCATCGGCAACACCCCCGTAATTCACAGTGATTCCTCCGCATGGGTCTGCGAGCTGAATGTAACCCAAGACCGGTGCATTCACGGTCTGGAAATGATGGCCCGGACTGCCAGAGAAAACGGTGCGGAAATGTCCGTGGAGCTGGCCCACGCAGGCCGTGGCAGCGTGGCATCTCCTGGAAATCCTGCGCTGGCCCCTTCCGACGTGCCCCTGAACGGCGGACCGCTGGGCTATATTAAGCCCATGAACGAAGAGGATATGGCTTACATCCGGCAGCAGTTTGTGGACTGTGCCATCCGCTGTCAAAAGGCCGGCCTAAAGATCATCATGATCCACTGTGCCCATAATAACCTTTTGGCTCAGTTCCTCTCTCCGGCCTCCAACCATCGGACCGACGATTACGGCGGCAGTCTGGAAAATCGGATGCGGTATCCCCTGTCCGTATTGAAGGCAGTCCGGGAAGCGGTACCGAACATGGTGATTGAATGCCGCTGCTCCGCCCAGGAGGATACGGAGGATGGCCTTCAGTTGGAGGAATCCCTCCAGTTCATGGAGAAGGCCCAGGAATATGTGGACATCATCCATGTTTCCAGAGGCAACATCTTCTTCAATTACGGTTCCACCTATACCATTCCCACCTATTTCAAGGGCCGTCAGCTGAACGTGGCCTTTGCCGCGGAAGCAAAAAAGCGGCTGCACGTTCCGGTCGCTGTGGTGGGCAATATCACGTCCCTCCAGGAGGCCGAGGACATCATCTCCTCCGGCAAGGCGGATATTGTGGTCATGGCAAAGGCCTACATGGCAGATCATGAGCTGATCCACAAATCTGTCCGAGGCCATGCCGATCAGGTCCGGCCCTGCACCCGCTGTGACTGGTGCGGCAACGCCAACAACTATGGTACCTCCATGCGCTGTGCCATCAACCCCCTGTTAGGCAAGGATCTGGATCTGACAGAGCTGGTCAAGTCCGGACGGGAGCAGAACGTCATGGTCATCGGCGGCGGTCCCGGCGGCATGATGGCGGCCCAGACGCTGACCAAGATGGGCCACCATGTGGATCTGTATGAAAAGAGCGATCGTCTGGGCGGTCTGATGAACGACGCCACCATCGCCCCCTTTAAGGAATATCTCCGGCTCTATCGGGACTGGGATGTGCGGGAGACAGAACGCTGCGGCGCCAATCTTCACTTTGGCGTGGAGGTCACCGCCGAAATGGTCCGGGAAAAGAATCCGGACGCCATCATTGTGGCCACCGGCTCCACATACATTGTCCCCAAGGTCCCCGGCGTGGACGGCCCCAATGTGAAGGCGGTGAAGGATGTGGAGCATCATACCGTCCCCGTGGGCCAGAATGTGGTGATCTGCGGCGGTGGCGTGGTGGGACTGGAATGCGCCATCATGCTGGGCATGGAAGGGAAAAATGTCACAGTCATCGACATGATCCCCGTGGAGGACTTTGCCGCGTCCATGCCGGTATTCAACCACATTGAAGTCATGTATCAGCTGGAAAAGTACGGCGTGGCTCTCTGGGGTGACCGAAAGATCGTCCGGTTCGAGCGGGACAAGGTAATTGCCGTGGACAGCGAGGGCAACGAACACGCCTATGAGGGCGACACCTTTGTGCTGGCGCTGGGCGTCAAGCCCGACGACAAGCTGGCAAACGAACTGCGCCGCATGTATGCCGAAGGTGTTTATGTGGTGGGCGACTGCGTCGGCAGCGGCCGTCTCATCGCCGACGCCAACCAGGACGCCTTCCACGCATCCATTCAGATCCGGTAATACAGTCTGGAGGCAGGAGTATGGAAAAGAAAGAAACCTCCAATGCTCCAATTCTGGAGCTGCGGAACATTACAAAGAAATTTCCCGGCGTAACGGCCCTGTCCGGCGTCAATCTGGACATTCGTCCCGGGGAGGTCCATGCGCTAGTGGGAGAAAACGGCGCAGGAAAATCCACCCTCATCAAGGTCATGACCGGCTTTCATCAGATGAATGAAGGTCAGCTCCTGATCGACGGGAAGCAGGTCAATTTCACCCATCCCTATCAGGCCATAGAGGCAGGCATTGCCTGTATCTATCAGGAATTGTCCATTGTTCCCCAGATTGACGTAGCCAAGAACCTTTTCCTGGGGAACTGGCCTGTCAAAGGGGGATTCCTGGACGGCAAGACCCAATATGCAGCAGCGGAAAAGGTGCTGGAGCGGATCCATCTGGAGGTCTCTCCCAAGGTGATGGCCGGAGATCTGTCCATCGCCCAGCAGCAGATGATCGAGATCGGGCGGGCCCTGACCAGAAACGCCCGTATCATCATCATGGATGAACCCACCTCCTCTTTGACCGATCGTGAAGCGGACATTCTCATGGACCTGATCCGACAGCTGAAGGAAGAAGGCACCTCCATCATCTACATCTCCCACAAGCTTGACGAAGTCCTGGCCATTAGCGACCGCATTACCGTGCTTTGCGACGGACGAAACGTGACCACGGTGGAAAATCAGGGCATCACCCGTCAGAAGCTCATCGAATATATGTTGGGCCGTCCCTTAAGCAATATGTACAACAAGCAGCCGGCAGAGCTGGGCGAACCCATTCTTCGGGTCGAAGGCCTTTCCCGCAAGGGCGCGTTCGAGAATGTTTCCTTCGAAGCGCGCAGAGGCGAGGTATTGGGCTTTTTCGGTCTGGTAGGCGCGGGTCGCTCCGAGATCATGCGTGCCATCTTTGGTGTGGATAAGCTGGACAGTGGAAAAATCTATATTGGCGGTAACGAAGTCAAAATCGCAAATCCTGCCCAGGCCACAGCCCATGGCTTGGCCCTGGTGCCGGAAGACCGTAAAAAAGAGGGGCTTGCCCTTCGCCTCAGCGTTTTGGCAAACATGACCCTGGTCAAGCTTCCAAAAATCAGCCGTCTTGGCTTCATCAACAAGAAACAGCAGTCCGCACTGGCAGATTCCTACATAGAAAGTATTCGGGTCAAAACCCCAAGTCCCCAGCAGTTGGCCGGCAACCTCTCCGGCGGCAACCAGCAAAAGGTGGTCATCGCCAAGTGGCTTCTGGAGGAACCGGATATTCTGATTCTGGATGAACCCACCCGGGGAATCGACGTGGGATCCAAGGCGGAAATCTACGGGATCATCTGTGACCTGGCCCAAAAGGGTGTCTGCGTCATTGTAGTATCTTCGGAAATGAATGAGATTCTGGGCATCTGCGACCGGATTGTCACGGTATTCGAAGGAAAAATTACAGCAGAATTCCCCCGGGAAGAAGCTACCGACAAGGCCATATTGGCAGCCGCGTTGGGAGGTGTGAATGTATGAACGACATAAAGCAGAAATGGAATCAGCTTTCCGCGTGGATGACTGACCACCATATCCGCGGAATCTATCTGATGATCATCGCCTATGTGATCGTGGTGGCCCTGATTAACCCCGCCTTTGTCACCGAAGACAACAGGCTGAATCTTCATCGGCAAGTGGCGGTCTATGGAATTATCTCCTGCGGCATTACCTTTGTCATGCTTACCGGCCGCACGGATCTGTCCGCCGGCATGATGCTGACCTTCCTGGCCTGCGTCTCTTGCTACTTCATCACCCCCGGAGTGGAAAACCAGGTGCTGGCAGTTCTGGTTCCCCTGGGCCTTGGATTGGTAGGCGGCCTCCTTAATGGCATTCTGGTGGGCATCATCCGCCTGAACTCCTTCGTGTCCACCTTGGGCATGATGAGTCTCTATACCGGAGCCGTCCTTCTGTTCCTGAAAAAGAACACTTCCCTGTTTGGCTCTCAGGATATGGCGGCCTATAAATTCCTGGGACAGGGCAGTGTCCTTGGGATTCCCATGCCGGTCATCATCCTGGCTGTGGTGGCAGTGGTCTGCTCCATCATACTGCGGAAAACCGTCTACGGCGCCCATATCTACGCCGTTGGCAGCAACGCGGTAAACGCGAAATTTTCCGGCATCCATTCCACAGGTATTATTGTCTCGGTCTATACCCTTTCGGGCTTTTTGACAGGCTTGGCTTCCGTTGTCATGTGTTCCAGAATCATGTCGGCACAACCCAAAATGGGATACGGCTATGAGTTTACGGCGCTGACCGCCATTGTACTGGGAGGACTCTCCATCAAGGGCGGCAAGGGAACCATTTTTGGAACTGTGATCGGCGTGCTGATTCTCGGTATCATCGACAACAGCTTTACCATTATGGGTCTGGACTCCAATCTGCAATATATTGTGAAGGGCGCAATCCTGATCATTGCGGTGGCAATCCAGATTCGCAGCGAAAAGAGGGCCGGCATATGAAACGTAATACACTAAAAACCTTGTTGTCTGAATACAACATTATTTTAATTCTGATTGTAATCCTGATCTACGGACTGTTTTTTGTCCCGTACTTCAACACTTCCAATAATCTCATGAAGCTGGCTTGTGACTTCAGCATGTATGGGATCGCAGCCATTGGTATGTCGTTTCTGCTCATCAGTGGAGAAATTGATCTGAGTCTGGGCATGTCTGTGGCCCTTTCCACCATCGTGTCCTCTCTGATCGGCTCCAAGTTCGGCGGCGTTGCTGGAATCCTAGCCGCTGTGCTGGTGTGTGGTCTGGTGGGCCTGTTCAACGGCTTCCTGGTCACTCAGCTTCGCATCAATTCTCTGATCGCCACCATTGCCACCATGACAGCCCTTAGCGGCATCAGCTATATCATTGGCGACGGAAAAACCGTACCCAACACCAGCGAGCTTCTGCGTGCCCTGAGCAGCTATCAGGTCTTTGGCATCAAATATCTCCAGCTTCCTGTGGTTCTGTTCGTCCTTTGCCTAATCATTTTTGGCTTACTGCTGCATAGAACACGCTTTGGAAACAGTGTCCTGGTGGCTGGCGGCAATGCGGAAGCAGGCTATTCCTCGGGCATTAAAATTGGAAAGACCAAGCTGCTTTGCTTCCTGATCGGCGGCGTCTGCGCAGGGATCACCGGCCTGCTGCTGGCCTCCTATGTGTTTGCCGGTGCCGTCAGCTATGGCGAAGGCCTGAACATCACGCTGATCTCAGCCTGTGTTCTGGGCGGTATTAAGTTTACCGGCGGTAAGGGCAGCATTGTCCGGACGCTGCTGGGTATCATTGTGGTTCGCGCCATTATCAACATCGCATCCCTGTTGTCCTTTGACGCTTGGGCACAGAACGTGCTCACCGGCGGACTTCTCCTGGTGGTCCTGATCGTGGACCGCTGCACCAGAGTGCAGAAGCTGGAGGACGCCGTATAACGTATCCAAAACAGCACAGGCTGTTTGGCTTTCCGGTCCACTCGGGAAGAAATAACGAAATGGAGGAATTGTTATGAAACGCACTAGCAAATTGTTTGCCCTGCTGCTGGCAGCCGCGCTGCTCCTTGGTATGGTATCCGCATGCGGTTCGTCTGGAGAAAGCACCACCTCTGCGGAAACTGCCGCTTCTGCAGAAAGCACTCCCGCTGCTGAAGGCAACGCCCCTGCCTCGGAAGACACACCAGAGGCTGCGACGGACAGCGGTGAACCCAAGGTTGTCGGCGTATCCGTTGCTACCGCCACCAACAACCCCCACATTGTCAGCGTGATGGAAGCCCTGACTCAGGCACTGGAAGCGGAAGGCTGGACCGTGGACCTTCAGGACGCAGACAACGACTCGTCGAAGCAGTCCACCCAGTTTGATACACTGGTGACCAAAAACGTAGATCTGATCGTCTACTGGGCCAACGACGCCCAGGCCGCCGTTGCCGACTGTAAAAAGGCCGCCGACGCAGGAATCCCCGTCATCGCCTATTTTGCGGACGTGGCAGAGGAAGCCCATCAGTACATTGAAGCCTATGTGGGCGCTGACCAGCTGGTAATCGCTGATGCGGTGGGTCAGTATGCCAAAGAGATCCTGGGAGACTCCGGCAAGGTTGTCATCGTCAACGGCAAGGAAGGCAAAACCGACTTTGTACAGCGGTCCGAAGGCTTCCGGAAAGCTTTGGAAGGCAGCGGCATCGAGATTCTGGCAGAGGAGTACAGCGATTCCGACCGGACCCAGGCCCAGACCATTATGGAAAACTTCCTGACCACCTACCCCGACATCGACCTGGTATTCACCACCTCCGATGACTTTGGATATGGCGCATACAACGCCATCAAGGCCGCCGGCAAAGCCGGACAGATCAAGATCGTCTCCATCGACGGTCAGCAGGAGGTCCTCCAGGCCATCAAAGCCGGCGAATGGGATCTCACCGTCTATCAGACCCCTGCCATGATGGCGGAGAAGCTGGTGGAAGTTGCCAAGCGGGTCTTTGCGGGAGAGACAATTGAGGACTATAATCAGAATACGGATTACTACCTCGTCACTGCAGAAAACGTAGACGACTATCTGGAATAAAAAGACCTGGGGCGCTGGCTTGCCAGCGCCCCAAAGCATTATCACAAAAAGCAGCCCAGGAATGCGGTCGCATTCCTGGGCTGTACCTATTTGAAGTATCTTGGAATCCGGTATCACCCTCGAAGCAGCGGCAAAATCTTTTTCATTCCTGCTACTAATGCATCGATTTCTTCTTCCGTGTTATAAAAGGCCGGTGAGATCCGCAGGGTATAGGGCACCTCCAACGCCTGCAAAAGGGGTTGAGCACAGTGATGTCCGGATCGGAGTGCAATGCCCAGCTGATCCAGCAATACCGCGGCATCAAAGGGCTGTACACCGTCTATGGTAAAGGAGAGGCAGCCCATGCGATCTCCTGTCCCCAGCACATGAACGCCCTCCAATTCCTCCAGTCTCTGCTCCGCCAATTTTAGCAGCCGCTCCTCATGGGCTTGCCATCCCTGGGGCAGCTGCATGCGATACTGAATAGCTGCTGCCAATCCTACAGCACCGGAAACGTTGGGGGTGCCTGCTTCCCCGGATTGAGGCGACTGGGCAAAGGTGGTTTCCTCCACCGTCACCCTGTCCACCATACCGCCGCCCCACAAGACCGGTTCCATGGGCTCCCGGCAGTAGAGCAGCCCAATTCCAAAGGGTCCCCCCAGCTTGTGGCCGGAACACACAAAAAAATCGCAGCCCAGTTCCTCCACATTCACCGGCATATGGCACACAGACTGGGCTCCATCCACCAGCACCAGGATGCCCCGGTCATGGGCCATGCGGCAGATTTCCTGAATGGGCGTTACCGTACCCAACACATTGGAGCACTGGGTAATGGCCAGCAGTTCCACCGTATCATCCAGGCACCGCTCCAGCTCATGCAAATCCAGCTGTCCCACTGCCGTGATGGGAACCACCCGGAAAGGACGACCTTCCCGCAGGCACACCTGCTGCCAGGGCACAAAATTGGAGTGATGCTCCAGGACCGACACCACCACGCCGCCGGTCCTGTTTTCCGAAAACCATGCTGCCACCCGGTTGATGCTGTCGGTGGTCCCGGCGGTAAAGGTGATTTGTTCTGGGACAGCCCCAAGAAAGGTCCCACAAACCCTCCGGGCATTTTCATAGGCCTCAGTGCAGGCATCGCTGAGGGTATGGATACCCCGGTGGACATTTCCCCGCCGAAGTTCCAAATGTTCAATAGCGTCCATCACCGCCCGGGGCATTTGAGCAGTGGCGGCGTTATCCAGATACACCAACGGTTTTCCGTGGACGTATTCTGCCAGGGCAGGAAAGTCCCCGCGAACTTGCTCAGGCTCAAAGCACATTACGCAGCCTCCTTTGCAGTTCCGGCAGCAGGCCGGCGATATTTCCCGTCCGTACAGCAGAAAAGTGTTCCCTGATTCCCAAGTCATTCAGCAGATCGAAATTGGCCTGGGCCACCGCTGCCACAGGTTGTCCGTCCAGCACCTCCCGGAACAGTGCCAGCACCCCACGGATCAGCAGCGTATCGCTGTCGGCATCCAGGTAAAATTGTTCATCCTGCACCCGCACCCGCAGCCACACCTGGGATTGGCAGCCTCGATAGAGATACGGCTCCTGCCGCAGTGTCTCATCCACAGGCGGCAGGAGTCTGGCCAATTCAATCAGATAGGTATAGCGGGAAAAACTGTCGGGCAGTGATGCAAATTCTTCTTTCAGTTCCTGTATGATTTTTTCCATAACCCTAACTGCCTCGCTGTTCCACAAGAAATGCAGCCAACTGCCCCACAGTTTCCAACGCGGCAGACTGGGCCGGCGTCATGGTCACACCAAAATCATCCTGCACTGCCTTCATCAGCAGCACTTTTTTTGCAATGACAGAGGACGCCCCGCTGCAGGATCGGGAAATATCTCCCCGATACAGTCCCTGTTTTTTCAGCTCCAGAATATGCCGGAGACTGACGTCCGCCAGATCGAGAATCTTATCGCTGGTACATTGCGCAGGCGTGAGCATAAAACGGTCCAAAATATACGCCCGCAAAATGGGATAAACCGTCTCTACGGTATAGTCGTCCAGGGACCGGTATGCCGCAGCATACCGGTCCTTTTCCCTTGCGGCAGATTGGACGCCGGCAAGGAGTTCCTTTCGGTCCATCAGGCAGTGATCACTTCCAGGCCCAGATACTTGCCCAGGGCACAGACCTGATCAAAGCAGTCGCCATATACCAGCGGCACATGGTTGCCCACCTCCAGCTGCTTCTGGAAGAAGTCGTCGCCATCCTTGACCCGGAAGAATACACCTTCACTGCAGGAGTAGTCCTCAAAACCTACGCCGCCGACAATCTCGCCCTTTGCCACAAACAGTTTCGAGCAGCTGGGGTCGATCCGGGCCATGGTGATGGTCTGTCCCGCATCCTGGGTGAAGTCATACCGCAGCGTCACGCCGAAGCCACTGGCGGCAAAAGGACGAATGGCATAGGGAGCCTTGGGGGCATCCCACCCCTTCATGTTCCGCCGGGGCACCGCGTGCCAGGTCAGGATCACATTGTCGGGATCCGCCTTCACCACATCCATGCACTTGTCGTCAATGGTGGTATGGAAGAAGGGCGACAAGCCATAGCGTCCCGTGGCAATGGCCTTGGCGTCGTGAGTGGTGTTGCCCATGTAGGCAGGCGCATCCATCATGGTGGAAAGGATGGCAATGGAAAGACATGCAGGAATATCGTATTCGCAGGCCGAGGGTACGCCCATCTCTCCCAGCAGGGAATGGGTCAGACAGAAGGTCATATGTTCCTCGTTGAGTCGGCGGGTAGCGCAGGCATCCGGACAGGGCACCGCAAAGGCATTGCAGCCGTAATAGTCCAGCATCTTTTTCACCGTAATGTAAAACCGCTCGGAGTTGAGAACCTCCTCCCGGGTCATGTCGCACTCCACCGCGTTGCCCATCAGGTCGTCCGCCAGGGCTTCCATCTCCTGCACATCCTCTTCTGTGGGATTCAGGGCGGCCCGGCCGGGCAGGGTGTAGTTTTCCCCGGATTTGCCAATGTGGGTCTGGTCAATCAACTCATGGAGATTGACAAAGGTGAACTGGGTCCCCAGCACATCCGTCACATGCTCCAGATTCACAAAGTTGCCCATGTCGCTGACGGAACGGGTTGTACCAAATCGTGCCGCACACAGCACTCGGGTCTCTCGGAGCATTTTTGCCGTCCGCATGACCTCCAGGAAGTCCACCGTCTCCTTCCAGCTGCGGAAGGCATAGGTGTGCAGGCCTCTGGCTCTGGTGGCGGAGATCATAATGGTCTGCATACACTGGGGCCCTGGAATGGAGATCATGGGCTTGCCAGCTTTCTGGGCAAAGTCGATCATCAGATCTGTGAGCCGCCCCATGGGGCCCACCAGATAGACATCCACCTGGTCCCGGTCCCGGAGCATTTCTTCCATAATCTCAGGCGTCACCAAAAATTCCTCATTACGGTCCACCCAAACCGGCTCCATCACATGGAAGTGGGGACTGGTCAGGTTCTCCGCAATTTCCTCCTTGGCTCCCTTCACCAGCTCCTGGTTGGCCATATCGTCAAATTCCTTGGTGAGTTCAAAGCCCTTGCCCATCCGGCAGGGTCCCTCGAACACATAGTCGTGGTGCAGCGTCACCAGCACAGGCTTGATATGGAGTTTGACGTCCTTTCCAAGATGAATCATTTGCGTATCCTCCTGTTTATTTTCTCTATATTTTGATTATAGCGAGGGCGAGCACAAAAGAGAAACAACATCTTTTCTCTTTTACAATAAATTATTGTGAATTGCAAGTTCCATCCGCCTAATAAAGGTTTTTTTCTCAACACCACTGTTTGATCCACACTTTGCAGTTGTGAAAAACCTACAACACGCTATCTGCTCCCCCATATTGTCGCTTCGTTTTTTTACTTTGCGGCTTCGTATCTTCACAGCAGCTTTTTTTCAACCTGTGCGGATTCTCAGCCTCCGGTGCCTGGTTGTCGTCAACTTTTCCTTGACTTTAATATAATAATTCGCTAATATGTTATCAGTCCATATGCGGTATTGTTGCCGCACCATCATGTAAGGAGCGATACATATGAAAAAAATTTCAGCCCTACTGCTGGCCATGGCCATGATTTTCTCCATGGCAGCCTGTGGCACCGAAACTTCCACGGAGGTCAGCGCCTCCACCCCCGAAACCTCTGCCGAAACTGCCGCTACTGAAGAGACCGCAGCTCCCGCGGAGGATTCTTCTACTGAAGCGGCCGGCTCTACTGTCGAAGCAGAAGGCGACCGCACCACGTTTATTGTAGGTTTTGACGCCGAATATCCCCCCTACGGATACATGGATGAGTCCGGCGAATATGTGGGCTTTGATTTGGATCTGGCGCAGGAGGTCTGCGACCGCAACGGCTGGGAGCTGGTCAAGCAGCCCATCGACTGGGACGCCAAGGATATGGAGCTCAACTCCGGCACCATCGACTGCATCTGGAACGGCTTCACCATGACGGGTCGTGAGGAGGACTACACTTTCTCTGTTCCTTATGTGGACAACTCCATTGTATTTGTGGTCATGAACGACTCTGATATCCAGGCCAAAGCGGATCTGGCCGGCAAAGTGGTAGTGACCCAGGCGGATTCCTCCGCGCTGACCGCCCTGACCAGCGAAGAGGACAATGACGAAAATCTGGCCCTCACTGCATCTTTTGCAGAGCTGCAGCAGGTTGCGGACTATAACACCGCGTTTTTGAACCTGGAGTCCGGTGCTGTGGACTGCATCGCCGTGGATATCGGCGTGGCCCAGTATCAACTCTCCTCCCGGGGCGATACCTTCCGGATGTTGGAGGAGCCCCTCTCCAC
>CASEPH010000433.1 GCA_949289625.1 uncultured Clostridia bacterium | reverse complement strand
CAATGGATCGGAGGGCCTCCGTGTCGCTGTCCAGCTGTTTTTTGGAATCCGCCAGATGGACCAGGGTCACCAGCGCAAACAGCATCCGCTGGTCCCGGGTGGTCAGGTCATCCAGCATCTCCCGGGTCTCCTTTCGCTGCTGTTCCAGATCATAGGGCACAATGGCGGAATAGTTGTTGTTGGCATTCTGCCGCCGCTGCCAGTTGGTCACGTTGGTCTCCACCCCCAGCAGGCGGCTTTGCAGTTCCCTGACCGCCTCGTCCGTGGGCACCGGAATGATGTCAATGGACAGCATCAGGTTGCAGGGAAGGTCCGTCAGGTCCTGGATCAGGGTGTCCTTGATGTAGCTGGCAAACTCCCGAAGATACAGCACCCGGCCATACTTCTGCCCCAGGCGGAAATGATCCTTCCGGAAGGCCATGGAGTCCGGGCAGATGGCATCCTTGAAGCTGCGTCCGGAGCCCATGGCTTCCTCAAGATCAAAGGAAAACTCCGATTCCTCCCCGGGCCGGTAGAAGTCGTGAAGGATTCGGAGCCGGGCTGCGGCGTCCAGATTCTCGCTTTGAGAATCCAGCCTGGAGAGCCGGGCGGAGAGTTCCCCGGTGGCCCTGCTGAAAAAGGTCCGGGCCTCCTCCACATTGCGCTTGTGGGCGGAGATGGTGAAGTACCGCTCCTGCTGGATGCTGCCGGCAGAACCGGTGATCTTGCTCAGCAGCATCTCGTTGTACTCCTGGCGAAACCCATCCAAGTGGTCTCCCTGCATGGGCAGCAGAATGGAGCCTGCAAAGTCCTTCCGGTTGATCCGGCGGTTGTGGATGGTCAGCTTGGTGGTGGCTCCGGTGTCCAGGGCGCTGAGCAGCTCGGAATAGCCCAGGAACATCTGGGTTTTGTCCTCCTTGGAGGCAATGGCATAGTTGATGTCCCGGAAGGAAATGGTCTTGGAGAACTTGGTGCCGAACTGAAAAATCCCATCCGACCAGATCCGGTGGATGGGAATGGCGTCCTGGGCAGACCTGGGCACCTTCATTTTCATCTTGTCCTGCTTCAGGGTATTTTGCAGGGTTTTAATCAAGCCGCAGCACCTCCTTGAGGGAAGAATCCGCCAGCAGTTTGGCGTAGAGGTTTTCCGGTTTGCTGGGTAGCGTCCTGGGCCAGAGCAGTTGGGACCGGATGAAAGCCGCCAGAAACTGCTCCAGATTCATGCCGTTGTAGCGAAAGAAGCCGCCCAGGGCAAAGGGAAAGGCAGCGACGATACAGAGCCATCCGATCTCGCCGCTGCCTGTAACATTACGAAGCCCGAAGTAGAGCAGCAAGGACACCCCCACCGCCAGGGCGGAGAACACCAGCTGGCGCAGGGACAGGCCAAACAGGATTGCCTCCTGGTAGTCCCGGACTTCTTTGGGAATTTTGATTTCGATAACTTACACCTCCAGAAAAGAATTGGCAGACAGCCTCTTGCAAAAGCTGCCTGCCAGAGTTAACATGCCACAAAGGACTTTTAAGGAGGTTGTGGCATGTATTTTTATTTGTTAATTGCCGTATTTCTATTTAGCACTCTGGCCCTATGGGTACGGCGGCTGCGGCTGACCATTCCGCTGCTCTATGCGCTGTTGGTTCCCTTTCTGTTCCGGAATTGGTACTACGCCCACGAAGCCTTGGGCAACGGGATTTTCTTCGGGCTGCTGGGGTTGGTGGCAGTATCCTGGGCGGTGTCCGTTATACGAAAGGTTATAGGTTGTAGGTAATCTTCCAGCCTACTTTGTCCGTTTCTGAATCACCGTAATTCCTATGATAACCGCCACAAGCCCACTCATTATTGCTATGTCGGTCAAAAATGGTTTTGATGTAATTCCCCAGCGAGTTGCCTGCATCATATCAAAGAAGAACAATACCAATGCCATGATAGCAATACCCTTTACAATTCCTAACCACTTTGGACCACGGGGTTCCTCAGGGACACCGTAATGGGGAACTTCCTGAAAATCCTCTTTTATATCGTCAAGCAGTTTTTTTCGGCCAAAACGAGAATCCATAAAAATGTGGTCCTGATCGATTTCAACCGGTCGCGCATCCTCATGGTATTTTGATGGTTTCTGTTTGCTACTTAGCTCTGCCTCTATTTTGTCCAAATGTAAAAAATGCGGATTTAAATCCTGCTCCGGCAACGGTAGTGGTTCTGCAGTTTCACGAAGCTCCACTACAAGAGACTGAACATCACAGATGTTCTGCTCGGGAATCGTCTCCAATCTTTGGAGAACCTCTTCCAACTCCGATTTCTGCTGGTGCAGGCGATTTTTGAGTTCCAGAAATATTCCATGGACATCCTCTGGATTTACGTGCATACGCTTAATTTCCTCTATGGAGAAACCGCATTTGCGCAATGTAGAAACATCTAAGAGTTTCTTTGCATCTGCATCTGAATAGTCCCTGTAATCGCGTCCATTGCTTCTTGTCTTTTGGGGCGAAACAAAGCCCTGCTCCTCATAGTACAAAATTGTCTTTCTGGTGAGACCTGTTATCTCGCACAATGCTTTCATTTTCATGAAATCACCCTCTTTCACTGCAGATTATAGCAATGGCCCTAAGGGATATGTCAAGTAATTATCACAGTTTATTGCATGATGAAATAAAAATTGTCCGTCTTCTTACAGCCCCATCAGCTCCCGCACCAGCTGGCTGGACATTTTCACGGTACTGACCAGAATCAGCATATGGAAGAGCAGCTGGCCCAGATAGCTCCACACCACCGTGGCCGGGGACAGGGTATCGTCGGAAATGACCGGTGTCGTAGTGGCAAACTTGGAGAAGATCACGCAGGCCAAAACAATTACACAACCCTCCAGACAGATGGCGGCATAGGTCTTGAGAAAGGCTTTGCCCATGCTGCTGGAGGGTTCTCCCCCAAAGGCAGCCAGCGGAATAGGCGCAATGGCTGTGGCAATGTACAGCTTGAAGAACCGGCTGTATACTGTCAGCACCATCACCACAGACAGCACCCAAACCATTACGGAGCCCAGCAGCGTCACCGCCCAAAGGGGAATGCTCTCCAGCAGGCTCACCTCCTGGATGATCTCAGTCATACGCTCTGGCAGCTCCATGGGTACTGTGCTCCCAAACCCTGATGCGCCGATTATGGTGGTTGCGGCACTCTGGGCAATGCGGAACAGTGCGGTCAGCAGCTGCAGGCAGTAGGAAATTGCGGCCTTGGCCAAGGCAAACCGCAGAAAAAGCTTAAAAACTGCTTCGGGGCGTTTGAGTTCCGTGAAACTGCCGCAGCTTTTCATGACCCCCATCACGAAGAACAGCACCAACAGCGCATAGGCGGTGGCCCGCAGGGCGCCGTTGATGCCGAGGATGACATACCAAATGGAACCGCCCCGGAAGTCCTCCGGGGCGGTGGTGATGAGCTGCCAGATTTCCGTGAGTTTCTCGTTCCAGGTTGCCAGGGCAGAATTGAGGGTGTCGATGATGAAGTTGTCGATGTAGGTTCACCTCCCTCTCTACATATTTGAGTTGAAATTTACGCACAATATTGCTATACTGGGCGTAAGGAGGTGGCGTATATGCCCAGCATTCGTCCCATATCTGACCTAAGAAACAGTGCCAATGACATCTCCGATTACTGCCGCCAAACACGGGAGCCGGTCTACATTACCAGGAACGGCACCGGGGACATGGTCGTTCTCAATATTGAG
>CASEPH010000432.1 GCA_949289625.1 uncultured Clostridia bacterium | reverse complement strand
CCGGCGGTGCCTCCAATCACCAGAATGGCGCAGTCAAGGACCGCCAAGGTCCGCTCCATTTCTGCGGAAAAATCCACATGTCCCGGGGTGTCCAGCAGGGTAATCTGCAAATCCTTCAGGGACAACACAGCCTGCTTGGAGAAGATGGTGATGCCCCGCTGCCGCTCCAGGGTAAAGGTGTCGAGAAAGGCGTTTCCGTGATCCACCCGACCCAGAGTCCGCAGTTCTCCCGCGCTATAGAGCATGGCCTCGGCCAGCGTGGTTTTTCCCGCGTCCACATGGGCCAGTATTCCCATCACAGTTCGTCTCATGGCGTCCATTCCTTCCGCAAATTTGTATCGATCTGCCGTCTATACCGCCAGGTTCTGGATCCAGATCCCCTTTTTCACCAGCGTCAGACCCACCACGGTTTTCAATGCGTCCACGCACTGGACGATCAGATACATGGGGATGAGAGGTGTGCCGGTGAGATGGGCCAGCAGCAGGGCCACCGGCAGATTCACAAGCCACATGGAGACACTGTCAAAGAGGAAGGTGAGCAGCGTCTTTCCACCGGAGCGCAGGGTGAAATAGCAGTTGTTGTAGATGCCCCGGGCGGTGAGAAAGGCGGCGTCCAGCCACAGCAGTCTGGTGGCCAGAGTACGGACAGCGTCGGAGGTGTTGTAGATTTTGGGGAAATAGGGAGCGGCCACCGCCAGCAGCACCGCAGCAAACAGGCACAGCATTACGCCGAAGGTGATCATCTTCCGGTTGGTATCCTTGGCGGATTCGAATTCTCCTGCTCCTAGCTCCTGTCCCACCAGAATGGAGATGGCGGTACCCATGGCGAATACGGCCATGGAGAAGAAGTTGCTGACGGTGCTGGAAATGTTGTAGGCGGCCACGGCGTCCAGCCCTCGGGTGGAATAGCACTGGACGATAAAGGTAGTGCCCAAGGCCCACATGAGCTCATTGAGCATCAGGGGCATACCCTTGATGGTGATGTCCTTGGCAAGAGCGGCAGGGACCCGCAAGGTGCGATAGACGCCGGTGAGATATGGAAACTTGTTGCGGCGTACCCGGGTATAGATCAGAATTACAGCCAGTTCTGTAAAGCGGGAAATGACGGTGGCAATGGCAGCACCGGCTACGCCCAGCCGTGGAGCCCCAAAATGACCGAAAATCAGCACGTAGTTCAGGCTCATGTTTACCAGAACGGCAATCACGCTGGCCTCCATGGGAACGGCGGTCTCACCGGTCTCCCGCATGGTGGAGGAATAGAGCTGCACCACAGCAAAGGGGATGATGCCCACCAGCATAATTCTTAAATAAGTTTTTCCATAGGCCAGCGTAGCCTCCAGATCACCCCCAGTACCCGTATCCGTTAGGAACAGGCGAATCAGCGGCTCCTGGAAGATCCACAGGACTGTCATGGCCAGCGCGGTAATGAGAGCGGTGCTGATGACTTTGTAGCGAAATACGCTCTGGATCTTTTCCTGGTCTCCCTTGCCGAAATACTGGGCGCAGAAGATGCCTGCCCCGGAGAGACTGCCGAAGATACAGAGCTGAAAAATAAACAACAGCTGGTTGGTGATGGCCACGCCGGACATTTGCTCTGTACCCACCTGACCTACCATGATGTTGTCCAGGAGACTGACAAAATTGGTGATGCCCTGCTGAATGACGATGGGCACCATCACCCGCAGCACCCGCCGGTAAAAGGCGGCAGAACCTATGTATTTTCCCACGATCATACCCCTCAAATGCAATGTTCCGGGCCTCCATATGGAGGCCCGTTCTGTGCATCCATTATAGCATAGCCTGCCAGGACAGGCAAGCACAACCTGTGGACTGTTCCAATTGTGCAAAATGGTTCGATTTTTAATAATACGGCTTCGTAAGGATTGACGGCGGCAGGTGCTGGCCTTATAATAAACACATCCTGCCAAGACAAGAGAAAGGGGTACAGCCTATGTCTGAGAAAAAGCTTGTTACATATCTGCTGGAGGGAAAGGAAGTCCCTGCCGGCACCCCGGGAGCCGTGGCCGTTGAGACGGTAGCCATTGCACCGGAAAAAGGCCTCTATGCGGGAGGCATGACCAAGGGCAGCAGTGATTACCGAACTGCCCTGTTTGTGGACGGCGGCAAAATCGCGGAGGACCAGAGCGTCACCGGCGCTATCGTAGGCGGAACCTATGACGGCAAGGGCCTTGCGGGGGGCCGGATCGACTCGGACAATAAGCATTTCAACGGTGTGATGGTCAATGACTCCACCTACCAGATCAAGGATCTGACCATGACGGCGGACGGCTCCGGCGGCAACGATTTCAAGGGCTTTGGCGCCGGTGTGGCCGTCTTTGGCAAGTCCAAGGTGGATGTGGACGGCTATGTGTTCTCCGGTGCCGGTGCCATTCGCCACGGCGTGTTTGTGGGCGGCAATCATCCTGAGGACAAGCTGGAAGTGACGGTGAAAAACTCCTTCGTTAAGTCCAACGGCTCCAAATACGAGCTGGAGACGGAGGGGATGGCCTCCTGTCCTTGGATGCTGGGTATCAGCCCCGACGGCCATGCCCGGGATACCATGTGCGACGGCTACTGCCAGGTGAACTACGACAAGGATATTCTGCTCTCCGACGGCTGGGGCGTTCTTTCGGTGGACGATACCGGCGATACCTTGGAGTTCGGCAAGTATTCCATTGAGCTCCAGGTGAAGGACTCCGTCATCGACGTGACTACGGAGGGCACCGAGGATCCCAGCTGCTACGGCACCTATTCCATCGGCGGCTGCCGGAACCGGTTCTATGGCTGCACCATCGGCAATGCCAATGCATCCGAGAAATTCAAGGCCCTGAAAAGTGCCATGCGGCCTTCCGAAGTATGCTACGACTATCCTACCAAGAAATACGGCCTGACCTACGCCGCTGTGGTAGCCAATGAGCACGCCAGTGCGGGCTGGTATGACGGTACAGAGGTGACGGCCAAATACGGCGTCATGTACCATAAGACCAACAACGTCCGGTATGTGCCTGGGGCTTGTGATGATTCCTCCGCCACACTGCCTGCCTGCGGCGTTACGGAAGTGGAAAACTCCCGGTTTGAGACCCAGGGTGCCGCGTTCCTCATCAAGGCCTGCACCCCGGCGATTGCTGTGAAAAACAGCAAGTTTGTATCGGAAAAGGGTGTCATTGCCCAGCTCATGACCTGCGATGATCCCGGCATGGGAACCCCGGCCTTCTCGGAGGTTCTGGATCAGAATGCCCCGGTGGAAAAGGACCCGGGCTACAATCCCTATGACTACAACCGGAAGGACGTGCGGCTGTTCCGGAAGTTCGACGTCAAAAACATGATCGGAGATCCGCAGCTCCGGTTTGCTGATTGCAACGAGAAAAACAGCACTGCGTTGGAAGGGGATTTCTTCAATAGCATCTCCGTAGCCACCAACGGGGAAGGCATGATCTGGTGGGGCCAGAATATGATTCTGGAGTTTGACAACTGTGATGTGAAGGGCAAATGCACCTCCTCCACAGCGGTTCACGACAGATATTCCTATTACATGGTTCCCGCGGAGAATGAATACGGCGGCATTCCTGTCAATGGAGAAGGCTATGAAATTGCCGGTACCTGGGCAAAGCCTTCCTTCGGACCTCCTATGCCGGAAGGCGACGAGATGCCCGGGGATATGCCCGGTATGCCGGATATGGGCGAGATGCCCAAGATGCCCGAGCCCCAGTTCTTCTTTACGCCGGACTATGATGAACAGGGGCAGCTGGTGGTCATCGGCAAAGAGAAGCTCCAGCCAAAGCTGGGCTGCATCGTCTCCCAAAATGCCACCTACCTGGGTGAGCTCACCAATACCCCGGCGCCTACGGTAAACAACGGTGTCTGGGTAATCTTGAAAAACGGTTCCACCTGGACACCCACCGGGACTTGCTATCTGACCCGGCTGGAGGTTTCCGGCGACAGTGTCCTGAAGGGGCAGGTCACCGTAGATGGAAAGGCCGTGGTGCCACAGGCTGGTCAGGTCTACACCGGAACCATCGTGGTATGCCCGTAATCAAGTCTATAGGATAAAGCAAGCCCGACGACAGTACCAGAAACGGCCTGTCGTCGGGCTTTTCATGTTTAAATGCTTATCCGTTACAGTGCTGGAGCAGAGAGCGAAAATCGCTGCATTCCGCTTTGAAGTAGTGCTTGTAGAAGGACTGAGCGTCTTCCAGCATGGCCTTGGCCCGTTTGAGGTTCTTGGGCACTCCATCCCCTCGGATCAGCTGCCGGGCGGAGACGCAGATGGACTGGACAAACAGGGCGAATACCCCGTCGAGATAGTCGGTGAAACCGTTGGAGCACCGGTTGGTGAAGAACAGGTCCAGCAGGTTCATGGTCATCACGGCGCAGCGCATGCTCCAGTTCAGGGCAGCGGCAGGATCTGCATCGGGGCCGTGGCCCTCATAGGCATCTTTGCCCTTGTAGTAGGCGCAGGACAGATTGAACATGGACTTCCAGGAACCCTGCTCTGCGGCTTGCTTCAGCAGAGGAAAATACTGCTCGTAGTCCAGCATCCCGTACTCATCGGTACGGTGGATGTCCGCCAGCATATGCATGGCGTCGGGATGGCCCTGCTGGGCGGCCTGGGCAAACAGCTCCTTCGCCTTGGCAGGGTCGGCATCCAGCCCGTTGAGACCGAAGAGATAGCGTTCTCCCAGTTCCTCCTGGGCACTGGGGTTGTCCTGCTGGGCCTCCTGCTGCAGGGTCTCAAGATCCAGGGAGGCGTAGGACTCATAGGAAAAAGACGCAGAGCGCAGATTGGATTCACTGCGCTTCCAGGTCAGGTATTTTTCAAAGTATTCTTTCGCACTGATCATTAAAGGTCCTCCTCGTGATTTGGCAGGCGGAACGGCGAGGCAAAGCCTCGAATGTTACACCCGTAACCTATTATATCATAAAAAATCCACATGCCTACCCCTTATTTTGCAGCTTTCTGAAAAAACCGCAAAATCCGGCTGGAAACAGCAAAAAAACGGCAGGAAATCCATCTCTATGGATTTCCTGCCGGATCAGTTTTTATGCGTAGGAGAAGGTCTCTGAGAAGGTGCGGTAGGGCTGGGGTACGGGTACGCCTTCCTGGGGAGAGACCTTGGGCGTGTAGGCGGTATAATAGGAGCCAGTGGGGGCCAGGTTGACCTGGGCCCAGTTTTGTCCCACCGGGGTCTTGAAATCGGTCATGATGACCAGATGCCAGATCTTCCAGCCGTCCTTCTCCCGGATGAAGTCCACGGCGTATTTTTCCCAGACCCAATGGGCCTTGGGACCCTTTTCCGGATCGATCTCGGTGCAGGCCCCCAGAGAATAGAACATGGCCTTGGCAGTCTGCTCATCCTCGGCCAGTTCGATGACTGGGGTGGTGATGGTGTGGACCATGGCGGTGCCCACGCCCCAGATCTCGCTGTCATGCTTGGCTCCCAACTCGTCTGGGAACATCTTACGCATGATCTCGTCACCAGCACGGGTGTCTTCCTCGCCCTGCTCTACCAGGTAGTGATAGATGGCGGGATAGCCGGTAAATTTCTTGTCGTTGGTGGTCAGCACCGGAACGGCAGCGCTCTGGCACCAGAATTTCTGCATGGCCTCGTCGAAACGCTTATAATAGGTGAGAAACGCATACTTGCTCATCACATTCTCCAGCTGCCGGAGATTCGTGATTCTGGAAGCAAGCTGTTCCTTGGTATAGGTTCCCATAGGATTGCCCCCTGTCGGTAATATTTGGATCAGACCATCAGGGTGTTGGTGAATTGGGATACTTACAGTATAACGGGATTGTTCCGGCTTTTCCATAGACAAAATACGAACAGGGACGGTCAATTTTCAAACAGCGGGGCAGTGGTGATATTGATGGGTCCAGATGGGAAGTTGTCGGTGGGTGGGGGGCTTAGCTTGTGCTATAATAGACCCGGATCAGATCAGGGGCACACAAAAGGAGGACATACACATGACAGATTACGAGGCGCTGTCCCGCGCGTATGACGTATATGAGATCAAAAATGTCATGGGACGCCATGCCTATCACCATGCTCTGGGGACCCATCGGGCGGAGCTGGACGAGATCTGGTCTTCCCGGGACGACATCTCCTGGGGCAACAACCAGGGCTTCTGGGTAGGCCGGGAGACCATGTACGCCTACTATGCCGACGCCAAGGAGAAGCAGGACGAGGCCACGCTGCGACTGATGGCCAAGGTCAATCCGGAGATCGAGGTCAAGCCAGAGAACTTCCAGATGGGCGCACTTTTGATGCATTCCCTCACCACACCTCTGGTAGAGGTGGCGGAGGACGGCAAGACGGCCCAGGGAATGTGGTATTCGCTGGGGCAGGTCACCAATGCGGGCCCGGACGGAAAGGCCACCGGCATGTGGATGCACGAGCGGTACGCTGTGGACTTCATTCGGGAGGACGGCCAGTGGAAGATCTGGCACTTCTTTGTAGGCACGGATCTGGGCTGCGAGGCCGGAAAACCCTTCACCGGAAAGATGGGACCCGCACCTGGTGGCGACAATGCCGACGATATGCGGGAGATCATGGAGGCACTGCCCAAGCCCACCATTCCCATGGAGCTGTACCACTGCAAATACGGCTGGCATGAGTCTCCTCATTTCCCGGTACCCCATGCCACCCATACCGCCGAGCTCAGCTACGGACCGGAACGCTATTTATAAGGGGGATGTATGATGGATAAGTTCAATGGACTGAGCCTGGAGGCCCATCGCATTGCCTCCATTTCGCAGATTGAAAACCTGATGGCACGGCACAGCTACTACCATGCTGCCAACATGAACTCCAACGAGCTGGAGGACATCTGGTCCAAGGAGCAGCCCGACGAGGTCTCCTGGCAGCAGAACTTCGGATTCTGGAAGTCCATGCCGCATATGTATAAGTATTATGGTGAGGGCCATGACGTGACCGGCGAGGCGGTCCGTCAGCAGATCATTGAGGCCAGACCGGAGCTGAAGGAAGAACTGATGGCACCCGACATTGATGTACGCCGTCTGGTGGAGATGCCGGTCCATACCCTGACCACCCCTGTTGTGGAGGTGGCGGAGGACGGCATGAGCGCCAAGGGCCTGTGGTACACGCCGGGCTACGCCCTTCGGAGAAACTACCTGGAGGATACCGCATCCGCTTGCTGGATGTGGGAGAAATACGGCGCTGATTTCGTTTGGGAAAACGGCCAGTGGAAGTTCCTGCATATTCAAATTGGTATGGATATCATGGCCAACTACGGCGAGAGCTGGGCTGACCCCAAGCCACCTCGTCCGCCTCAGCCCAAGAAGGAGCCGGAAAAGGGCAAGGACGGCAAGGAGCTTAAAAAGTCCCCCGCCATGGGCGGCGGCCTGTCCCAGCCCCCGGATGGTCCTGGCAAATACGCCGTGTACAGCCGCACCCGGGTGCCCTCGGAGTATCCCAAGATCCCTGAGCCCTATGAGACACTGAGCGAAACCTTCTCCTATTGATGAACCAGGTAATCCCCGCCGCAGGATCGCTTTTGTGCTGCGGCGGGGGCGTTTTGCGTGATTATGTCAGACGGTAGGGGAAGGGGTGGGCTGAATCTCCAGCCCCTCGGTGGGGACGATGGGCAGCCAGACCTCAAAATAACCGGTAAGCTTGTCGTTTTCCAGTACCGAGCAGACCAGGTTGCCCCGGGCGTTGCCCGCTACGGTCAATCCTTGCTCTCGGGCATAGTCCATAATGAATTTCAGATGCCGGGGCGTGAAGGCGTTTTTGCCGGAACTGGTAAATACAGAATGGATGCTGGGCTCGGAGGGAAGATGTACGACGGGCGCTTTCAAGGGTACCTGCAACTCCTTGACATATTCCATATCCAGAGAGAAACCCCAGGCATAGTTGTCGGTTTTGTTTTCCAGATCTGCCTGGCCAATCTCAAAGCACCGGTGGGTCAAAGGCATATACTGGAGCCACTGGTGGGACAGATCCTGCAGCTCCTTGCTGTTGTCATAGATAAAATTGTAGCGGTTGAGGTACCGGACGATTTCTGGGGAATAGACCAGGTCACACTTGCCCAACAGAGACTTAGCCCGGCGGACCTCCTCCAAATACTGTCTGGCCCGGCGGAGCAGTAGCTCCTGACGACGAATGGCGGCCTCGATTTCACCGTCCTTGTCCTCCATCATGGCGATGATGTCCTCGTAGCTGCTCTTAGAGACGATCCGGGCCACCTGTTCGATGCCGAAACCAAAGTTTTTGTACCAGAGACAGTCGATGAGAAAATTGATGTCCCAGGGCTCATAATAGCGGTAGTCGTTAGCCTGGTCCTTCACCGGCTTCACGACGCCTTTTTTTTCATAATAGCGCAGCAGATCGGGAGAAATTCCCAATATTTTTGCCACGTCTCCGATTTTATATCTCAAGCAGTCCGCCGTCCTTTCTGTGGTCCTGGGGGAAGTATTGCCGGAGCGGGAGCCTGCGTCAGGTCATCCGCAGAAGTATTATAGCAAAAAAATATAAAATTTGCAAAGGGCTATTGACCTTAGAACAGTTCCAAGGTGTAAAGTATAGACAGAGCTTCTCGGTTCTGCTTGCTTGGACCGAATGGAAGCCGGTTCAATACATATACTTTATCATTATAGGAGGAATATACTATGGCTTACATGCCCAAAGACAAGTGTCACCAGTACCTCGATGATTCCAAGATGGTCAAGATTTACGATCTGTCCCAGCCCTGGGGCACTGACACCCCCCTGTGGCCCTTCCCCGGCGCCCGTCAGGATCTGATCTTCCCTCGTGGCCAGTATCTGGGACGGTTCCACAAGAGAACCATGACTTATACCGGTACCCTCCATGCCGGTACCCATATGGATGCCCCCAACCATGTGCTCCATGAGGAGGAAGTGGATCGGGAGCGCAATGGCTACACCCTGGCTGAGATTCCCCTGAGCCGCTGCATCGGTTCCGGTATCATCGTTGATATGCGCTACCTCAAGGACGAGTTTGAGGAGAAGTGGAACGCTGCTGAGGGCGATCCCGCCAAGATGGGCAACATCTGGCACATCATTATGCCCGAGGAGTTTGAGGCTGCTTGCAAGAAGGACGGCCTGGAGGTCCGGGAGAACGACTGGGTCATCATCAACACCGGCTTCCATCACTACTGGAGAGTCAACAACGACAAGTACTACAACTATTATCCCGGTGAGGGTCCCGAGCTGGCGATGTATCTCACGGAGGAGAAGCACATCAAGGGTATCTCCGGCACCTGGGGCGCCACCGACGCTCCCCTGTGGCATGATCCCCTGTCCGAGCAGATGCCCTGGCTGGATAAGGCATACCGGAAGGCCACTGGCCTGGATCCCACTGTCACTTTCCCGGATTACGAGCCCTGCCATCGTATCTACATGCAGCACGGCGTCTGCACTGTGGAGAATGCCGGCGGCGACATCGATGAAGTTACCGGCAAGCGCATGACCATCGCTGCGTTCCCCTTCCGCTGCGAGATGGCTGACGGCGGCTTTGTCCGTCTGGTGGCTTGGGAAGAGGGCGCCTTCTAATTTAGTGCCTATCATTTGTACCCCCAAATAGTTTTCTCATATAGGCTACAGCATACAAGCCGGATTGAAAAACCTCCGGCTTGTATGGCTGTAGACCAAATTTGACCAAAGGAAGCGTATGACTATGAAAACCCTACAAGACATCAAAAAGATTGCCGTGTTGGGCGCAGGAACCATGGGACCTGGCATTGCCCAGACCTATGCTATGGGCGGCTACCAGGTTACCATGTGGACCCGGTCGGAAAAGACCCGGGAAAAGGCCAAAGCTGCTCTGAAAACGCAGCTGGAGACCTTCGTGGAGGAAGGAGAACTGCAGGCGCAGGACGTGGAGCCCATTTTGGGGCGGGTGAATTTTGCCTTGACGGTGGAAGAAGCCGTGGCCGGCGCTGATTTTATCCAGGAAACCATTGTGGAGAACAAGGAGGCCAAAGAGGCGCTGTATGAGCAACTGGCCGCCTGTGTGCCGGAGGACGTAATCATTGCCTCCAATACCTCCGCTTTGAATATTTTTGAGATTGTACCGGAGAAGCTTCTGCCCCAGCAGATCATCTGTCATTGGTATGCGCCCCCTCAGCTCATTCCCCTGGTGGAAGTTGTGAAGAGCGAGCAGGCCCCCCAGGAATATGCCGACGTGGCTATGGCGCTGCTGAAAAAGTGCGGCAAGACGGCGGTGCTGATGAAGAAGTTTATCCGGGGTTATATCGTCAACCGGCTGCAGCAGTGCCTGAACCAGGAGGTCTTTTATCTGCTGGAGCACGGCTACTGTGACGCCGAGGCCATCGACTTGGCCTGCAAGGCCAGCTTTATCCCCAGAGCCTGTGTTCTGGGCCTGTGCAAGCGCATGGACTTTGGCGGCGTAGATATGACCGCCAACAACTTCCGCAACCACAGCTACGAAATGCCCCATCCCCCCAAAACCGAGGTGGTACCCAACGTGCTTGCCGATATGGTGGAGAAAAACGAGTTGGGCATCAAGACCGGCAAGGGCTTTTACGACTACTCCAATGTGGATATCGAGGAGCTGAAGGCCAAGCGGGATAAGCAGTTGTTCGAGGTCTTCCGCCTGGAGAAGAAGTTCCTGGAGGACCCGGTCTAACGGTTCCGTTGCCGGATGCACCAGTGTAGGCTGCTGAGTGGGAGGTACCCCCTCCGTGCCCTCTGCAGCAGATTTGCTGGCTGTTTCTCCGGCAGGAAGGAGCAAAAATGGATCTTTGTCTGTTCTCCGGCTATGCAAGGCTGCCCTCCAATACCACGGCTCAGAAGATCTATGAGGAGCTGGCATTGGTGGTGGTGATCGATATGAATACCGGCGTGGTCCATAACGCCGAGTGTACCATGGTCACGGGTCTTGCCAAGGAGTTTGTCAGCAATCTCATCATCGGCTACGACATGAACCAGGGGATCGAACCCCTAGTCAAGGAAATGGAGCACCGGTATCAGGGACACCTGAAAAAAGCTCTGGCCAGTTCTGTCCGAATGATCGGGGCCCAATATGCCGAGATGCTGAAAAGCGAAACCGAATAATAATTGCTGTTTTGGTAAATGTCCGCCGGTGCCCCCGACGGAACCCCCTTATCCAAAAGCCGGCGAAGCACAGGACTGGTTCCTGGGCTTTGGCCGGTTTTTGCTTTTTTGAGGAAAAATCATGATTGAGGTGTAAGCGATGAATCCTTTTCAACTTGCGGGACTGATCCTGACGGTGGTGTTGATCCTGGGCCTGAGTGTCTATTCCGGCATGAAAAACAAAAAGACTGGCCAGAAAAACGGCGCTGTGGTGGTGGCTGGCATCATTATGGGAACACTGGTGGGCGGCTCTTCCACCGTAGGTACAGCCCAGCTGGCCTATGACTTTGGGCTGTCGGCCTGGTGGTTTACCCTGGGCGGCGGTATTTCCTGCCTGGTGTTGGCGCTGGGCTTCGTAGGTCCCTTCCGGCACAACGGTGGTCATACCCTGGTGGGCATGGTCAACAATGAGTTCGGTTCCACAGCGGGAGTCTCCGCCTCAATCCTCAGCGCGGTAGGCACCTTCATCAATATTATCTCCCAAATGATTTCTGCTTCGGCGGTGCTGGCAGTGCTGTTTCCTCAGATGGGGCTGGTGCCGGAGCTCATCATCACCACGGTGTTTATGATCCTCTATGTGGTCATTGGTGGTGCCAAGGGAGCCGGCATGGTGGGCATTTTAAAGCTGGGCCTGCTGTATTTGGCCATGATTGGCAGCGGCGTTCTGGTGCTGGTATTGTCCGGTGGTGTTGGCGGCTTTGTGGATATGGTTCATGGGATTGACAACCCGGAGCAGGTTCACTTTTTCAGCCTCTTTGCCCGAGGCATTGGGACAGATCTGGGAGCAGGTGTCTCCCTGCTGCTGGGCGTGTTGACCACGCAAACCTATGCCCAGGCGGTACTCTGGAGCAAGTCAGACCGGACTGCTCGGATCGGTGCGCTGATTTCTACCTTCCTAATCCCTCCCATCGGTGCAGGCGGCATTCTGGTGGGCCTGTTTATGCGGGCCACGCACCCCGGCATCGTGGCGAAAACGGCTCTGACCAGCTTTGTGGTGGAGTATATGCCCCCGGTGTTCAGCGGTATTGTCCTTGGCACCCTGTTTGTGGCGGTGGTAGGAACTGGTGCTGGATTGGCTTTGGGAATCTCCTTTATCATCAACGAGGACATTGTCAACCGGCTGACCCACAAGTTTGATGGAGCCGTCAAACAGCGGCTGTTGGGAAAAACCTGGATCGTGCTGATCCTGATCTTGGCCTGTGTGCTCTCCTGCGGTTCTCTGGGGGATTTGATTCTGGGCTTTGCTTTTATGTCCATGGGATTGCGGGCAGCCGCCGTATTTGCCCCCCTGTGTGCAGCCTTGTTCTTCCCGGGAAAGGTGGACCATCGATGGGCGGTGGCCGCCATCATTGTGGGGCCGGTGGCTGTACTGGTGGGGAAACTGGCAGGGCTCAGCTTCGATCCCCTGTTTATCGGCATTGCCGCCAGCCTGCTGTTGATTTTGGGCGGCGGGATTGCCAAAAAGCTGCATAGCGGCAAGCTGGAGGCAGAAACATAAAAAAACCGGGACCGGCAATGCCGGCCCCGGCCTTTGTGTTATCAGATACTTGGTTCGACGGATATCCGAAATAGAAAGCTTGAGATTATGCCGGGTATGTGTAACATTTTTTGCTGGATCATTACCTCCATGGGCTAGCAGAAACAACTGTAGGATAACGAGAGATGACTGTCACAACTGCTTAAAGTTGTAACTGTACAAAAATGATTTGTCACCAAATCTCGTTTGTGCTATGATAAGAGCAAAAAAGGGAAGTTTATGGGGAGGTGTCATACAGATGCTCAATGAAGCGTCCATCCGCTGCTTCCTGACAGTGGCGGAGACTCTGAGTTTTACAGAGGCGGCCAAGATCATGTATATGACCCAACAGTCAGTGAGCAAATATATTGCGAAGCTGGAGGAGGATCTGGGCTTCCAGCTGTTTATCAGGACACACCACTATGTGATGCTGACGCGGGCTGGTGAGAATTTCTATCGCTTTTTCAGCGAGATGAACCGGCAGTACGACCGGGTGATGGAGGAGACCAGACAATACTACAATAATATGTACAATTCCCTTCATATCGGTTATCTGGAGTGGTTGGAGATATCCTCCAGTATTGGCAAGGCCCTGAGAATGGTGCAGCAGGGGAACCCTGATCTGAAATTTGTGGGAGAGAAGCATCCCCAGTACGAGCTCAATGAGCTATTTCTGGACCGGAAGCTGGACCTCATTATCACCTATAAGGAATTTGCACCCAAGGGCACAGGGCTGAAAAAGCTGAAGATCATGGATACGCCGCTGGTGCTGCTGGTTTCGCCGGAGCATCCCAAGGCCACGGATGAAGCCACTGTAGACGATTTCCGACATGAGCCCTTTATCAAGGCGGCCTCCAGTCGTGAAACCCTGTCAGAGAGCAAAAATCGAGCGCGCCGGCAGTGCCGAGAGCTGGGCTTTACCCCCACGGAAATCGTGATTTCTCCCAATTTGGAGTCGGCCTATATGGCCACGGAGTTTGGACAGGGCGTGCTGGTATCCACCATGCTCTCCCGGATGAGCCTCCACAGTGAACTCAAATGCTATGACATTGGCGTCACGGAGGAATTGCTCTGCTTCTGGCATGAGGATCAGGAGAACCCGGCGGTGGCTGCCTTTGCCTCCGTGCTGGAGCAGGTCCATCAATAAGTGTCAACAACAAAACACCGGAAGGAAATACCCTTCCGGTGTCTGTTATGTTATATGCGCTTTAACCAGTGAGACGCCTGGCGCCGGCTTTGAAAAATATGGACAGTGACATCGGTAGCTTCCGCCAGACGCGTTCGGTATTTTTGACGATGTAACCGGGGAAACTGCCAGACGCTTTTGATGAATTCCCGGTCAAAACGTTCTGGGCAGTTGCCGCCCATGTCAGGTCGAGGTTTCCCGTAATTCTTTATTACCCGGGTGACTACACCCCAAAGACATTGTAGCCGGGAATAGTCCAGAAACAGGACGGTATCGCAGAATTGAAGCCGAAGGGGCAGAGTGCGACCGTAATTCCCGTCTATAATCCAGCGAGGCTTTTGCAGTTCCGCCAGCAATCGGGCGTCAAAGACCTCTCGGGGAACCTGCGTCCAGTTATCCTCCCAAAACAGCTGGTCCAGATGAATGAGAGGCAGGCCGGTCTGTTTCGCCAGCTGTCTGGACAGGGTGGTTTTTCCGCTGCCGGGACAGCCGATGACAAGAATCCGTTCCATGGCTACGCCTCCGTAACTTCCGGTTCATAGGCGGCCTGGATTTTGGCATATACCTCCGGCTGATTCTGTTGCATATCCAGGCTCTTCATGTCCGGGCCAGTCCAGATGTGGAGGGTCCGGGCGCTGCCGCAGAGCTGCCCATTAAACCAAGTTTCATAGCGTAGCTCCAGCTTTTTTGGGGCATAAGCCGATAGCCGGGTCCGAATCTGTACGGTGCCGGGATAGGTGGCCGGAGCATTGTATCGAAGATCCAGCTCCACCAGAGGAGGATTGATTCCTAGGGCGTTCATATCAGCATAGGAAAAACCCATCTTCTCAAAAAAATCCATTCTGGCGATCTCATACCAGATGGGGTAGACGGCATGATGGACGATGCCCATGCGGTCACAGTCGGGGTAGCGAACGTCAATGGTGGTTTCGGAAATCATAGTGTAGGCCTCCCAGTGTTATTGCGTATATTATACCATAAAAAAGCAAAAAGTACAGCCGGCCAATATGCCGGCTGTATCAAAAAGAGCCGGAGCCGCATAGGCTCCGGCTTTGCATTATTTTGCATTTCTGGTTTTGAGATAGTGGTTGATGTAGAGCATCAGGAAGACGGGAATCACAGCGGTAACCGCGCCCATGATAAAGGTGGGGAAGATGCCCACAGCTGTGGCGGCTTCCACATTGACAGAGGCCTTGATGATGTTGTTGGCAATGAAATTGAAGAATACGGAGCTGAGGCCCAGTGCCAGCATGGCAACACCGTAGTTGGTACCAGAGTACTTGGGGCCGCACATATCGGTGCACAGAGCTGCATTGACTGCGGAGGGACCACCGTAGGCAAAGGCGATGACGGCAATTGCGATGAAGTAGCCATAGCCGGTGATGAAGGTGGTCAGCAGTGCGCCTACCAGGGTAATTCCGCAGAGCACATACATGGTGTTGAAGCGGCCAATCTTATCGGAAAGGGTAGCCATGATGAGACGGCCAGCAGCATTGGTGATGCCGGTAAAGGAGACGCAGAAGACGGCTACGCTGGGATCCAGACCACGGACAATACCCAGATCCTTAATCAGGGGTACGCAGAGGTTCCAGGTGCCGTTAATGAAGAAGATAGAGAAGAATAGGGCCCAGAAAGCTGGGAGCTTCATGGACTGCTTCAGCGTGTAATTTACACTGCCGCTGACAGCTGCCTTGGGCAGATGCAGGCTCTCGATGTACGCCTCGTCAGGCAGGGAGATAAAGCAGCAGGCAACCAGACCCAGCACGGCGAACACACCGGCCAGCAGCAGGAAGACAGGCTGGAAATCCACCACGCCGCTGGCATCCCGGAACATATCCATCAGCACGGTGGTCAGTGGTGTAAACACCACGGTGGACAGACCGAAAGCGCCGCAGGCAAGTCCGGAGGCCAAGCCGCGCTTGTGGGGCAGCCACTTCTGAATGCAGGAGATGCAGGCGCCATAGGCAAAACCGGAGCCAATGCCGGCCATGACAGCATAGGTCAGATTCAGCAGGGAAATGGTGGAGGGGGTCAGGAAGGCGGTGAGACCAATACCCACGGAGAAGAGAATTACACCCAGCACACAGGTGAGCTTGGGACCCTTCTTGTCGTTGATAAAGCCGCCAATAAGGTTACCGAACACAAAGGCAAAGATCATGTAGGAAGAGACCATACCGGCGGCACTGTCGCTCCAGGAAAAGGATTTGACAATGTCGGAACGGAGGGCGCTCCAGAGATAGAGGATGCCAACGCAGAGCTGGACCACCAGACATGCGATGATAGCGATCCACGGGTTTTTACGAGTCTTCAACGAAAATCCCTCTTTCACTTCAAATTTTTCAGTTTTCATGCAACTCATATTATATCACTAGTTATGCATTCTGTCTAGTCACAACCAAATGAGAAACAAACAAAAACCTTCGGTTGTAACCGAAGGTTTTGTAGCATTTTGCCATAGGCTATTTTTGAAGCAACATCATTGCTTCAGAGGGAAAAGCGACTCGAACAATGCCCGAAGGCAGAGAAAGCGAGGGACTTTTGGGGACCATCCAGTGAATGGGACTGCCGTCAAAGCCGGGCTTTTGAAGTAACAGGACATATTCAAAGGTATCCTCAATGACTTCTTTGATTTCCATCACATGGACGTTGGGGCCATCCTGCTTCGCCAGCTGGAGGTGGTGACCACGAATGGCGACCAGGTTACCGGGTTGTTCCCCCGGAATCTCCAGATCCAGGCCCCAATCATCACAGTGGCAAATGGTCATGCCGCTTTGATGGGTAATGGCGGAAATAGTGCTAAAGTTTTTGCAGCCTGTCAGCAGCGCAGCGTGATAGGTCCTGGGGTTTTGGAACAGGGCGTGTTTCTCGTCCAGGGCGTCGATATGTCCGCTGTCGTAGACCGCCACCCGCTGGGCCATGCGAAAGACTTCATCACGGCTGTGGCTTACTAGCAGAGTGGTGCCGCCAAAGTCACGAATGATGCCCAGAACCTCTCGTTCCATTTGATCACGGAGGTGGGAATCCAGGGCGGAAAAGGGTTCATCCAGCATCAAAATTTTGGGTTTTCCCACCAGAATCCGGGCCAATGCCGCCCGTTGCTGCTGGCCGCCGGAGAGCTGAGTTGGCGTTCGATCCCCCAGGCCGTGGAGCTGGAACCGGTCCAAGGCTTCCTCCGCAATCCGGCGTTTTTCGGCTTTGGAGCCGGTACGGACACCGGTCATAATGTTTTGCAGTACGGTCATGGTTGGAAACAAGGCATAATTCTGGAACAGCAGACCTACCTGCCGCTGTTGCGGTGTCAGATTAATGTTTTTTTCACTGTCATAGAAAACGGTGCCGTCCACCACAATTCGGCCGCGGTCCGGCGTCTCTACCCCGGCAATGGCGCGAAGGGTCATACTCTTGCCAGAGCCAGACCCGCCCAGCAACGCCAACACCTCGTTCCCAGCGGTAAACGCCACCTTCAGATGAAAGGAACCCAAATTCTTTTCAATATCCACTTCCAGCATATTACCACCGCCTTCCGTTTTTGCCACCGGTAATGACGTTCATAAGAAACACAATTCCAAAGGCAATGAGCATGACAATGACCACCCAGACCCCAGCGGTCACATAGTCGCCGTTTTGTGAGATGGCTGTGGCAATTTTTTGGGAAATTGTTCCCGTTTTTCCGGCAATATTGCCGGCCAGCATGGATGTAGCGCCGTATTCTCCTAGCGCCCGGGCAAAGGTCAAAATGGTGCCGGAGGCAATACCGGGGGCGGCGGTGGGGACCACCACCCGCCAAAAGATCTCCAGTTCAGACATGCCCAGCGTCCGACCTGCGTAGATCAGATTGACGTCTACTTGCTCAAAGGCGGCCCTGGCGTTCCGATACATCAACGGAAAGGCAATGACAGAAGCGGCCAGGATACAGCCCAGCCAGGTTTGTACCACCTTGATGCCGGCTTGTTCATACAGAAAAGAGCCAAAGGGCCGCCGCAGGGAGAAGATCAGCAGCAGGAAAAAGCCCGCTACGGTGGGCGGAAGCACCATGGGCAGGGTCAGGATTCCATCCACTACGGCCCGTGCCCGGCCACCCAATCGCAGTACCTTTCTGGCGGCAAACAGCCCCAGAAAAAAGCATAAAATCGTGGCTACCACGCCGGTTTTCAGGGAGATCAGCAGGGGAGACCAGTCCAGATCTTTTAAAACCTCCATAAGGGTTTCCATATTCGTCACCTCTTACAGGAAAGGGGATGGCGTAAACCATCCCCTTTTTTTGTTTAGTTTAGCATGGTTTTGTCAGCGCGTCAATCCATGTTGCTGAGGAACATGGAGGTTTCAAAGATCTCCATAACTTCCGGCGTCTGGAGGAAGGCGTAGAAGTCGTCCGCTGCAGCGGTCACGGCATCGTCTGCCTCGGCGTTCTGCACCCGGCACATGGGGTAGATGATCTCTCCGGTGAGATCGGTGGAGACCATCTCCAGAATCTCAATGTCGTCGATCCGGGAATAGGCGTCGGAGTAGTATACCGTACCCACTTCATTGGAGCCCTCGGCCACGGCCTCCAGGGCCTTGGAGACATTGGAAGTCTCGTTGATGGTCAGACCGCCCAGCGCATCGGAAATCTCCTGAGAAGTGATGTCCGCAGTGGTGAGCGAGGCGTCCAGCACGCCCATGGCCTGGAGAGCAGCACGGGTGTATTTTCCGGCGGGAACGGAGCCGTCACAGAGGGCCATGGAAGAGGCCTCGCTGAGATTCTCCAGGCCGGTAACAGCAGTGCCGGAGTCCTTGTAAGTAATGAGGGCCAGCTGGTTTTTCAACAGGTCCACCCGACTGCCTTCGATGTTGAGGCCGTCCTCTTCCAGTGTATCCATCTGGGCAGTGGCGGCGGAGAAAAAGATATCACAGGTAAAGCCCTCTTCAATCTGAGTTAGCAATGTTCCGGAGGAATCGGCGTTGATGGTGACAGTAATATTGGGTTGAGATTCCTGGTAGAGAGCCAGAATATCCTGGAAGGCATTGTCCAGAGAGGCTGCAATGAATACTTGAATCTCGGCGGCTGCCAGGGGTTCGGCGGCAGTTTCCTCAGAGGATGTTTCTGGTGCAGCAGCTTCAGCGCTGTCGGCGGCAGAAGCTTCGGAGACAGGAGTTTCAGAGGCAGGAGTCTCGGAAACAGGAGCTTCAGAGACAGTGGATTCCACTGCCTCAGATGCAGAAGCCTCAGAGCTATCCGCAGTGCCGCAGGCGGCAAGGGAGCATACCATCACACAGGCCAGCAGGAGAGAAAGTAATTTCTTCATAATGTGATTCCTTTCTGTTTTGTTCTGTTTAGTTGACTTTTTAATTATAATGAAGAGCAAAACAAAATGCAACAGAATAAAATACAACATTCTACAACTTAGTAACAACTGATTGGCTGTTTCAAACGCGGGAAAAAGCCATATACAACCCGAACAACCTATGGTAAGATGATACAAAAGGATAAAATAGTCAAAAGGACCGGAAAGAATCGAGGGAGGCGCTGATATGGAACAGGAATTGTTGACTGCTCAAGAAGCGGCGGAGCTTTTAAAGGTAAAGAAAGCCACCGTTTATGAGATGGTCAAACGGGGGCAGATTCCGGCGGTAAAAATCGGCAAGCAAGTGCGCATTGACCGGGAGGATCTCCAACGGATGCTCCAGCCCGGAGGAGCTAGAGAACAGACAATGTCGCAAGGCATTGTGCTCTGCGGCCAGGATAGCTGCCTAAATATCATTGCCAATCATATCTCCATGCTGCCCGGTGCGGAGCCGATTCTGCGAAGCTACGCCGGCAGCTATAACAGCCTCCATTTGCTCTATCAGGGGAAGGCGGATATTGCCACATCCCATCTTTGGGATGAGGAGACAGGCACCTATAATTTCCCATTTATTACTCGACTGTTGCCGGGGATTCCGGTGGTAGTAGTGCGGCTGCTGGGACGGAAAATGGGAATTTATACCGCCAAGGGAAATCCGAAGCGGATCACAGGCATTGACCGGCTTGGCACCGGGAAGATCACCATGGTGAACCGGGAGAAGGGTAGCGGCACCCGGATTCTTTTGGATGAAAAGCTCAAGGCCTACGGGATCGACCATCGGAACATCCCGGGCTATGACCAGGAGTATAACAACCACCTTTCCATTGCCGGGGCTGTGGCCCGGGGAGAGGCGGACTTCGGCATGGGGGCGGAATCCGCAGCACGTCAGGTGGATGGGGTGGATTTTCTGCCCATCCAGACCGAGTGGTATGATCTGGTGTTCCCCAAGGAACGACAGGAGGAACCTACGTTCCGAATGCTGATGGAGTATCTCACCGGCCCCGGGTTCCGGGAAGAGATGGCTTCCACAGGACCGTATGATCTATCCCAGACCGGGCAGGTGTTTTACCTGTGAATATTATTTGTGTGATTTTGGCAGGAGGTGCATCCCGGCGCATGGGCCAGGATAAGGCGGAGCTGCCCATGGGAACAGGCACGTTTCTCACCCATTTGATTGGGGAATACGCACCGGAATTTCCCGTCTATGTTTCGGTGGGGCAGCCAGGAAAATTTCCCCATCCCGGAGCCGGGGAACTGGTGGATCTCCGGCCAGGAATGGGTCCCCTGGCTGGGCTGGAGGCAGCGTTTACTCAGACGGATGCGGATGTCGTGTTTTTGACAGCCACCGATCTACCCGGTGGAACGGCGGAACTGGCAAACTATCTGGTGGAACAGCTGGGCACAGCGGATGCCTGCGTGATTTGCCGAAGGGATGGACAGCCGGAGCCGGCCTTTGGCGTCTATCGGAGAAGCTGTTTGACCCCGGCCAAGTCGCTGCTGGATCAGGGCAGACGGGCCTTTCGGGGCGTTTTTGACCAGGTACAGGTTCGGTGGGTGCGGGAGGAGGATATTCCCCAGTTCCCGCTGGACCGGCTGCTGCGAAACGTCAATACACCGGAGGAGTATGCCGCCTGGATGGAGCAGCTGCCGAAAACTCCGTAAAATTGTTGTGGGGTTACAACTTTGCAGGTGTGACAAAACCAGAGATTTCTTGTTTCAAGTTGTGCCAGAATTCGTTATAATATAAGTGAAAAACCGGCGAAAAGGAGGCCAGCGTTATGGCGGATAAATTCACACCGGATCAGCAGAGTATTGTATCATTTAGCCTGATGGGGCCGGAAAGCGGCGCACCCTGTCAGGTGGATTCCAAGGACGGGAAAATTACACGGATTCGTCCTTACTTTTACGATAAAGAATATACCGACAAAAACTGCAACCCCTGGAAGATCGAGGCCAGGGGAAAAACCTTCAAGGCTCCGGACCGGGTGACCATCACCCCCTTTGGTCTGGGCTATAAATCTCGCGTTTATTCCCCCAACCGGGTCATGTATCCCCTCAAGCGGGTGGACTGGGACCCCAACGGGGAACGGAATCCCCAGAACCGAGGCAAATCCAAGTATGTTCGGATCAGTTGGGACGAGGCTGCCCAGATTGTGGCGGACGAGCTCAAGCGCCAGAAGGAGAAATACGGTCCCGAGGCGGTGCTCTGCCAGGCAGATATGCACGGCGAGGGAAAGAATGTGGCCCCCAGTCACGGCTGTCCCAACCGGCTGCTGTCCCTAATGGGGGGCTATACCCTGCAGATGCGGAACATGGATTCCTGGGAAGGCTGGTTCTGGGGCGCCAAATATGTCTGGGGCTGTGAGCCCGTAGGGGAGATGGCACCCCAGTCCAATCTGTATCCTGACATCGCCAAACACTCTGATTTGCTTTTGTTCTGGGGCTGTGATCCGGAGACCACACCCTTGGGTGTTGTGAGCCATATGCCCTCCCGGCTGTGCTACTATCTCAGCGAGATCGGCTTGAAGAGCGTCTATGTCTGTCCGGACCTCAACTACGGCGCTGCGGTCCATGGGGATAAATGGATTCCCATTCTGCCCAATACGGATGTAGCCCTCCAGCTGGCGATTGCCTATGTCTGGATCACCGAGGGCACCTACGACAAGGAATATATCGCTACCCACGCCTATGGCTTCGATAAATTTGAGGACTATGTGCTGGGCCGGGAGGATGGTGTACCCAAGACCCCAGAATGGGCCAGCGAGAAGTGTGGCGTCAAGGAGTGGACCATCAAGGCCCTAGCCAGAGACTGGGCCAAAAAGACAGCATCTATTATCCATGGCAACGGCGGCTGTTATATTCGTGGCCCTTATTCCTCGGAGCCTGCAAGACTGGAGGTTATGCTCCTGGGTATGCGGGGTGTGGGGAAACCCGGCGTTCACCAGGCCAAGATGATTGAATGGAGCCTGTGGAACCGGGACTATCCGGTGCCCTATCAGGGAAAATTCGTGCCCAAAATCACTGCCATTGCCGATCCGCTGCGGCCTGTGGACGGAGACGTGGATCCCAAGATCAACATGAACCGGTTTGTCCTTACCGACGCCCAGAAGGAACGTGCGCCGGAACTCATTGAACTGTTCAAGCAGCTTCCAGCGCCGAAGCAGTTTATTCCCCGGTGCTGCATTCATAAGGCAATTTTGGAGGGGCACGCGGAGTGGCGAGGCCTACAGTGCTTTTCCTCTTCCCAGCAGCCCGGGCCGGACAATTACCGCTATCCCACCCAGCAGTATCAGTTCCAGCAAATGCAGTATCCACGGCCGGGCCTCAGTCGGGTCCATATGATTTGGACCGACGCGCCCTGTCAGACCACCTGCTGGAATGATGGCAATCTGACCATGAAGGCCTTCCAGGATCCGTCCATCGAGTGCATCGTGGCCCAGCATCCCTGGCTGGAAAATGATTGCTATTTTGCAGATATTATCTTCCCCGTGGTGACCAAGCATGAGATGAATGATCTGGGCAATGATATGTCCTCCGGCAACTTTACCTCCATTTATTTGGAGGAGCCCTGCTGTCCGCCAGTGGGAGAATCCTTCAGTGATTTTGACGTATGCGCCAAGGTGGCGGAGAAGCTGGGGCCGGAGTACTACGCGGCCTATACCGGGAATATGAGTGAAAAGGAACGGGTGCGGTTCTTCTATAAGGCCACCGGCTGCGAGGAATATATGACCTGGGAGGAATTCCGGAAACGGAAGATCTTTGTGGTGCCCTGTAAGGAGCAGGAGGAGCTGGACAAGATTCCAGCGGGACTCTATAACTTCTATCAGGATCCGGAGAACAACCCGCTTTCCACGCCCACGGGCAAGCTGGAATACTACTCCACGGAGATTGCAAAATACACCCCGGACGATCCGGAACGGATGCCGGTGCCCCATTGGGTGGAGAAAAGCGAGTGCCATGACGAGCGGCTTTCCTCGGAGCGAGCGAAGAAGTATCCGCTTCTGTGTATGTCCAACCATGGCCGCTGGCGGATGCACGCCCAGTGCGACGACATCGTCTGGAACCGGGAAGTGGAGACCATGAAGATCCGGGGCAAGGACGGCTATCAGTATGAGCCGGTGTGGCTCCACACCAGCGAAGCGGAAAAGCGGGGCATTCACCATGGCGATATTGTCAAGGTATTCAATGAACGGGGTGTGGTGCTCTGCGGTGCCTATGTCACCGAACGGCTGATCCCTCAAACCTGCTATGTGGATCACGGTTCCCGCCTGGACCCCATCATTCCGGGATGGCTGGATCGGGGCGGCGATATCAACACCATTACCCCTACTTCCACAACCTCTAAGAACGCCACCGGTATGGCAGTCTCTGGTTTCCTGGTGGAAGTGCAGAAGGTGACGGACGAAGAGATGGAACAGTGGAAAAAGGACTATCCCGAGGCCTTTGCCCGGCACATTGACCCCGATGCGGGTGTGTGTCTCCAGGGCTGGCTGCTGGATGACAAGGAGGTAATCTGATGGCAAAAGCCTTTGTAATTGACGTGGCCAAATGCTCCGGCTGCTACAACTGCCAACTGGCCTGCAAGGATGAGCATGCGGGCAACGACTGGATGCCCTACGCAAAGCCCCAGCCCCTGACCGGACAGTTCTGGTGCCGGGTGACGGATCACGTCCAGGGCACCATTCCTAAGGTGCGGATTCACTATATTTCTCGGCTGTGCAACCACTGCCGGAATGCCGCTTGTATGGCGGTATGTCCTGCCGAGGCGATTTTCCGCCGGGAGGATGGACTGGTGGAAATTGATCCGGCCAAATGTACCGGCTGCGGTGAATGCGTCAAGTCCTGTCCCTATGACGCGGTGTTTTTCAATGAAAAGGAGCATATTGCCCAGAAATGTACCGGCTGCGCCCATCTCCTGGATCACGGGGCAAAGCTGCCTCGATGCGTGGAGGCCTGTCCCACGGATGCCATGATGTTCGGGGAAGAGGAGGAGCTTCAGGACTATATTGAAGGCGCTGCGGTGTTAAAGCCTGAAACCGGGTCAGCTCCGCGGGTCTATTACCGCAACATTCCCGGTCAGTTTATAGCCGGTACGGTCTATGATCCGGTGGAAAAAGAGGTGGTCATTGGGGCTCGGTGTCTGCTGAACTCCGGGGGAAAGCGTTGGGAAACCAGAACCGATGAATATGGGGATTTCTGGTTCAATGATTTACCTGTGGGGCTTTACGATCTCTCCATTCAGATGAAGGGGTATCAGGTGAAGCTGTTTGAAAAGCTGCGCACCAGACAGTGCGTCAACCTGGGGGATATTCCCCTGACGCGGGAACCCTAAACCATAAACGTTTGTACAGGCATGGAACTGTTAATTGACGGTTCCATGCCTGGTTGTTATCATCCAGAAAAATATTCCTGAAAAGCCCTTGACAAGGGGTAAGATATGGGGTAATATAATGAAGGTTAGAAATATCTAACTTATTTTTATGCTATAGAGTTAGAAGAAACTAATTTTGAGTCAAAAGAAGGTGAAGTTATGATGCCCCTTTCCTTAGCTGCCGTTGGAGAAGAACAGACGGTGCTGCGGATCGGCGGGAAGCCGGAGGTCAAAAAGCATTTGGAAAACCTGGGCTTTGTGGCCGGCAGTAGGGTGAAGGTGATCACCATGCTGAGCGGGAATGTGATCGTCCAGGTGAAAGAGGCAAGGGTGGCCATCAGTCGTGAAATGGCGCAGAAGATTTTGGTATGATTGGGCTGCGCAAGATATAAAGGAGGAATTGCAGATGAAGACCCTGAGAAGCGCCAAAGTAGGGGATACTGGCAGGGTGGTAAAGCTCCATGGCGCTGGCGCGGTGAAGCGTCGGATTATGGATATGGGGATCACCAAGGGGGTGGAGGTTTATGTCCGCAAGGTTGCGCCCCTGGGAGACCCGGTAGAGGTCACGGTCCGGGGCTATGAGCTTTCCCTGCGGAAGGCGGATGCAGAGATGATCGAAATCGAATGATGACAAAATATTTTTTTGTTATGCGGTTAGATTAGACTAATCTTGAAAGAGAGGAACGATATGATGGATCTGAGAATTGCACTGGCGGGCAATCCCAACAGCGGCAAAACCACATTGTTCAACGCGCTCACCGGCGCCAATCAGTTCGTGGGAAACTGGCCCGGCGTTACCGTGGAGAAAAAAGAGGGAAAACTGAAAAAACATAGCGGCGTGACCATTACTGACTTGCCGGGCATTTATTCTCTATCTCCCTACACCCTGGAAGAAGTGGTGGCCCGAGACTATCTGATCCAGCAGCGGCCGGATGTGATCCTGAACATAGTGGATGGCACCAATCTGGAGCGAAACCTGTATCTTACCACTCAGCTCACAGAGTTGGGCATCCCCGTGGTGGTAGCGGTCAATATGATGGACGTGGTTCGGAAAAACGGCGACAAAATCAATACCCAGGAATTGGCCAGGGCTTTGGGCTGCAAGGTGGTGGAGATTTCCGCGCTGAAGGGAGACGGCGTCATGGAGGCGGCAGAGGCGGCTGTCGCTGCGGCAAAGGGAGGCAGGACCGTTCCTATGCACACCTTCTCCGGTGAAGTGGAGCATGCCATTGCCCACATTGAGGAGGCTGCGGTACATAATTTGCCGGAGGAACAGCAGCGTTGGTATGCCATCAAAATCTTTGAACGGGACGACAAAGTTCTAGCACAGTTGCAACTTAACAAAAATGTCCTAGATCATATTGAAAAGGACATTCGGACTGCAGAGGCGGAGTTGGACGATGATGCGGAGAGCATCATCACCAATGAGCGCTATGTATACATCGCTTCTATCATTCAGAGCTGCTATCAGAAAAAATCCCGGGGGAAACTCTCTACCTCCGATAAGATCGACCGGGTAATCACCAATCGTTGGGCGGCGTTGCCGATCTTTGCGGTGGTGATGTATCTGGTGTACTGGATCTCCATGGGACCCTTCGGATCCTTCCTGACCGATTGGACCAACGATGTGTTTGGCGCGGAATGGCTCCAAGGCGGTGCAGCTGTGCTGATGGAAAAGGCCGGTGCGGCGGATTGGCTTTCCGGTTTGGTGGTTGACGGCATCGTAGGCGGTGTAGGTGCGGTGCTGGGCTTTGTGCCTCAGATGCTGGTGCTGTTCCTGTTGCTGGCCATCCTGGAGGACTGCGGCTATATGGCCCGGATCGCCTTCATCATGGACCGTATTTTCCGGAAATTCGGCTTGTCTGGCAAGTCCTTTATCCCTATGCTCATCGGCACCGGATGCGGTGTCCCCGGCGTCATGGCCTCCCGTACCATTGAAAATGAACGGGATCGCCGGATGACAATTATGACGACCTGCTTCATTCCCTGTGGGGCAAAGATGCCCATTATCGGTCTGATTGCCGGCGCTTTGTTCGGGGGCAGCGGTCTGGTGGCGGTATCCGCCTATTTTGTGGGCGTAGCAGCCATCATCATTTCCGGCATTATGCTGAAGAAAACAAAGCCCTTTGCGGGAGATCCTGCTCCCTTTGTTATGGAGTTGCCTGCTTATCATCTGCCTACAATAGGCAATGTACTTCGGGGTATGTGGGAGCGTGGCTGGTCCTTCATCAAAAAGGCCGGTACCATCATTCTTCTGTCCTCCATTGTGCTCTGGTTCCTCCAGGGCTTCGGATGGGAGAACGGGGCCTTCGGTATGGTGGAAGATATGAACAATTCTGTGCTGGCGGCTATCGGCAATGCGGTCTGCGTGATCTTCGCGCCCCTGGGCTTTGGCAACTGGAGAGCTACTGTGGCCACGGTGACTGGATTGATCGCAAAGGAAAATGTGGTTGCAACCTTTGCTATTTTGTACAACTACGCCGGAGAAGTGGCTGAGAACGGTGATGAGATCTGGGGCCTGGTGGCGGCGGACTATACGCAGCTGAGCGCTTATAGCTTCATGATCTTCAATCTCCTCTGCGCCCCCTGCTTTGCTGCCATGGGCGCCATCAAGCGGGAAATGAACAACTGGAAGTGGACCTGCTTTGCCATCGGGTATATGTGCCTGTTTGCCTACGCAGTGTCTCTGATGGTATATCAGATTGGCAGTGCGGTCACCGGAAATCTCAATCCTGTGGGACTGATTTGTGCACTGATTGTTCTTGGCCTGATGCTCTATATGCTGTTCCGGCCCTATCGGGAGGCGAACCGCCTCACTAGAGCTGTCAGCGTATAAAAACGGAGGTGAATATGATTCTAACATGGATTCTAACCAATCTTGGTACTCTTGTGGTTACCATGGTGCTGCTGGCTGTGGTAGGCCTTGTGATCTGGGGAATGCTACGGGACCGGCGCAAGGGTAAATGCACCTGCGGTTGTGGTTGCCAAAACTGCTCCATGGGTAGAGCCTGCCATCCAAAACGTTAACTGTATTTTTCATTTCCCATAAGCGGAAAACGGGGCTGTCATACTAAGGCAGACCCGTTTTTCCGCTTATGGCTGTTATTGGCAATTGTACTTGCAAAAAAAAATGGGTTATAGTATAATAAACAAAATTCTGAACCTTGTGCTCTGGGAGGCGTATCGACCTTGAAATGTGATAGCTTTGGACTACGAGGGCAGCGATTACTGACATTGATTATTTGCGGCGCACTGTTCTTGTTTATGCTGCTGCTGAACTGTCTGACCCCTTATATTGCTGACGACTATGTCTATAGATTGAACTTGGCTACTGGAGGCTGGCTGGAAAATCTGGCTGATGTGGTAAAATCCATGTATGTTCATTGCTTTACCATGAATGGCCGTGTGGTCAGTCATTCCCTGGAGCAGATTTTTATGCTGATGCCCAAGCTGGTGTTTAATATTTGCAATGCGGCTGTCTTTACCGGGCTCATTTACCTGATGTACCGGGTGGTCAATTTGGGCCGGAAGCGGAACGTGCTGCTGCTGGTGGCAGTGGGGATGGCGTTCTGGTACTTTATGCCCGTATTTGGCCAGGTGGCTTTGTGGCAGGTAGGAGCTTTGAACTATCTCTGGGCACTGCCGGTTGGTCTGGGCCTGATGCTGCCCTATATCTATTGCTTTTACAAAAGAAGTGAACTTTTGAA
>CASEPH010000431.1 GCA_949289625.1 uncultured Clostridia bacterium | reverse complement strand
TTCTATCCTTTGCAAAGCATACACCCCCTGTTATATTTGGTGTTCCAAGTATAACAGGTAATGCCGATATTTACTTGAATTCCTCTTGTATTTCAACCTTTTCTAAATTATATCGGCATTTCTTTTTCCTCGGCATTATTCAAAAAAAGCCGAATTCGGCTTTTCTTGAAGTCCTTCTACGCCTCCGTGGAGTGCATGGAGCGGGGCTTGGACCCCATGACCACGAATCTGGTGGTGGCGGATGCCTCCAGAACGGAGAAAACCATCTGCCTTGCTGTCAGCCCCTCCCTGAAATCCTACGGTATCCCGGGACGAGCCCGGCTGTTCGAGGTCATCCAAAAGGTAGAGGCCGTTAATGCGGAGCGCCGCCGACAGGTCCCAGGCCATGTCCTTCTTCATGGTGGCTATGACAATATTGTGACCCAGGCTCACCCAGAGGAGAGCCTCAACTACATCGTGGCGCCCCCCAGAATGGCTCTCTATATCCAATACAGCACCCGCATTCACGAAGTGTACCTGAAATACGTGTCTCAGGAAGATATGATTGTCTATTCCATTGATGAGGTGATGATGGACGTCACCAACTACCTGGACACCTACCATATGACGGCCCGGGAGCTGGCCCGAACCATCATCCTGGATGTGCTGCACACTGTGGGCATCACCGCTACAGCCGGAATCGGCCCCAACCTGTACCTTTGTAAAGTTGCCATGGACATCATGGCGAAACACATCAAGCCGGACAAGAACGGCGTCCGGATCGCCCAGCTCAATGAGAGGACCTACCGGCAGCTGCTCTGGAATCACCGGCCCTTAACGGATTTTTGGAGAGTGGGGAAAGGATACGCCCGGAAGCTGGAGGCCCAGGGACTCTACACCATGGGGGATATTGCCCGCTGCTCTATTGGAAAGTCCACAGACCACTACAATGAGGACCTGCTCTACAAGCTCTTCGGCGTCAACGCGGAACTGCTTGTCGACCACGCCTGGGGCTGGGAGCCCTGCACCATCGCCGACGTCAAAGCCTACCGCCCGGAAAACCGCTGCCTCTGCTCCGGCCAGGTGCTGCAGTATCCCTATCCCTATGACAAGGCCAAGCTGGTGGTACGGGAGATGGCGGAGATGGTTTCCCTGGACCTTCTGGAGAAGGGGTTGGTGACAGACCAGCTGGAGCTGACAATCGGCTACGACCGGGAAAACATCGACAGCGGCCGGTACCAGGGAGAGACAAAGACGGATCTGTACGGCCGGAGGATTCCCAAGCACGCCCACGGCACCGCCAATCTCCACCGGCAGACCTCGTCGGAAAAGCTGATTACCGGGGCGGTTCTGGAGTTATATGAGAAATGCGTGGACCCGAAACTCACCATCCGGCGTATCACCATCGGGGCCAACAAGCTGGTGGAGGAGAGTGCCGCGAAAAAACGCGAAGTTCCGCAGCAGCTGGACCTCTTCACCGACTACACAGCTTTGGAGAAAGCGGCGGAGGAGGAAGACACCGCCCTGGAGAAAGAACGGCGGATCCAGAAAGCGGTGTTGGGTATCAAACAGAAATTCGGCAAGAACGCCATCTTGAAGGCCTCCAGTCTGGAGGATGGCGCCACGGCAAAAGAGCGAAATCACCAGATCGGAGGCCACAAGGCATGAGAGGACCCTACGACGACATCATCGACCTGCCCCATCCCATGTCCCAGAAGCACCCCCGGATGTCCATGCATGACCGGGCAGCCCAGTTTTCTCCCTTTGCCGCACTGACCGGACACGGGGCTGCCATTGCAGAGACAGAGCGGGAGACCGCCGCCTGGACGGACCTGGAGGAGGACGAACGGGAGCATCTCAACCGGCAGCTGTGTATCCTCCGGGATCGTCTGGAGGAGCGGCCGGAGGTGGCCATCACCTACTTTGTGCCGGACAGCCGGAAAGCGGGGGGCGCCTACGTGACCATCCGCGGTGTCGCGCGGAAGATGGACCTGACGGAGCAGGTCATTCAAATGGCGGACCGGTCCCGGGTCCCCATCGCTCAGATGCGAAGTATTGAATTTGCAGAAGAAGCGCATCCCTGAATCCCGGCAGCATCAAAACAGCCGCAAGCCATCGCAAAATAGCTTGCGGCTGTTTTCCTGCCGACAGAAGCGGGCATAAGATTTTTCCGCCGGGGCCCTTGGGGAATTTCCCGCGCGTGCTGCTGAAAAGGCAACGGCCCTGTGAAAACGAGATGTTAGATTTCGGCAGACAACTCCCTGCGGGCGCCCTTGTCCAGAAGAGAGACCGCCAGGATGACCACGAGGCTTACCACCAGGCCGAATACATTGGAGGGAAGGGAAGCGAATGCAGCCGGACGGAATTGCGGAAAATACTCCCAGAACAGGCTCAGTACCACCGTCACCAGGATACTGGCCAGGGCGGCGCGCTTTGTCACGAACTTGCTGTGCAGGCCGAACACCATGGGCAGGAAAGCGGATACGGAGTAGAAGAGGCCTCCCACATAGCACACGTCGATAATGTTGCTGGAGAGCAGGGAGATGCCCAGACTGAACACAGCGGTGATATAGACCAGCGCCCGCATGAGGCGAAGCTGTGCCTTGTCGGAGCTGTTGCGCCCGCAGGTGGGCTTCCAGATGTCGTTGACAATAAGGGTGGAGACGGCGTGCAGAATACTGGTGCCGGTGGAGATCGTGGCGGCAAACACGCCAGCAAGGCCCAGGCCCAACAGGCCGTGGGGGAAGAAGTTTACCAGCACCTCCGGGAAAACGGTGTTCGTGTCTTCAATGCCGGGCAGCAGGACCGAAGCCGCCACGCCGATGAGCCCCAGCGCCACAGAGATGACCACGTAGAAGCCTGCGGTAAACACAGCGGCGAATACGGCTGTGCCTTCATTCCGGGAGGAGACCATCCGCTGCACGTAGTTTTGGTTGGTGGAGTAGGAGAGCGCGCACATGAGAACCCAGCTCATCGGTGTCCAGAAGCCCAGACCGTCCATGCGCAGAAAGCCCTCGGGCAGCCGCTCTGTGATGCTGGTGTAGCCGCCGCCGGCACTCAGCGTCACCGGCACGGCGATGAGCACGGAGAGTACGATAATGACGAAGAACACGGAGTCGGTATTCACCACGCTGCGCAGTCCGCCGCTTGTCAGCAGGACCACCAGGGCCATGCTGATGATGAGGGAGAGGGTGAGGTCCAGTCCGGAGAGCACGTGCAGCACCGTACAGGAGACGGTGAACTGTACGGAGAGCGTGGCCACCGAGGTGCACACATGCATGATGCAGGTGATGTACTTGACGGCGGGGGAGTAGCGTTTGCCCAGGTACTCGGGAAGGGTCGCGCTGCCCATGGTGTTGAGGCTGCGGGCCAGCAGGAGTCCGATGAGCAGGAAAGCCGGAGCCGCAGCCAGGTTCCACCATGCGCCGCTCATGCCGGAGAGGTAACAGGTCCCGATGGCCCCCACCAGGCCGCTCCCGCCGAAATCCGTGGCGGCCATGGAGAAACCGGCCTGAATTTTGTTGATCCCCTTGCCGGCCAGCTGGAATTCGCGGCTGGTGTTGTCCCGATGGGAGCGCCTGGCAGATAACCAGCCGATGATTACCACCGGGACCAGGGTGATGGCAAATGCAAGGTAGTCTATGATGTTCATGATCCTGATTCCTTTTCCTGTGTCCCATGCCCCGTGGAGAGCGGAGCATGGGGCACTGATTTACGCTTTTACGTACTTTTTCTCATAGAGATGCAGCAGCACGCAGCAGACGACCACCAGCGCCATGGCCCCGATGGTGAGCATCCAGATGTAGTGATATCCCGCGCTGCCATACTGGTCCAGCCACTTGCCGCACAGCGTGTACAGCCAAAGGTCGGAGGAGTAGCCGATGGCGGAGCAGATGCCCATTGCCGTACCGGTGATGCTCATGGGCATCTTGGCTTCCGGAATGGGGGTGTACATGCCGCTTCGCGTGCTACCCAGCATGGACGAGAAGAGAATGCAGAGGATAAAGGCCAGCACCATGAGGCTGCTGTCCATGGGCACGGCGATGAGGCCGCCGAGAACCACCATCATGGCAACCGAGAAGATGCTGAGGAATTTCGGCGTCTTCAGCTTGTCCAGCAGCAGACCGCCTGCGGTGGCCAGCAGAACCCGGGCCACGTAGCGGTTGTAGATGGAATAGCCTGTTGCCACGGTGACATTCATACCGTAGTTCTCAGAGAGCATGGGGTTGAGATAGGTGCTGCAGGACAAGGCCATGAAAAGTCCCATGACGATGAAGCCGTTGATCCACGTGACGGGATGGCGCAGGGCCTTACCGGCCATGCTGATCCGGAATCTGTCAGAGCTCACGCCCCGTACATCCGCATCCTTGACGAAAAGCCCGATGACGACAGCCACGATAATCAGGATCACAGCGTAGATGGCCTGCACGATGCGGAAGCTGGGGAGGTTGCCCAGGATTCCCAGAATGCCGTAGGAGCAGATGATGCTCACTGCGGCACTGCAGGTCTCGAAGAAGCCGAAGATCTTGCCCTCATCAGCGTCGGTACCCTGCGCCCGGATAAGTTTGAGAAAAGCGGACCAGTGGATGAAGGTGGTGGAGACACCCAGTGCCAGGTAGCAGATGAGCAGAATCGTGTACCCCTGCAGAAAGCAGATGCAAAGGCCGATGACAGCCGTCAGAAGCTGGGAGATGATGACCAGCTTCTTGGGGCTGAACCGGTCAGCCAGCAGGCCGCCGAAGAGGTAGCCGGGGACCGCGGTGAGGCCGAACATGGCGATCAGATTTCCCACCTGGGCATTGGTGAGCCCGAAGGCCTCCATAAACTGCGTGTAGAACGTGGAGCTGAGGTACGGATACGTATAGCACAGTGTGCTCAGGGTCATGACGGCTATGAGTACATATTTTCTCGTTTTCATGTGATTCCCTCCTGTACCGGCCGTTACACGGCGCGTTTTCCGCCGACAATGACATGGGCCGGCAGCTTGGTCATGACATCGATGTCCTCATCGGGCTTGCCGTCCACCACGCAGAAGTCGGCCCACTTTCCGGCCTTGATCGTGCCGGCTTTGTCCAGCACGCCTGCGATCTTGGCACTGTTGACGGTTGCCTGACGCAGAAGCTCGATGTTCGACAGGCCCAGGGCCTTGCGGGCTATGAACTCCAGTCCCGGATAACGGTCAAAGCTGGTCCGGTCGGCATCGCTGCCCCAGCCCACCAGGACGCCTGCCCGGCAGGCCTTTGCCAGATTCACGCAGAGGTTTTCAAAGATCTTGCCGGTGCGGTCTTTCATATACTGCGGCACAGCACCGGTTTGGTCGGTGAGAATTCCGTGCATGACGCCCAGCGTGGGGATGATGACGGTTTTGCCGTTGGCCTTCAGATAAGCCTCGATGCACTCGTCATCCAGATAGGTGCTGTGTTCCACGGTGTAAACTCCGGTTTCAATGCAGGCGAGAATACCCGGTTTGCCGTGGCAGTGGGCGGCCACATAGGTGCCGCAGGCAGCGGCGCCGTCCACCATGGCCTGCAGTTCCTCCCGGGTGCAGAGCATTGCCTGAGGGTCGCCCCCTTCGTTCATCATGGCACCGGTGACCATGTACTTAACGAAGCTGGCGCCGTGGGCAACGTCGTCCCGGCAGACCTCCAGGGCGTACTGGGGACCGTCGAACTCCCGGTAGACAGGGCCGAACTGCGCATTTCCGGGAGCCCGGGGACTGTTGCAGGCACCGGAGAAGATATAGTGCGGCCCGATGGCCAGACCCCGGTCAAAGACCTCCCGGATATAGCGCCCGCCCCAGTAGGCGATGCCGCAGTCCCGCAGGAAGGTGTAGCCGTTGCGCAGGTAGTCCTGCACATAGTCGATGCCGTCCACCAGGCTCTGCTCCGGCGTGCGTATGGCAATCTGTTCGACGATCATTCTGTCAAAATTCGCGTGCATGTGGAGATCGAAGAGCCCAGGCAGGACCGTCATATTCTTCATGTCCAGTACTTCCGCGCCCTCCGGCATCGGGGCTTTGCCCACGGGATAGATTCCTTCAATGATTCCGTTTTCATAGGCGATATCTCCGTACTCACCCTCATAGCCCTCGGTGAGATCGGCAATCAGCCTGCAGTTTCTGAGAATTGTCATATTCAGCCTCCTATTTAGTCCTGAAATATTCGTCCTTCTTTGAAGACATATACGGGGTAGTGACTCATGACGTTCATGTCCTCATCGGGCTTGCCGTCGAATACACAAAGATCCGCCAGCTTTCCGGCCTTGATGGTGCCGCAGACATCATCCATGCCAACGATGGCTGCGCTCTCAATGGTGGCCTCCCGGAGGATCTCCACTGGATCAATGCCAAACTCGGCCCGGGCGAGGAATTCGATGCCCGTGTGCTCCAGGGCATTCCTGAGATCCAGATCGGTGCCGAAGCCCACCCGCACGCCTGCTTCGGCACCCAGCTTTGCGCTGGCGGCCATGTGGCCGATGGCGTCCCGGGATTTGTCGATGAACTCCTGAGTGGTATTGCCAGCGTAGTCTTTTACCAGAGTGTAAGGCATGGAGAAGGTGGGGATGATGCCTCCGGTCTTGTACTTGATCATGAGCTCCGCGCTCTCCTCGGTCATATACGAGGCGTGCTCGATGGTGTACACGCCTGCTTTTACCGCCTCGTTGATGCCCCGGGTGCCGTGGCAGTGGGCGGCAATGTAGGTGCCCAGGCTGTCTGCTGCCCGGACGATGGCGGAGAGTTCCTCCGGTGTGGTCACCATGGCTCCCGGCTCACCGCCCAGATTCAGCACGGCACCGGTACACATGTATTTGATAAAGTCCACACCGTTTTCCATCTCCTCACGGCAGACCTTCATCATCTCACTGGGGGTGTCCACCTCTTTATAGAGTGTGCCGAAAGAGGAGTTGCCCTTGGTGGTGGGGGAGAGAATTTTGCCGGATGTGATGACGCGGCTGCCGGTGATGGTGCCGTCGGCAATATAGTCCCGTACGGCCACGCTGGCATAGTAGTCGTTGCCGCAGTCGCGGATGGTGGTGAAGCCCAGGCGGAGATACTCCTTGGCATAGCGCACGCAGTCCATCAGGTATTGGTTCTGCGGCCGCAGCATCAGGTAGTTCCAATCCTGATTAACCACCATCAGGTGTGCGTGCAGGTCAAAAAAGCCGGGCAGCAGCGTCATGCCCTTGATATCCAGCGTCTTCGCTCCCTGGTGCGCCGGAGCCTGTCCCACAGGATAAATCCCTTCAATCCGTCCGTTTTCCAGGGTAACGTCGGCAAATTCCCCGTCATAGTCCTCGGTCAGTGCGCTTACAAGGCGGCAGTTGTGCAGTATCGTCATCATGTTTCCTCCTTACTTGGTTTATTCTGCTTTAAATAGGCAAAGTATAGCACTGCCAGCAGAAGCTTACAAATTGTGGTTATGTCTTATAAAGGGAAAGAAACCGCCTATATTCCACTTGCAGTGGAATATAGGCGGTGATATAATATATTTGTTTATTTTACTTCGCAGATTTTGGGAAATTCGGAAGAAAAGTTTCTTTTAAGTGGAATTGAGGTGCCTATATGGAGGAAATATGCAAAACTGTGGGAGCGCGGATCCGTTTTCTGCGCCGCCAGCAGGGCTATACGCTCACCGGCTTTGCTGAGGCCCTCAGCCGGGGCAAGTCCACAGTGTCCAAGTACGAGCGGGGAGAGATCTCCATTGACATTGTCACCCTCTCGGAAATTGCGCAGGTGCTGGGGGTGAGCCTGGTCTCACTGGTGGACACAACGGAACCGCAGGATGTGGAGCGGCTTTTCAAGCCCGGGGAGGATGAAGCTGCGGAGCATATGGAGCGCTACTACCTCTATTTCAACTCCGCCCATGTAGGAAAGCCATACCTCTCCTATAACGCCCTCTTTCTGGGAGAACGCACGGCGCGTATCTTTGCCGAGATCCCCGATGATGAGAATGTCTACTCATACCGGAGCTGTTACAGCGGCCGGGTGCGCCGGACAGATTCCTTTGTGCGGGTTATGGCAGTGAACCCTGTGCACGCGGATGATCTTGCAATCCTTGAGTTCCGGAGGACTATCAAGCCTGTCAGAGCGCAGATCGGCTTTTTCTGCACACTGTCGATTGCCGGCTGGTTCCCCATGGCCAATAAGGCTCTCATCTCCTCGGTGCCCCTGCATGATGAGGAATGGATCCGCCGTCAGCTCACCATTACCAACGCGGATATACGCGAGATCAAGGCACGCAACGCCTTCTTTGCCCCGGCTGTGAACTTTGAGCTGTAAACCCTATATGCTTCCAAATGGGAACTGCCATGGGAAAAGAATCTTACCCCATGGCAGTTCTCTGTTTTTTCAGGTGTTTTAGGAAGCGGAGGCCGGCAGAGGCAGACAAGGCGCAACCCTTTCAATTTTAAACACCAACGCCTCTCTTTGCACAATTCGACAAAAGCGCCCAAGGGAGATTCCACCAAAACGACACATGTTACAAAAAGATTTTGATAGGGTTCACCTCAATTCTCAATAACTTCTTTCAATAGAAGTTTCTTCTCAAAGCCGCCACGCTTGGCGGCCTTCTCCGCCCGCAACGATTCCAACTGCTCCATTGTCCAGCCTCTGGCTTTTACTACGGCCTGCATAACCTCCAAAAGGTCGGCCAGTTCTTCAAGGCATTTGCTCTCCTGGTACTCAGCCAGTTCCTCATTCAATTTTTGCTCCAGCAAGCACAAATACTCCTTATCAGAGAGCGTTTCACAGACGCAGGTCTTTCCATCTGCTTCAACGATTTCGGGGATGAGATCACGGACCAGTTTGTGATACATAGGCAAGGAGTTCACCTCTTCCAAAATCGATCTAACCAAGACTTTTTAAAGGGTATTCCAAAAAACTCCCGTGCAACCTCCAGATTCATAACTACCCAGTCTCTGGACTTGTGAGCCTCAAGTGTCTCGGGCAGTTCTTTCAAGATGCGATCCGCCTCGTATGTAGCTCCAGCGTTGTAGCGTAGTTCGTTGCTACGCTCTGACAGGTCGAAAGAGGTCCGGCTGGTTTTCCATGCGTTGCGAATGGTTTTTATGGCGTAGCTTCCGGTGACTTTTTCACTGAAATAGTCCTCAAGGGTTAGGGCTCGGATATAGGGTGGCAGCTCTCCCTCCGCAAATTCATTGAAGATCTCCAGTAAAATCCGTGAGGACTCCGCCAGAATATCCGGTGCACTTTCTGATGATTCGTCTTTCATGTTCTCCTGCAGATCAGGGATAATCTCCATCATCTTTCTCAGATATTCCCGGTAGAACGCCGTCCCAATCTCCCGCTGTACAGTACGCACCACACTGCTGCGCATCACTTCAGTATTGGTGAGGCCAGCTTGGACACGGCAGATTACAGTCCGTCGGATAATCTCTTGGGCGACGGCTTTGACATCCTCATTGGCGCTGATGACCACGGCCGGATAGTGGGTCAGCTGCTCCGCTACTCCAAAGTCATCGTTTTTGATGGTCTCAACGGCATGTTGGCTGAAGCGCGTGTTGGTTAAATCATCCACGATGATGGGGGCGCCTTTTACGGTGCGCTTTAGATTCTCAATACTGGAACGGGTAAAGTCCGGGGCAGAGAGTTTGGTCTTCTGCCCAATCATCATTTTTAGCAGAGTTTCCAAGAAACTGGTCTTTCCAGCTTTGCTCTGCCCGTAGACCAAGCCGAACACTGGATAAGGAAGCAGGTTCTGATTGTAACGTACCGCCGTGTCTCGCATCCCCGCCATAAAGGGGCTGCAGAAAAACCAGTTGGCGAATTCATAGTACCGGCGCTGCATCCCGGCCACATCGCCGTGGAATTTTTCGTAGCCATCCATGTATTTGAGAAACAATCCCACATCTCTGGCGATCTCCTCCCGCGTCGGCGACAGGTCCAAAATTTTGCCGTTGAGCCGGGCTATCCCTTCATCTGGCGACACCTCCAGTTGCGGATATACACTTTGCAGTTCGTTCTCCTTCTCTTGGTTGGAAATCACCTGCCGGCGAATAGATTTTATTTTCTCCGGGGAAAGCATCAACTTACCCTTCTTATCCGGTTTTGGGACAGAGGGGGTAAACTTGGCCGCTAAATTCCTGATGTCCAAAGAAAATCGAACTTCTTCCCGCACCTCCGTTATGGGCTGTATGATGAGCGCCTTCTTGGTGCGTATGGTTCTGGCAATGGGCAGCTCTTCCAGATTCTCTCCGTCGTTAGCACATAGCAGGGCCTCTTTTGCGATTTGGTCCGTGCTGTCCTCCCGAAGTTGGCAATATTGATCCCAGTACCAATCATAGGCCCTATCCCCATCCAGGTAGCAGATATTTTCCCGCTGTTTTCCGCCGAATGCGGAGAAAGACAGATTAGCCGAACCCATAATCACACGTTTTCGCCCGTCTTTTGCGGAGAGAAGATAGATTTTTTCATGGGATAGGACACTTCGGGCCACATAAAACCGCAGTGTCTCAGCCTCAATCCGGGAAATGAGGTCCAGCTTCATTCTGCCGGCCGTTTCCCGCATCCGTTCAATGGTCTTGTACTGGTAGGCCATAATCTCCTGGAGTGAATAAGAAATGACCTCGTCGCAGCCGAAAATGATTTCTGCATCTGTAAATAAGTCCAGAAGGCGGTAGACGAAGCTGATCCCGGAAGAATATGTAATGGCATGGAGTGAATCGTAGCCAGAAAACAACTCCTGCCAGGACAGACTTTCCGCACCGGAGAACTCCATTTTTACAATATCCAGAGCACCAGAACGATTGATTCTTATTTGTTCCTGGTCTTGTTCTTCCATCTCAAACAGGGACAGATTTTCTACCATACTATTTCTCCTTACATGTGAGCTGTTTCAGCTTCTGAAGGATGATTGTATCTGCCGGGCAAAATTCATATTGGTCGATCCTGTCCACGGTAATCCAACGGATGTCATTATGCTCCAGTTTCTGGGGTGTTCCTTTCCGAATTGAAGCATTGAACAACGTCAGATGGACTGTCAGATCGGGGTATTCGTGAACCACATCCATAAATATTTCACCCACATCCAGCGTGACAGCTAATTCCTCCTGACATTCCCGGATGAGCGCTTGTTCCTTTGTTTCACCTTGTTCCACTTTGCCACCAACGAACTCCCACAACAGGCCTCGGGTTTTATGGGGTGGGCGCTGGCAGATCATGAATTTGTCCTGATCCCAGATTAGAGCTGCTACTACTTCGGTAACTGCATATCTCATTATTTTACTCCCATAAGATTATTACAGTAACATATCTCTTCCGAGGTAAACAAATCGCGATATTCTGGCTTGCACACAGAATGCTCCATAGTTAAATCTAAGCGCCCACAAAGATAAAGGGTAGTATAGCCATCTGATGTAGCACCAGTAGTTATCCCATTGGAAATTAAACGCTTCGCTGTCTCTACTCCACCATATTGTGCAAGCATCTGGTTAAATCTGGTTGGATTATATTTACACTCTTTCTTTGCACGCAACATTTTGTCTTTCAGTTCATTTTCAAATTGAAGTGCAAGTTTGTCCAATGTCAATTCTCCTTTATCCTACTACCAATTTATTTGTCTTTTTCAAAAACTTCGCCGGGATGGGGCGATCCAGCTTCCACGTGATATTCATGGGCCTACTCCCGTCATGCTTCACATAATTTACCGTTCCCAGGAAGGTATAGGCTGCTGCGCCTCCTGCGATCCGGTCCGCCTTGAATTCCCGGACAAACAGCAGCACCTTGCTCCCTCGCTTCTGGTGATGGATATACCGCTGGCCGGTGGGAGAGTCCGCCGCCGTGGTGCTCTGGCTCTGCCAGTGGAACAGGTTTTCATTGATAGAATAATCGTGATACATGGTGGTGGGCGAATAGTCTTTATCTGCCTTATTCAATGTCACAAAGAACACATCCAGTTGCTTTTCCGGCAACCACTTGACTCCCTCGCGCACCGTCGCCGGTTTTAGAAAATCCATCGCCACCAGCAACTGGTCCCGGGTGTAGGTGCAGTGGAGATCCAAAGGACAATCGAAGCCAAGTTCTACTGGCTCGTCAATAAAATCGATCTGCTCGTATCGGTAGCGAAGCAGGTCCAGAAGCTCGCCCAGCAGTACGGGACTGCCCGAGAGAGCATGCAGGTTGCTCAGCGCCTCATCGGATGCCCAACTCTCTGCTACCTTGCCCCAGACGGTCACATAGAACATCTGGAGCATCCGCTGCTCCAGCTCATTCAGCGCTGTGAAGTCCACATCGTTCAGACAGGGCAGCACATCCAGCAAAAATCGGATCCAGCGCCGGGAGTCCACAACGGCCAGCCGACCAAGGGCTTTTGTGAGCACCTCCTCCAGCGGTTCGCTAAAATCTGCAATCATATCCGCCCGGGCGCAGATCCGTGAGAAGGAAGAAAACTTGTAAATTGCCCTGGGGTCCAAGTGGTAATAGTCCAGGAAATTTGCCAAGGTTAGCTCCAGACCGCTGTCCTCCGTAAAGCTGGCTACCCGAGATACAAGCCCGGCAGTATTGCCGTAGG
>CASEPH010000430.1 GCA_949289625.1 uncultured Clostridia bacterium | reverse complement strand
AAAAATGCTGGGTAACATAAGTCATTCCTCCTTGATTGCACATTTGTGTTGATTTGCTGCCTTGGTTTAGGGAGACGCGGTATCGAGCCGTGCTCGCAATATATCAACGCCGCGGAAGCGGCGGGACAGCCTGCAACCTTCTTCAGCCTGCCGCATCTGCGGCGCCGAGGGTCACGCTGACCGTCTGGGCCTCAAAGCTCTGCCCGTTCAATCGCTGGACCACCACGTCCACCGTTTCGCCGGCGGCGTAGTATTGCAGGGCGTTTTGGAGCTGCTCCAGATTGCCCACGGATCTGCCATCCAGCTCCGTGATAATGTCGCTCTTTTGGATCCCGGCCTGGTCAGCCGGACCGTTCTCCACCACTGAGGCGACGATCACTCCTCCGGGGATCCCATAGAGCTGGGTGAGATCCGAGGTAACGCTCTGCCCTTCAATTCCCAGGGCGGAGGCGTGGCTGGCGTCCACCTTATCCCGTGTGGGCAGGCTCATCAGCTCTTTCAGGCTGTCCTCCGCCTTGTCGATGGGGATGGCGAAGCCCATATTGTCCACAGAGATCCCCGTGGGCGTGGTGCCGGTCTTTGCCTCGTTGATCCCCACCAGCTCCCCATCCATGTTGAGGAGGGCACCGCCACTGTTGCCCGGGTTGATGGCCGCGTCTGTCTGAATCAGGCCGGTGGAGTTGATGGCCACACCGTTTTCATCCGTCAGGGTGATGTCCCGGTCCAGGGCGCTGACCCAGCCTACCGTCACAGACTGGCCGTACCCCAGCGCATTGCCGATGGCCACCACCTGATCCCCCAGCTCCAGCTCGTCCGAATCTCCTACGGCGGCGACTTTAATCTGGGACATGGTGTCCTCTGCAATGTCGGAGCGATTGACGGCGATTACCGCCAAATCGTTGTCCGGATCCGCACCCTTCAGCTCCGCAGAGGCGGTGCTGTTGTCGATGAAACCCACCGACAGGGTGGAGGCCCCCTCCACCACATGGTTGTTGGTGGCGATCATCAGCTCCGTGTCGTTTTCACCCACGATCACGCCGGTGCCGGCCCCCTGAACCTTATATTCCGCCACGCCGCCCAGGAAACTGCGCATTTCCTCCACCGACATAGTGGAGATAGTCACAACCGAGGGCATAGCCTCATTAGCAACCTGCACTGGGGTTTTTGTGACGGCAGAGGATGCATTGGCAGACGTCGTGGAATTATCGTCTACATTATTGATTGCAGCACTATCTTCTGACGGAGATTCGCCCGTCCCTGCAATATGGTTCGCGGCGGTATTGACGCCGAACATGACAAGCCCAGCCACCAAGCCAAATACCACAGCCATGGCAATGAGCATACTCCACTTCTTCTTAGCTGACGTCATGAGAGGGATGCTCCTTTCGCTTCTGATTTTCCGCAATGTTCTGTAACTGCGGGGAAGAGTTTTTTTCTTGCCTTTCAGGACGCCATTATGATAGAATAAACCGAACTATTTGAAAAGAAACGATACTGCCAGAACCTGAAAGAATCGTGCCAAATTACAGGAGCGTATGTATGCCGCAGAACTTTTCCCACCCGGACGCGAACGGCCTGGAGCATCCTATCTACCTTGATCCAAACCTCCCAATCCTCCGTCTGGAGCATCATCTGGAGGACTATCCATCCGGTAAGATCCCCAGCCATTGGCACCCGGAATTTCTGTTCGCCCTGATCCTACAGGGGCAGGTCGCCTATATCTACCACCAGGATTCTGAGCACCCCATCGAGTACGAGCTGGAGGAGGGGGATGGGGTGTTTATCAACTCCCGGGTGGTGCATGGCTGCAGGCAGCTGACCCCTGGGGCCAGGGTGTTCGTGTTCGGTATGCTGCCCAGCGTGATGGCGACCCCGCTCTTGGGTGCGCTCTATCAGAAGAAGATCCTGCCGCTGATCGACTCCAAGGTCATGGGCGTGCAGTTTTCCAGCCAGCGGGAAGAGGAC
>CASEPH010000429.1 GCA_949289625.1 uncultured Clostridia bacterium | reverse complement strand
TTCGTTTCCTCAAAAGTGAAGTTTCCCATATCAAATCTCCCTTTCCGCGCTCTTTTTGGGCGCTGTCTTTTTGTGTTCCGCCTTGGGCTGGCTTTTCAGCTGCTCCATGACGGACTTTTTCTTTTCCCGTTCCTCCCGGTGGGCGGCGGCAGCCAAATCCATGAGAGAAATCGGCTGGCCGCTGCGGGCCTGCTGTTCCAGCTGGGCCACTGTCGGCTCCTTGGGTCCGTTGTTGATGATGCCGTCGATCATACCGTAGTCATCCTCCACGACCATTTCCGCATTTTTCAGCGGATTGTCCGGCAGGAATCCGGGAACCTGCTCAAAGCCGAAGCTGTCGCAGTAATGACAGGATACCTTGCCATCCCGCTTAATGGCAACGATGTCGCTTACGCTCATGGACGGATGGCGGTAATCGGCGGGATGTTCATTGTTGAAGCGGTAAAAGAGCTGTTCGGCGGTATCGCCTTTCAGATCGGAGGGCAGCAGCGGAGCGGTGTAGACCAACTCATAGTTGTCACGCTGCACCGTCCGCCCAATAGATTTGATCCATTCCAGGCCCTCATAGCGGATGTCCCGCAGCTCGTCGGTGTGCTTCACCTGATAAATAGCGAAGCAGTCCCCCTTGTGGGAGAGAAACGCCTGCTCCCGTTCCTCCTGGTGAGCCATGCGGTCCTTGACCAGCTTATCAAACTCCGGGCTTTGCTCCCATTCCTCGCGGGGCAGGGCGAAGATACCGTCATGAGCGTCCAGATCGGCGGTGTCAAAGGCCATCACCGGATTTTCGCCCTCCTGGATGATGTAAACGGTCAGGTCACGATCCATCAGCTCATAGGCCCTCTCTTTGGAGAGGGGCAAAAGGTCGCTGTCCAGGTAGCCGCATTTCTCAAGATTATCCTGGGTCAGCACCGGGTCCGGCATGGGATACTCGTCCAACGCCTGCTCCATGGCGTCCGGCAGCAGGGCGGCTGCGGCTTCTGCGGTCTGCTGGCTGGCCTGTTCATACAAAGTCTCGATCATGGACAGCGGCGCATACTTGATGGATTTGTCACCCAGCCCCAGGTCCTTGCAGATGTGGCTGACCGCTGCGGAACGGCCCATGTCCGGTTCATCCAGCTGGCCGCCGTCCATCTGCTTCATGGTTGCCACATCGTAAAGGGTGTAGTCCCAGCCGGTATCGCAGGGCTGAACATGAAGATAGGTGGCATCATCCAACACCAGCAGGGCCTCCCGGTACTCGGCGCTGGGCTGAGATACTTCTTTCACAGCCTGCGGGGGTGTCTGCTCCGGCTCCGGGGTGGCAGTCAGGTCAATGCCGCGCTCCTTGCAGATTTCCTTGTAGGTGCGCTCGAGGTCGTTAATCAGCTCGCAGGAAGTTTTGTTGATGGTCTCCAGACTGGCCCGCAGCTCCTTCAGCTCCTTGTCCTTCGACCAGGAAGCGATGTAGCCAAAACTGTTCTCGCCGGTCTGGATGCCGAAATACTGGCAAACCGCATAAGAAATGCTCTCGGCCTCCACTTCCTCGGTGTTGCGGTTTTTGGCAGCCTGTTTCACCGCCGTCAGATCTTCCTCCACTTCCAACCGCCACTCAAACCGATTCTCGTCCACATAGCGCCAGCCTTCCTCGGCGGCGGCCTGTTCCGCCTCTGCTTCGGTGGCGAAGTCCAGACGGAAGTCATGCTTGGTGCCGCCCTCGCTCACCATCACGATCTTCCAGGTCGGCTCCGCTTCATACTTTTTGGGGTCGTGGAGCTTGCTGTGCGCGGTCTCATGGACAGCGGCGGAAACGGTCTGCACCTCGCTCATGCCTTCCCGGATTGCGATCCGCTGCTGGTCAGAGGAGAAATAGCCGTCCATGTTCTCGGCCATCGGCTCAAACTCGATGGGAACCGGAGCCGAGCGGCGCAGAGCTTCCATGAAAGCCTCATAGTGCGGTACCGTCCCGGACAGGCTGGAGGCCAGCTCTGGCAGAGGCTTTCCGTCCGTCTGGCTCACATCGAACACCTTCACCGGACGGAACATGGGGATTTCAATTTCTTTTTCCTCCATGACCGCCTTGCCATCCGCGTCCAGGATGGGTGCATGAGTATCCGGGTCGCGCTTCATTTCCTCGATCTTCTTTTTGTAGGGCGTGGGGGCAATGATGGTGATACCATGCTCACCCTTCTTCACATGGCGCTCAAACTGGTTTTTCCACTTGTTGAACCCGGCCACCAGGGTAGCGTCCGGGCGCTGCATATAGATAAGCATGGTGTTGTTGACCGAATATCGGTAGAACTTGGACATGACGGACAGATAGCGCATATACTTCTCGCTCTCAAACAGCTCCTTGATACCCTGTTCAATGCCCGCCGTGATCTCCTGCAACCGTTCCCGGTTGGTGGGCTTATCAGCCATGAATTTCACTCTCCTTTCCAAATTGGCAATTTCTGATTGATGTTCGGCAATCCACAGCTTTTGTTCCTCCGGGCTGTCCTCCAGAAAAAAATCCAGCAGATAGCCCACATAGTCCTTTCGTTGGATTGCTTCCATAAACCGGGGGTGTGGATTTTCCTCCGGTGTTTTGGGTGTATAGTCCGTTTCCCACTTGCGGAGCAAGTGAAAGTAGTCGGCCAGAACCCGAAAGGTATGGTCCCGGTCCTCCTTGAATTTCTGGGCCTCGGATTTCTGCCGGACATAGCGTCGCCGGGGAGGGGCCTGACTGTCATAAGCCAGGCCAAAATCCTGGGCCAGCTTCTCGGCGGCCTCTTTGGGGGACAGATTGTAGAGCCTCGCTGTGAAGTCGATCACATCGCCGGTGGCTCCGCAGCCAAAGCAGTAGAAATATTCCTCGTTCAGCTTCATGCTGGGATTTTTGTCATCGTGGAACGGGCAACAGGCCATACCGCTCCGATTGATCTCTATTCCATATATCTGCGCCGCTTCCCGGACAGTGATGGACTGCTTGACGGTCTCAAAGACACTTTCAGCCATGCTTACTCATTGCCTTTCTTGGGGGTGGGCGGCCTGTACCCGGCAGCCTTGGCTCGTTCACTGGCAGCCTTACGACGCTCGGCGCTGTACGGTTCTCGGACGGATACGCAGCGTTTGGGAACGAGAAAGGTTTGGCGGTCCTTTTTTACGATCTGGTCCGGGTATTTCTCCGCCAGCCGTCGCAATTTCTCCAGCAGCCGGGAATCATGGGTATAGACTTCGGCGGTAGCCTCAGCCTGGTTGTAGAGGATAATGGTTTCCTGTTCGTAGAGGGAGAGCTTCATCGTTTGCCACCTTTCTGCTGGTCAAATTCCAGCTTGAAATTGGCGTACTGCCCATCATCCTCCAAAACCACTGTGGCATCGTAGGTCTTACCGGTCTTTTCGGAATAGCAGCCGGTGATCCTTGCACGACCATCTTTGAGCAGCGCCGTCACCACAGCCTTGGTGGGCTGTTTTTTCTTGGCGGCCCACCACTTGTTGTTTTTCCAGATGGCGAATTTGCAACCCTCGTTCTGGCAGAAGAAACCCTTTTGCAGCTCCGCTACATCACTGCCACAGCGGGGGCATTTGCCCACCACTTCGCGGGGCGGCGTGAACAGGTACTCGGTGCCTTTAATCATCCGATAGGTTCTCACCAGCTCCTGGAGCATGGCGCTGATACCGGCCATAAAGTCCTCCGGGGCCAGCTCGCCGCGCTCGATCTCACCCAGCCGGTACTCCCACTCAGCAGTCAGAAGGGGCGATTGCAGCTGCTCCGGCAACACAGTGATAAGGGATACCGCATCATGGGAGGGCATGAGCTGCACGGTTTTCTTGTTCTTTTTGCGCTCCAGAAAGCCGGTGGACACCAGCTTTTCCAGGATACCGGCGCGGGTGGCCGGGGTCCCCAGGCCCTTGCGCTCGGCGTCCTCCGGCATATCGTCCTTCCCGGCAGTCTCCATCGCAGAAAGCAGCGTATCTTCGGTGAAGTGCTTGGGCGGGGTGGTTTTGCCCTCCTTAACGGCAGCGCCAGAAAGGGGCAGCGTCTGACCTTCAGACAGCTCCGGCAGAGCCTTGTCCTCGGTTTCCGGCTCCACATTTTTCAGCCCTGCGCGGTAGGCAGCGTCCAGCGCCCGCCAGCCGTGATCTTTCACCGTGCGGCCTTTGGCGGTAAACTCCGCACCGGCGCACTCCACAACAACGGCGGTTTCCGCAAAAATATAGGGTTGAGCCACAGCGCACAGTAACCGCAGGGCCACCAGCTCCAGCACCGCCTTTTCGCCAACTGGCAAGCTGGACAGGTCCGCGCCCTGGAGGTTGCGGGTGGGGATCACCGCATGGTGGTCGGTCACTTTCTTGTCGTTGATGACCTGTGCCGCATTGCAGGCAAGCTCCATACCAGCGGCAAAGGGCAGCGCCCCAGCGGTAAGCCGGACCAGCTCCGGCAGACTTGCTGCCATATCCGAAGTCAGGTAACGGCTGTCCGTCCGAGGATAGGTGCAGAGCTTCTTTTCATAGAGGTTCTGCAAATAGTCCAGGGTTTGCTGGGCTGTGAACCCCAGCAGCCGGTTGGCGTCCCGCTGGAGGGTGGTCAGGTCATAGAGGGCGGGCGGCTTCTCGGACTTGTCCTTGCGCTCCACCTTTTTCACTGTGGCAGTCGCACCCTGACAAGCAGTTTTCAGCTGCTCGGAAGCGGCCTTGTCCGCCATGCGCTCCCCGGAAACGGTGAAACCGGGCAGTTCTAGTGTGACCGTGTAGAATGGCACCGGCTTGAAGGTGTCGATCTCGGCCTCCCGCTGAACGATGAGGGCCAGCGTCGGGGACATGACGCGCCCGATGTTGAGGGTTCGGTGATACAGCACGGAAAACAGCCGGGTGGCATTGATACCCACCAGCCAATCCGCCTTGGCGCGGCAGAGGGCCGCATCTCGCAGACCAT
>CASEPH010000428.1 GCA_949289625.1 uncultured Clostridia bacterium | reverse complement strand
TTCCCAATGACAGCCATCGGGAATGACAAAGGAGTGCATTTCCTCAGCTTCTGCATATTCCACGTCGCCGCCGGAAAACGCCAGTGCATCTGCGTATTCCTCGTCATAAACATCCGAAATTCTCTTGAAGAAGAGAATGGGAGTCACATAGCTTTTATATTCGTCCTGATTGATGGGACCGCGTAAGATGTTGCAGGCCTCAAACAAATGGTTGAAAAGCTTCTTGCTTGTGGTTTCTTCTGCGTCGGCTTCGGTGGATTGTACATCTTCCTCTGCAGCCTGCACGGCATTTTCGATTAGGGTGGCGCGGTCCTCCCCGGACACCTTTCGAGTTTCATCTCGCTTGACTGGAACAGAGACGTTCCGCGTATGTCTCTCCATCACAGGAGGGTATTTGTTCTCGAACTCTATCAGGATTTGAAGCAGTCGCTCATCCAGAAAGGTCAAAGCGTGTTTGCGAATGTCCGCTGGAATGCCATAGTAGGCCTCCGCAACACCGCCGCAGATAGCTGCCAAGGTATCACTGTCTCCGCCGATGGAAATGGCGTTCCGGATGGCATCTTCGAAACTGGTAGATTCAAAGAAGGCCATCAATGCCTGAGGAACCGTGTCTTGGCAGGTTTCATTGAAACGGTAAGTTGGCCTGATGCCGTCGAGCGTAAAGTTCAGCGGATAGTAGTGCTGCTCGATATAATCCCGGATTTCCAAAATGCTGCTTCCGGTTCGAGCCATGTAAATGGCGACTGCGGTGGCCTCGGCACCTTTTAATCCCTCTGGATGGTTATGGGTCACCTCGGTCATTTTTCGGGAAAGCAACTTTGCCTCTTCCAGGCTACCAGCCGCAAAGCCAGCAGCGCTGACCCGCATGGCAGCTCCGTTTCCGAAGCTGTTGTAGGGGTGTGGATCATCTGAAAATACCCACTCGGAGAATGCTATACCATATCCGCAGTCTGGATAATTCCTGCCTATGGACTGCATGTACTCCACAGATTTTTGCGATAAGTTGCTATAATCCGGGGCGCTCTCCAGGATCGCCTTTGCCAAAGCCAGTGTCATGATGCTGTCATCGGTGACAAAGCACTTATAGGTGAGAAAATCAAAATCTTTGGTTTTAATATTGTTCCATTCAAAACGGGAACCTACGAGATCCCCAATGATTGCTCCTAGCATGATTTCTGTCTCCTTATGCGGACTCTTCCTGATGCTGTGTGAATAGGTCTGTCAGTTTGCGAGGCGTATACTGGCGGGACTTCATTCTTTCCATTTTACCAAGGGCTTGCTGAACCTTATTGCCAAAAGCTTTGTCGAGAAAGGTACCGCGGATGAGGTTGGTTTTTTCTAGCTCATCTTTGATTTCGCGGCGCTCACGGCTCAGTTTTTGAAGCGTCCGAGCCGACGTGAGTAGGCTTTCGTCATCCGGATTCTCAAATTCAAGATAGTGCATGACATCACTGATTTTTAGATCTACATCGGATTGCATCTCATGTAGTTTAGTCTGATATTCTGCGATATGACTGCTCATATAACACAGATTGGAAAGCATGTTTTCCCAGTCGTAGTGGCATCCTTCAAACATGGTGGCTGTATTCTCGCAAACT
>CASEPH010000427.1 GCA_949289625.1 uncultured Clostridia bacterium | reverse complement strand
GTGTCACGGGCGCAGGTGGTGACTAAGATCAACCGCATTGCCTTCCCCAAGGCCATCGACCGCCTGGATCTCGGCAGCGTGATTTGCCCGAAGGACATCACCACCAACGCAATCGTAGGCTTTGTTCGCTCCCGTTCGGCCCAGCGCAACAGCAGTATTGAGATGCTGCTGCGGCTGTTCGACAACCGGGTCGAGGCCATTGAATTTTCGGCGGAGGCCGATTCTCCGGTTCTGGATATTCCTCTCAAGGACCTTCTGCTCAAGTCGGATTTGCTGGTAGCCTGCATTAACCGGAATGGTCAGATTCTCATCCCCGGTGGCGAGGAGTGCATCCGAAAAGGGGATTCGGTCATTGTTGTGACCAAACATCTCGGCCTGCGGGAACTTGTAGACATTCTGGAATAGGGAGGCAGGAGTATGAACACCCCTATGATCCGATATATCATTGGCCGGGTACTGGCGCTGGAAGGGCTTTTCATGCTGCTGCCCTGCGCCGTGGCTGTAATCTATTCCGAGAGCACAGGCTGGTATTTTGCGGCGGTTTCTGCCGGAGCCGTCGTTTTGGGCATTCTTCTCTCAGCTAAAAAGCCCGGAAACAACGAGATCTACATCCGGGAGGGCTGTGTGGCCACCGCACTGAGCTGGATTGTGCTCAGTCTGGTCGGATGCCTGCCGTTCTATCTGAGCGGGGAGATTCCCGTCTTTGTGGATGCTGTGTTTGAGACGGTGTCCGGCTTCACCACCACCGGTGCCAGCATCCTTTCCTATGTGGAGGATCTATCCTACTGTATGATCTTCTGGCGGAGCTTTACTCACTGGCTGGGTGGCATGGGAGTGCTGGTCTTTCTTCTGGCTGTCCTGCAGCTGCCCGGCGGTTATCACATGAACCTTATGAAGGCAGAAAGCCCCGGCCCTGTGGTGGGCAAGCTCCGCCCCAAGGTGCGCCAGACCGCTCAGATTCTCTATCTGATCTACCTGGGCATGACGGTTGCGGAGGTTGTACTCCTGTTAATAGGAAATATGCCGCTTTTTGATGCGCTTACCATCTCCTTTGGTACGGCGGGTACCGGTGGTTTTGGCATTAAAAACGACAGCATGATGAGCAATACCCCCTATCAGCAGTGGGTAGTCGCCATTTTTATGATGCTGTTTGGCGTCAACTTCAATTTCTACTATCTGTTGCTGTTCCGCCGCTGGAAAGAGGCATTCCGGATCGAGGAGGTGCGCAACTACCTGCTTGTGATCCTGGTATCCATTGCGATCATCATGCTCAATCTGGGATGGGGCGCCATGGGCTTTTTGGATACGCTGCGCCATGTGGCATTTCAGGTTTCGTCCATTATCACCACTACCGGCTACTCCACGATCGATTTTGATGCCTGGCCGGAGGCGTCTCATACGGTGCTTCTTGTGATCATGTATATCGGTGCCTGCGCCGGAAGCACCGGAGGCGGCATCAAGGTATCCCGACTGACACTGGCGGCCAAGCAGATTTTCCGGGAGATCCGGTCATATGTCACCCCCCGACGGGTTGAGAGCATCGAAATGGATGGTCATCCGGTGGATCCGGCTGTGCTGCACAGTGTAAACATCTTTTTCGTCGCCTATGTGCTGATTGCTACTGTCTCGATTTTTCTGCTGAGCCTGGAGGATTATGACCCGGTCACCAATTTCTCCGCTGTGGCTGCCACCCTTAACAACATTGGCCCCGGCCTGTCTAAGGTTGGTCCGACCGGGAACTTTGGATTCTTCCGCCCGTTGAGTAAGGTGGTGCTGATTTTTGATATGTTGGCCGGGCGGCTGGAACTGTATCCGATACTGCTGCTTTTCTATCCCGGCTGCTGGCGGGATCTGTTTCGTGGTTCCCGACCGAAGAGGAAGAGAGCCCTCATACATAACCCCCATAGAACCAAAGCCGCCAGCCATTGAACGGATCCAGTATAAACAGGTTTGTCCATCCTTTCTTCTTTCAAACAGCGGTGCGGCAGGCATTCGAATACGATGTTAGCAGGGAAGAGGCGATATCCGGCTAAGGCAGCTTGGCCGATTTCCCGGCTGGACAAAATTGCGGTTCGTGGATATCGGCAGCTCCTTCTTCGAAAAGTTTCCCTTTGCCTGGTTTCAGGCCAGGGAAAGTTTTTTGCTTAACCTGCAATGGCAAATGGCCGGATTGTACGAAGAAACTTTGCACCGATGTAATACAAGTACCGTAAAGAGAAACAGAAAAGCACCGGAGAGATTGGACCGCCCCAGATTGTGCGGACAGTACAAAAAGCCTCTGGTAGGAAAATATTAGGCTTAGTAGGAGAGGCGGCGCGTCAGCGGCGCCTCTCCAGTTTTGAGCTGGATGCGCTCATGGTTGTAGAAGTGGATATACCGGTCAATCATCTCGTTTGCCTCAGAAAACGTAGCAGGTTTGTGCCGGTAAATGCACTCTGTCTTGAGGATTGAGAAGAAATTTTCTGCCATTGCATTGTTATACGGGTTCCCACGTCTTGACATGGAAGGCGTAATGCCGTATGCTTGAGTCAGGTTGAAGTACGCTTGGGAAGTATACTGAAACCCTTGGTCGCTGTGGAGCTGCAACTCTGCGGCGACCTTCTTCTTTTCTTTGCGTATAGCCAGACGGATAGTATCCAGCACCAGATTCACTGTTTGTTGTGAGCTGGTTTTGTAGGCAACAATGCTGTTATCGTACAAGTCTCGAATCATAGACAGGTACAGTATCCCCTGCTTGGTGTGAATATAGGAAATATCAGTCACCCATTTGCAGTTGGGTGCTTCTGCATGGAAATTCCTGTTCAGAAGGTTCTGGTACTTGTGGAGCTGC
>CASEPH010000426.1 GCA_949289625.1 uncultured Clostridia bacterium | reverse complement strand
GCCCTGCTCCCACTGGAGGAGGCCGTACCGCTTCTGCAGAATCAGGTTGATGTCATGGCGCTGGATGTCGTTGAGCTGGACGACCTCCTCGTTCTCGTCGTCCCAGAGGGTAAATTCCTCCAGCCATTCTGCAATGAAGGGGTCTTCCTCCATGTCCGCGAACGGCCGGCTCTGATTTTCGTACTCCCTGCGCTTACGACGGATCATCCGCTCAAAGCCCGGGAATCGCTCCGGCGTATTGTCCAGCACGGCGTCATTGACGGTGACTGGACTGCTCCACTCCGGCGGGATCAGCTGCTTGGCCTTCATACTGTATGCCTTGTAGACGAACTGATCGTTCTGCTTGACCAGTTTTGCCACATCCTGGGGCGGCTTTCTGTTTTGCCGGCGCAAGGTTCGGCGCAGATAGGCCAGGACCTTGGCCTCCGTCAGCTTTTTCCGGTCCCACTCCTTGTAGTCCATGTCGTCCGGCTTTTGCTCGGTGTAGAAATGGTGCAGGTATTCACAGCACTTCGTGTATCGGTCCCGCACCGCCGGGTGGGCCTTGATCTGGTAGAGCAGCTTTTGTGTTTCATAGGGGAACCCCGCGGAGGTCTGCTTCATCCTGGTAAGCTCCAGCAGCACGTGGGAACGGTTTTTCTCCAACTCCGCTTTTGGCAGCATCAGCACCCGCTCGTACAACCGTTTCGCTTCAGATTCCGGGTCAAAACCGGCGGTAAGAGAATATCGGGCGCTGGTGGTATAGCGGTGGGCTGTCCAGTCTTTCAAGTCGCTTTTCTTCTGCCAGAACTGCAGCTTTGTAGAAAAGCTTGTGACGCCTGAAGCGGCAAACATGTTATCTGGCAGGGTTATCTGTCCGAGGAAACTGAATCGGGCCTCCATCTCACGGATCATTTCCTTGTCCGTGAAATTGTCCGCCAGGAAAGAGCTGGGCGTGACCAGAGCCAGGATGCCCAGGGGTTTGAGCACCTGGTCAGCTTTGATGCAGTAGTAGAATTGGGACAAGTATTCTTTGCCCTCCGCATACCATTTGAGGTTGAAGGGAGGATTGCCGACCACATAATCAAAGCGCAGGTCCGGCTTGTAAGTCCGGATGTCGGTCAGCTCCAGACGGGCGTCGGGATAGAGAAAGTGGGCCACCTTGTAGGCCTTAGCGTCCAGCTCACAGCCATAGCAGTTGGCCTCCACAGGCATAAAATTAAAAAAGCTGCCCTTCCCACAAGTGAGGTCCGCCACCACATCGCTGATGGAGGGCCGCAGGCTCTCCGCTACCAGCTGGCAGATGACCGGCGGGGTGAATACCTGTCCGTTCTCGATCTCCTTTTTCTTCTCACTGTAGGCGTGGTAGCTGTCGAAATCGGCTCGCTCCAGGCCATGCAGGCCGCCGACTCCGGTGTATGCGTTGTAGATGTCCTCACTGGTGATGCCGGCCTGTTCCATGCTGCCGCTGTCGATGAGATACAGAACTTTTTCGTTGAGAGCTCTGCGCTGCTCCGGGTTCAGGTTCATCTCTTGGTGTATATACTTCATTCGCTGTTTCACCTCTTTCCGTACGGCCAGTCAGAGGACAAGACCGAGGTATCTGGCCGCGAAATCCGCCGCGTTGGTTTCCGTAGAAAAGCGGATGTCCACACGGCCGTTTTTGAACATCTTCAGACCCTTTACCATTTTGCAGGTAGTGAACTCGCGTTCATTGTCTGGACTTCGGTTGTACCCAAGCAGTTCGGAAAAGCCCAGCGGATAGAGATTGAAGGCCCCGGTCTCATAGTGGGCCACGCCCCGCAAAATGTCCTTTGTCTTATACTCCAGCGTCCACTCGTCCTGCCAGCTGTAGTGGTGGTTGGTGCAGAAGTAGCCGTTGAAGGTAATGAGGGCCTTCTTCCGCTCATACTCCGGCCTGTTTTTATATAAGTTCCAGGCCGCTTTGTGGCATTTCTCCGCCAGCTCATGGAACGCCTGCTCGGCAAAGCTGCGCCCATCCAGCAGGAGGATGATCTGATCCACCACATCCTCATAGCGGATTTTGGCTGCCCGCAGCTTTTCGTGGTACGCATCATGGGCCTCTTTGTTTTCGTAGATCCTGAGATCCGGCTTCTGGGGAAGCAGATTGTTGGCCACATGGTCGGCAGACACGGATACATGATAGGTGGAATTGAAATAGTGGACGATGTTGTAGACGACCGCCCGGTGCAGATGCTCCAGGTGCTTGTTGATCTGCCGCTGGGAGATCTCAGGGCCGTCTCGGGAAGAGAGATAGGAG
>CASEPH010000425.1 GCA_949289625.1 uncultured Clostridia bacterium | reverse complement strand
GGTGCAGATGAGAATCTGGCCGCCGCCGCTCTTGGCGTGGTGGATGTGCCAGTTGTTGCGGCAGCCCGGCTCAAAGGTGACGTTGGCCAGCCCCACCACGCTCTCGCCGGGCTTGGTCAGGGGATTCAGATAGGAGTTGCCAATAAAATACTGGGCAAAGGCGGTGTTGGCCATCCCCTGGCCGAACACATTCTGCTCATCAAATGCGGCTTTGTCCTGGATCTTCATAAAAATTACCTCCTCAAATATTTTGATCTGTTTGAATGGGAGCAGCGGTCAGCCTTGTTTCGCTTCCTGCTGTTTCCGGATGTGGTAGCGGAGATAGTCCAGCCGCTCCAGCTGCTTTTCCCGAAAATGGATCTCATCCAGTGTGTGTCCCCGCTTCTGGTCCAGCATCCGCAGGCGCTGGGGCTCGGTGTCCTCCTGTTCCAGCAGGAGCTTCATGTAGGTTTCGATCTCGTCGTTTGCAAATCCCACATCGTGCAGTGTCATGATCATGCTCAGGCGCTCCAGGTCGGTGTCATCATACTGCCAGGCGCCCATGACCGTTTTTACCGTGCCGCACAGTCCCCAGCTCTCATATTCCCGCAGGATCTCCAGGGGGATGTTATACCGCTCGCTGGCCTCATGGATCGTCATTCCATCACCCCTTCCCATCAGCCGGTTCCGCAAAAAATATAGGCGCTCCTCTTGGAGCACCTATATTGTAGCCCTGTGACAAAATAATGTCTAATGCTTATATTCAATTTTGTTATATACCGGAAATGTATTTCTCGGAGAACTCGATGAATGCTGCGGCGGCAGTGGAGAACGTTTGCGTTTTCTTCCACACCAGCACGGTGTTGGATTCCAAAGGAGGCGACAGCGGGATAAATCGAAGCCCCTCGTAATTGCAGTCCAGATTCAGCGTAAGCACACTGCCGCCGCTGGCCCGAGCCAGAGAGGCCAGATTGTAGAGCAGGTTGCCGGTGGCTGTGATCCGAAGACTCTCCGCGTAGGGACCGAACCAGTTGAGCAGTTCATTCTGGACGCTTTCCCGTTCCGGCAGGATTAGTGGGGCGGACGCAAGTTCTGCGGGGCTGACGCTCTCCTTAGTCGCCAATTCGGAATCTTCATGTACCAGTACGCCCCACTGTTCCCGGCACGGTGTACGGACAAAGCTGTATTTACTAATGTCCACCGGCTCCTGCAAGAGACCAACGTCCAAAAGTCCCCGCTCAATGCGCTCCTTGATATTATCGGAGTTCCCACTGTAGATCGCAAAACGGACCAGCGGATTCTTCTCCTGGAAAGCCGTGAGGAGTTTCGTCAAGAAACTGGAACTCTGCAATTCGCCGCTCCCCACCGCGATGGTGCCCTCCAGTTGCTCCTCCCGATGCTGAAGGTCATCCTTCGTCTTGTCTGCCAGCGCCACGATCTCCTCTGCCCGGCGGCGGAGAAGCATCCCTTCCTCGGTCAGAATGATATGGTGTTTGCTTCGGCGAAACAGCTGGACGCCAAGCTCCTCCTCCAGCTGCATCAGCTGCCTGGACAGGGTGGGTTGGGTCAGGTGCAGGAGGTTTGCCGCCTTGGTGATGTTCTCCTCCCGAGCGACCAAAAGAAAGTATTTCAGCACACGGATCTCCATGGAATATCGCTCCCTTCTGCTCAAAGATAGCATAGCGATTGGGGAAAATCAACATATATAAATGGATTTGATACGATATCTGAATTTATAGAACGAGAAAATCTGCTGATGTTTTCCCCGTCATTTCGCTGTCCTTCCTATACGCGAAGCGTATGTTGCAGCATTCCATATTGGCATTAGACACCACCTGCACGAACTGATATGCTTAATTTGATAAGGTCATGTTACCTGAAAGAAATCAACGATAAAGTGTGGTTTGGGTTCTGTGTC
>CASEPH010000424.1 GCA_949289625.1 uncultured Clostridia bacterium | reverse complement strand
GTTCATTCAGAGAAAATGTAAATGCACAGTCATTCAGCATCAGGGAACCACTCACATGGATGCGTTCACCTTTTCTGCCAAATTGAATTTTGAAAGCTTTTTTCTCCTCCATATCATCCGCCCTCGTTCTTTTCTCTCAGGATTTCAGGTAGGAACTTCCGCAGATCCACACGCTCCGCCTCTTCGATCCGCTTCCGATAATAAGAATCCGGGTGCAACGCGCCAACCAGCGGACGATCCTCCCGCCTTTTCGGGGAGTCCGGATGGCCGTATTGGCGGGCAACTGGTTCCACTGTCCTACCATCAGTTGTCACTACAATCGTCTCCCCGCTCTCTTCGGTTGTCATGTCAAACACAATCTCCAAAGGTTCCTCTTCCGCGATGATGCGATATCCGTTAAACCCTTCCAGGTCTTCGCTTTTTCTGCGTCTGTATTTTGCCTGGATCGGTGTGTAGTAGGGATGGCGGGTAAACTCCGGCAGGAACACATACCGTTCCAGCTGAAACGCCAATTCCCTCTGAATATCCGGGTTGGTATAATCCGTGTTCTTGTTCTCCACGTTTTCGTGTCCTACCAAGTAGTCGATATCCGCCGGAGCCATCCCACAGCAGTTCGCTGCACGCGTCACATAATCCCGCCGCAGGATATAAGCAGTGACATCCAATTCTTTTCTGCTCTTTTCATCAAGAGTCAAGTCATTTTCCGCAAGCACCCCTGCCAGCCGCAGGCATTCCTCCTCGTAGCCGCAAGCAAGAAGGAGTTCCTTGGCATACGCAGAGAGCGTAGAGGGATTTGCAAATTTAGTCGGATCGTCGCCATCCGAAACAAGGGGCATTTGTGTTATTTCTTCCTCCGAATAGCCCAAGGTTCGGAGATGCTCATATCTCCTGCTCACCAGATGCGTCATTAAAACGCCGCCAATGGCGCACCGATACGCGGCGTCTGTCTTCAAAATAATGACCCGCTCGCCGTTTTTGATCTGGGCCACAACCGGGCATACCAAAAACCACTCGTCCCGGATCATGATGGTATCAAACCGGATTGCGCAGGCTTCCGCTGTACGAAGGCCCATCAGCAGTATGGCCGCAACCCCGAGGCTCAGTCCATTTGCAACCAGATTCAGCAATACGCAGGCCAGAATCACACGGACAGCATCCGAGATCGCTTTTGCTTTTTCAAGAGTGGGCACCTTCAAAGAGCCGTCCAGGTCGAATCTCACCAGCGGCACATTTCTGTCGTGCTGATGCGCCGCCTCCAAAAGCCAGTTGACTCTCTGCAGATAACTTGATACACTATGGTCAGCAACCTCCAAATTCCGCTGGCCGCGTCTATTTTTGCCGCTTTCTCAACCAGGGACTTCTTCAGTTGTTCCATATCCTCGTCAGAGATATTGCTGCCAAGGGCATCCAATTTCGGCAAAACATTTTTGGGGGCATATTTGTATGTTCCATTTGCCGTTCCTTCACCCCAGGTCGATTTTTTGATACCAAGCCGCTTTAACTCACCAAACACCCGGCTAAAAATTCCCCTTGCGGCTGGAGCCGTCGGCTTTCCAACTGCTTGGTTAAAATTATCTTTTTGGAAAGCATCTTCTACCCGCCGTATGATCGACCGAACAGCATCGTCATCGCTGACCTCTCCAGGATCATATCGGTACTCATGTCTGTTCCCTAGGCGCATATTGTTAGCCGTATGATACAGTTTCCCATAAAGAATGTACTTTCCATTTTGGGTTTTTGATCTGGAGATTCGTATTTCGCAATCGGGAATACGTGAATGTTCACGACGCCAAATAGCCATGATGCCA
>CASEPH010000423.1 GCA_949289625.1 uncultured Clostridia bacterium | reverse complement strand
AGAAACTTCCTCCGCGGAATGGAGGGATTGTGCAATGCTAGGCCCAGGGGATGCGCTGCCCTGATCCTTGGGGGAAGAGGTATTGGTCCCGCAGGCGGAGAGCAGGAGAAGGGCAAGCACGATGGAGAATAATCTGGTCATAGAATACCTTCTTCCGGGAAGTGATTATTGGAAATACGTCTGGAAGAACTGCTGGATCCGGTCAAAGGGAATGATATCCTTTTGATCGTAGAGATCTGTGTGGACTGCGTCTGGGATGATCAGCAGCTCCTTGTTGTCGGTTTTCGGATTATCCCGCAGCATATCAGCGTAAGCATCTCGGCTGAAATAGCAGGAGTGGGCCTTCTCCCCGTGGATCATCAGGACAGCGCTGCGGATCTCGTTGCTGTACCGCAGGATGGGCATGTTGAGGAAGGACAGGGCGGAGGTGGTGTTCCAACCGTCGTTGGAGTTGAGAGAACGTTCCGCGTAGCCCCGTTCCGTCTTGTAGTAATCATAGTAGTCCTTGACAAAGAAGGGGGCGTCCTCCGGCAGGGGATCCACCACGCCGCCTGCTCGCGCGTAGGTGTTGTTCTTGTAGTCCTCGGTCCGCTGGGCGTTGAGGGCTTTCTTTGTTTCATACCGGGCGTCGGCGCTGTCGGCGGCGTCAAAGTAGCCCTTTGCGTTCACCCGGGTCATGTCGTACATGGTGGAAGTGACGGTGGCTTTGATGCGGGTATCCATGGCAGCGGCATTGAGGGCCATACCGCCCCAGCCGCAGATTCCCAGAATGCCGATTTTCTCCGGATCCACAAAATCCTGGGTGGAAAGGAAATCCACCGCTGCGGAGAAATCCTCGGTGTTGATGTCCGGCGAGGCCACGTTCCGCGCCACACCGCCGCTCTCGCCGATAAAGGAGGGATCGAAGGCCAGAGCTGCAAAACCGCGGCTGGCCAGTTCCTCGGCATACAGACCGGCGCACTGCTCCTTCACCGCGCCAAAGGGACCGGCTACTGCCACGGCAGCCAAGGGGCCGTTGGTGTCTTTGGGCAGATACAGGTCTCCTGCCAGTTCGATGCCATAGCGGTTGTGAAACTGTATCTTCTTTCGGGTCACGGTGTCCCGCAGCGGAAATGTGTATCCATCATATTTTGCGTTCATGGCAGTCTCCTCCTGATACGTTTTTGCCCATAGCATAGGCCTTTTCCAGAACGGGATGTCCCTGCACCTGTCCTGCTGCGGTCACACCCCCGGCAAAGACCGTACCGGCCAGACGGGCCTGGGCAAAGCAGTCGATCCAGCCCTGGAGTCCGGTGACCGTTCCGTCCACGGTATGTGCCCCTGTTTCTGCGGCAGCGGCCAAAAGATAGACGTCCCGGAAACGGTAGTCGGCAGTATACAGGGGATTGGACCGGTCCAGCAGAGTTTTCATCTGCCCGCACATATTGAAATAATAGACGGGCGTGGCAAACACCAGCACATCTGCATCCTTCATTTTCTGGACGATGGCTGCCGCGTCGTCCTGGATCACACACCGCTTGGTATTCAGACAGGACAGGCAGCCCCGGCAGAAATCAACGCGAAGGCCGGAGAGCGAAATTTTCTCCACAGTGTTTCCGGCCTCCCGTGCGCCTCGGGCAAAGGCGTCTGCCAGCAGATCGGAATTGCCGCCCTTCCGGGGGCTGGTGGAAAGTACCAAAATCTTTTTGCTCATTGTGATTCCTCCTGTTCGATGGTTTTTAAGAGCTTTGCGGGTACGCCGCCCACGATGGTGTTTTCGGGAACATCCTTGGTGACCACAGCGCCTGCGGCGATGATGGCACCGTCTCCAATGGTTACGCCGGGAAGGACCGTGGCGTTGGCGCCGATCCACACGTTCCTTCCAATGTGGATGGGCTTCGGGATCATGGAACTGCGTTCCTCTGGGTTCTTGGCATGATTGAGGGTGGCCAACACCACATTGTGGCCGATGAGGGCACCATCGTCAATGTAGATTCCACCCTGATCCTGGAATTTGCAGCCCATGTTGATAAACACATGTTTTCCAATGTGAATGTTTTTTCCGCAATCGGTATAGAAGGGCGGGAACAGGCCGAAGGTTTCGTCTACCTCCGCTCCAATCAACGCCGAGAACAGCTTTCGCAGTTCCTCCGGGGGATGGTACCGGCCGTTGATCTCCGCCGTAATGCGCAAGGCCTCCTGACTGACGCCGTGCATGGCCTGGTGGACTTCGCCGCCGCCCGTCACCGTTTTTCCGCTGTTTAGGGATTCGAGAAATTCTTGCAAATCCATTCTTGACAACCCCTTTCTCAGGCTTTTCTTTATCTTGATTGTATCACCCTTTCTTTGCAATAACAAATACTTATAAAAAATACATTCCTATGCTTGCAAGGCATGGTATTTAGCGGTATACTGAAAAAAGGGGGTGTCCATATGGAATTGAGAGTATTGCAGTATTTTCTGGCGGTGGCAAGGGAACAGAGCATTTCCGCCGCCGCCCAGACGCTGCATCTTACCCAGCCGACCCTGTCCAGACAGCTCAAGGAGCTGGAAGAGGAGCTGGGAAAACAGCTGATGGTCCGGGGCAGCCGTAAGATCACGCTGACGGAGGACGGGGTGCTTTTGCGAAAGCGGGCGGAGGAGATCCTGGAGCTGGTGGGACGCACGGAGAATGAGGTCAAGCAGTCCGGAGATGCGGTTGGAGGCGATATTTATATTGGTACCGGCGAGACCGACGGAATGCGGCAGATTGCCAGAATGGCCACACAGCTGCAAACAGCCTATCCCGGAATACGCTTTCACTTTGTCAGCGGCGACGCTATGGATGTGTGCGAGCGGTTGGATAAGGGCCTGCTGGACTTTGGGATTCTGCTGGGGGACATCGATAAGACCAAGTACAATTATCTGGAGCTGCCCCTGACTGATGTTTGGGGCGTACTGATGCGAAGCGACAGCCCCTTGGCGGAAAAGCCCTTCGTAACGCCGCAGGACCTGTGGGATAAACCGCTGATCCTGTCGAGGCAGGTGGGCAACAAAAGCGGCCTCTATCGCTGGCTGAAAAGGGAGCCCACAGATCTGCATACCGTGGCCACCTATAACCTGATCTACAATGCCTCCATGCTGGTGGAAGAGGGGATGGGGTACGCCTTTACGCTGGATAAGCTGGTCAATACGGCAGGACGTTCCCTATGCTTTCGTCCCCTTAAACCACGGCTGGAGCTGGAGATGTATCTCGTGTGGAAGAGATATCAGTTGTTTTCCAAGGCGGCGGAGCTCTGGCTGGAGAAGCTGCAGCGGGACCTGCTGACAGAGGGGGAGACAGTGCAATCCAAGTGTAATAGAGACTCCGGATAGAGCCTTTGAACTTTGCATGAAAAACAATTTCTCTCCATAAAAATCTTTGCGTCAAACGAATCTATGATATAATCATCAAGCAAAAGGATAGACATCCCGGGGAGATCAGCACGGGATGTGTGGGCGAGTATGGAAATTTTTGAAAATACGCCTATGAACCTCCTTTGATCCAGAGTACAGAAGCACATAAGGAGCTAAAAAGCATGAAACGGGATTTGACAACGGGCCCTATCACAAAAACTATGCTGTTGTTTGCACTGCCAATGATTTTGGGAAACATACTACAGCAGTGTTATAATTTGGTGGACACATGGATCGTGGGAGTTTATTTGGGCAGCGACGCCTTGGGGGCTGTGGGGAGCGCTTATACGCTGATGACGTTTTTAACGTCCTTGATTATTGGAATGTGCATGGGGGCAGGTGCGCTGTTTTCCATCAGCTATGGCCAGAAGGCATACCGGTCCATGCGGGAGTATCTTGCGTCTTCCTTTGTGTTGATATTGGTGATCACAATTGCCTTGACTGGGGTATCCTATTGGCTGCTTCCCAAGATTTTGCGGTGGATGCAGACGCCGCAAGAGGTCTATGATCTGATGTACACCTATGTATTTGTGATATTGATGGGACTGCCTTTTATTTTTCTCTACAATTATACTGCGTTCGCGTTGCGCGCTGTTGGAAATTCCGTGGTCCCGCTGATATTTTTGGGGATCAGTACCGGTATCAATATTGTACTGGATGTTGTATTTGTGGCAGTGTTGCGGCGAGGGGTGGCCGGAGCTGCGGAAGCTACGGTGATCGCGCAGTTTGCAGCTGGTGTGGGAATCGTAATTTACGGTGTGCTCCGGGAGCCGATTCTTCGTTTGGAGAAAGGATTGGGTGTGCGATGGAAATCGGTCCTGGAGATTCTCTCCTATGCAGCGGCCACTGGGGCGCAGCAGTCCGTAATGAATTTTGGGATCCTGATGGTGCAGGGCCTTGTCAACAGTTTTGGCACATCTGTTATGGCGGCGTTTGCTGCCGGCGTCAAGATCGACACGCTGGCATATATGCCTGCACAGGAGTTTGGCAATGCCTATTCCATTTTTATATCCCAGAACTATGGAGCGGGAAATCATCAGCGCATCCGAAGGGGAACCCGCAGCGCCGTACTTCTTGTGCTGTGCTTCTGCCTGGCGATTTCCGGGGCGGTGTGGCTGCTGGCGCCCCGACTGATTTCCATTTTTATTGATCCCCATGAGATACAGACCCTTGAGATCGGTGTGCAATATCTCCGGGTTGAGGGGGCGTGTTATGTGGGAATCGGTATATTGTTCCTGCTGTATGGCTATTTTCGTGGGGTCGAGCGGCCTAAAATCTCTCTGCTGCTGACGGTGATCTCCCTTGGCAC
>CASEPH010000422.1 GCA_949289625.1 uncultured Clostridia bacterium | reverse complement strand
GACTATGCTAATTGCAATCGATCATGGCAACAAATCCGTAAAACTCCCGCGCGGGGATCCATTCGTATCGGGCCTGGTGGAGAGTGAGGTTGCCCCCTTTGGGAAAGACGTGCTCAAGTACCGAGGGCGGTATTACCAGCTTTCTGACCATCGTATTCCATATCACCGGGACAAGACGGAGGACGAGCGGTTTTTTGTCCTCACCCTGTTTGCCATCGCGCGGGAAATCAACGCTGCTGGGCGATATACAGCGGGTACGATCCAGGTACAGCTTGCGGTGGGCCTGCCGCCCGCCCACTTCGGCGCGCAGCATCAGGCATTCACCAGCTATTTTCTGGGCCGGGGGCCCGTATCCTTTGTCTTTCATCAAAGGCCCTACTCGATCCTGATCAACGATGTGGCCTGTTTCCCCCAGTCCTATGCGGCGGCGGTCACCATCCTCCCCACCCTGCAAAATGAGCCCAGAGCGCTGGTGCTGGACATTGGCGGGTTTACGGCCGACTATCTCCAGCTCAGAAACGGAGAAGGAAACCTAGCCGTCTGCGATTCACTGGAAAGCGGCGTGATCTCTCTTTATAACAAAATCATCTCCAAGGTGAACGCGGAACATGATATGCTTCTGGACGAGGAAGAGATCGATGCCATTCTGCTCAAGCAGAAGGCGCCGTCCGTGCCGGACATTGGCAGGATCGTGGAACGGCAGGCCCAGGATTTTGTCAATGATCTGTTCAGCACCCTGCGGGAGCGGGGCCTGGAACTTAAAACCGGCAAGGTCGTTTTTGTGGGCGGCGGATCCATCCTTTTACGGCGCCAGATCCTAGCGTCAGGGAAAATTGGCTCCGCTCTGTTTGTGGAGGACGTCCGGGCCAACGCCAAGGGATATGAACTGCTGTATCAAGCTGTTTCGGGAGGCAGGTGATCCCCGTGGCCGATAAAATGCAGCCTGGAAGATTCACCATTCGTTTCAATATGAATGACCCGCAGCAGCGGGCGGCCGTGGAGATCCTCAACCGCATGGGAAGGCAGAAAGCGCAATTCATCGCCCAGGCGCTGACCCATTATGCGGAGTGCAAATGTCACCCGCAAATGGAAAATCAGACTACATGGGACGAGCGTGCGCTGGAGCGGGCCATCCTATCCGTCCTTTCCCGCCATCCTGAATTTATGTCGTCAGGACAAAGTGAAATGACCATTGAAGTACAGGATGCTCTGCAGGTGGAGCAGACTGAAGAGCCATCTTCCGATCAAAACGGTTCCATGACGGAAGAAAGTTTAAGTGCGATCAACAAGACGCTGTCGGCATTTTGGAACCAGTAAAATGCGCCATTCATCCAAAGAAGGAGAGGTTTCAAATTTCAGCGGAATGTGGTATGATGTGATTTGCCGCAGCCCTGTCGCGGCAAAATCTAAACAAGCGAGGAATGCATCATGACGCAAAAGGAGATCGCGGAACTGCGGCGGCGGTTCCGTCCGGATAAAAGCGCAATCAATCACATTTACGGCTGCTATGTCAATGGCAACCGGGAGATCATCTCCTATTTGGATGAACCGCTTGGTATTATGCCGCAGGAGGAGTCGGAAAAGTACCTAAGCCTCCTAAAAAAGTCGCTGTCCGGCACACAGGGCAAGAACCTCATTGACATCGTGTTCTCCACACAGCAGGTGGCGGACAGCGAGGAGCACAGTCTCCTAATGGCTCTGCGGGATAGCCAGCTGAAAGACGGAAAAGCCAGAAAGGCATTTTATGACCGTGTCATTGGGACGCTTGACATGGATGGCGGCAACTATCTGCTCTTGATGGCCTATGATGCCTATGATGTTCCCTATAAGGGC
>CASEPH010000421.1 GCA_949289625.1 uncultured Clostridia bacterium | reverse complement strand
ATGACTACCTGGATGGGGAATGTAACCTGACCTTCCAGTTCGGACATTGCTGTTTCCTTATACTGCTGGGCCAGTTCCGCGTTATAGAGATTGTCCTGGCTGGAATACTCATCCAGACCTCCCATCTCCAGGAAATCCTGGGTGCCTACGGTGACAAGCCCGGGGCGGGAGAAGGTGTTGAGGACCTTGTCCTCGTAGGTGTAGGGGTCAATGGCAGCCACAGCCGCGTATCGGTCATAGCCATAGAACATTGCCTTGCGGAAGTTCACGTTGTTGACGGCGGTGCGCCAGTCGTCAGGGGCGTACTCCTCTTCATACTGGGGGTCGAAGTTGAAGGCCATCCAATAGGACATGTTGGTGTAGGAGGCGCGGTGGACCTGGCTCCACAGGGATTCGTCGTTCATCCACTCGGCGATCAGGTCGGTGTCCAGGGCTACCTTGTCAGTGTCGCCCCGCAGGAACAGCTCGGCGCCGTTGGAGGTAGCCTCTGCATTGTAGCGGTAAGTCAGGCGCTCGATGCTGATGATGTCCGCGTTCCAATAGTCCTTATTCATCTGCAGAACCCGCTGATACTCGGGCTCCCACTCGGAGCAGTAATAGGCGCCGCAGTAGAGAAGCTCGTCACTGTTGGTCCCGTATGTATCATAGTGTTCCGCCAGAAAGTCGGCCTGGGCGGGGAACCACGCGTTCATGGAGAGCATCCGCAGGAAGTAGGCGCAGGGGGCGCTCAGAGTATATTCCAGCGTGTAGTCGTCCAGCGCCCGGATGCCGACGGTGGAGAAATCTGTTGTCTCCTGGTTGAAGTAAGCCTCGGCGCCCTCGATCACGTTATAGATCGTGCTGGACAGAGTGGATCCGCTTCCGGGGTCCAGGACATATTGGGCGGCAGCCACAAAGTCGTGGGCGGTCAGACCTGTGACCTCGTTGCCCTGGTTGTCGTACCACATCACGTCATCCCGCAGGTGGAAGGTGTAGACCAGCTCGTCATCGGAAATTTCCCAATTTTCCGCGATGCAGGGCCGAAGCAGGCCATAGCGGTCAAACTCTACCAGGCCGTCCTCCACCATATAGCTGAAGTGGACCAGCGTTGTGTTGGTGTTGTAGAGATAATTCAATGTACTCAGTTCTGTGTCATAGAGTTCGCTGTAAGTGGTGTAGGAACTGCCGTCACCTGAACCTGAACCGTCAGATGACCCCTGACCGCCGCACGCGGCAAGAGACAGGACCGTGAGTAGCGCAAGGGCAAGCGATAGTATCCGTTTCATTGTATGACCTCCTCATTGTTTCATTAGACAGGCGCGTCAAAACGTCTCCCGGCTTTTTGATAGAGCAAAAATTATGCCAAGTTTTCGCCCAGAGAGGCGCAAAATTTCACGGCGGGATTGCCGACAATGAAAAAAGCGGATTTTTCTGTTTATTTAAATAAATTTTTTAACGGAGCGACTTTTAAAAAAGTAAATTTTGCAACTTATATTTTTAAAATTTGCAAATGGAGTTAAAATAAAAAAATCCGCAGTAATTGGAAGTTCATCCAATTACTGCGGAAAACAGGAATCCAATTATAAGCGCTCACAGACCTTTTCCAGTGCTTCCAGCCCTTTGCCGCTCAGACGGGTACCGCCTCGTCCCACGCCGCGCAGAATCAGCCCCCTGCGCTCCATATCCTCCAGGCAGCGGCGGAGGGAATACTCACTGACAGCAAAACCCTGTCCCGCCAGTTCCCGCACAAGGGTACTCCGGCCGCAGCTGTGTCTGCCAAGCAGAATGAGCAGCTGCTGCTCCAATGCCCGGGTGTCCTCCTCAGCAGACGCCGGCACCGCGTCCGCGATATAGCCGGGGAGGGCGTGGCCGCTTTTCCGCATCATAACATAATATCCTGCCGCATTTTGCAGCTCCCGGACATTGCCGGGCCAGTCATAGGCCTCCAGCCTTCTGGCGATATCTGCCGGTATCTTTGGCATACCCGCGAAGTGCAGGAAAAGGGGGATGATGTCCTCACGGCGGTTTCGCAACGGGGGGACCTGGCAGGGCAGGACATTCAAACGGTAATATAAATCTCCCCGGAAGGAGCCATCCCGAATTTTCTGTTCCAAATTTTGGTTGGTAGCGGCAATTATGCGGACATTGATATTGATGACCCTGCTTCCGCCCACACGCATAATCTGCATTTCCTGCAGTACCCGCAATAGCCGGGACTGAAGAGATACCGGCATATCCCCGATTTCGTCCAGGAACAGTGTCCCGCCGTCAGCCTGCTCAAAGAGGCCGGCGCGGCCCGTCCGTTTCGCGCCGGTAAAGGCACCGCCCTCATAGCCAAACAGCTCGCTCTCCAACAGGCTGGCGGGAAGCGCGGCGCAGTTGATTGCCACAAAGGGGCAGTGCCGCCGCGGTGAGGCGTTGTGGATGGAGTGGGCCAGCAGTTCCTTCCCGGTCCCCGTCTCTCCCAGTATCAGGATGACCTTATCGGACGAGGCGAAGATTTTCAGCTGGTCAACACAGTCACGCATTACCTTTGAGTGATAGATAATATCGTCAAAGGTGTATTTGACCACAAAGCCGGTCCCCTGGGAGCGGGCGGCTATATTCTGCTCCAGGCTGTGAAGATAGGTGATGTCACTGAAAAAATACAGGTTCTGCCGAATGCTGGTGCTGAACATGACAGCCTCATGCTGGACGGTAAACTCCCGGTTGAAAATATGAAAACTTCTGTTGTCCCGGTCCATGGCCAGCAGCTCTGAAGCCACCTCGTCCGGGAAAATATCTGCCAGATTGTCCTGACCGTCCTGGATGCGGTGTCCAAGCAGGCTTTCGATTTTTTCGTTGGCAATCAGAATAATCCCGTCATCCTGGGTCAGAAGAAGCCCCTGCTCCATGTAGCGCAGCACATTCTGCATGCGCTCGTTGAGAAGCAGGATATCACGATAGGGCTTGTCGCTGTTGTTGGGATCTACGATGGAATTGATGTATCGCATCATTCCGGAGGAGATGTCGGACAGGCTGAACCCCAAGAGAGTGCAGATATTAAACACGGTCTTGATGTCCAGCACCCGCTGCCCTATGTTGATCACTTTCTCGACATAGGTGGGGACGTAAGCCATTTCGTCAGGTGTAATGGCTACTGTGGCAGAGGGATCGCGCTGTTTGGGGTCATAAACCACGTAGTTGAAATCATCCAGGTGAAGGTCAAGGAGCAGAGACCTGAGAGAGTAGGTGCTCCGCTCCGAGTCATTGACCAGCAGAACAGTACTGTTGGTAGGGATGGTCAGGATTTTCTGCAGGGCCTCTGTTGTAATAGTCCTGGTGACCCGGACAATCCGCTGCTTGTCGGAGACCTTGTTCTCCAGATTGCCGATTAAGTTCCATCGCGTCACAAGAAACGCGTCTGCATCGATATGATCGGCCTGCTCAATATCGGACGGACGACGGATGATGATGTCAACTTTATCCTCAAAAACAGTGCGCAGATTCCCGGCGATCGTGCTGGAGACACGGGCGTTGTTGCATATGATGACAACGCGCTTTCTCGCTGGTGCTTCGTGGTTGACGTCCATCATAACCTCCTTTTGTGAAATGGGCTTCTCTCAACGGCGATTTAAGGTTACATCCAGTTTTCCGCAAATTGAGGGCAATCCGTCGGAATGACAGCGTGAGCATGATGATGGAATATCCATATTTTACCCGCAATTATGATGCCCTGTTATCCAAAGACTGCATTTTTGACTGGCAGCTGAGCCCGGACCTGGCGGGATACGGGATACTGAAACGGAGGAAAGCCGGACCAGCTTGTTTATCCGCATTATACCATCTGGATGCCGTTTTGTACATGACCCGTTTCGATGGGACCGGATGGAGACGAAGGGAACAGATTTCCCGGTTTCGTCAAGCCGACAGAATTTGGACCACTACTTATCTTAAAAGGAGCCCGGGAAATTACACCGTTGAGAATCAAAATTCAATATGTTATACTATATGTCAATGGGCAACACAGGAAAGGAGGGGAGAGCCTTGGCGAAGCGAGCGGTCGAAAAACCGGTGTCCACGCAGGCAAAGCCTGTTTTAAAGTG
>CASEPH010000420.1 GCA_949289625.1 uncultured Clostridia bacterium | reverse complement strand
AAAAAGGCCGGGTGGACCGAATTGAGAGCAAGCATCAGGCTAAGGGCCTGAGCCCCAAAACCGTGCGGAACATCCACCAGATCATCGCCTCGGCCATGAAACTGGCGAAGGAGCAGCGGCTGATTGTAGCAGACCCCACCGCGGGCTGTGCCCCGCCGAAGCTGGAACATCGGGAGATGAAAACCCTGCCGGTGGAGCAGCTGACATCGTTCCTTAGAGAGGCAAAAGAGAGCGGCGTCTTCGAGATGTACTACGTGGAGCTGGCCACTGGCCTCCGGCGGGGAGAACTCCTTGGCCTCAAATGGGAGGACATCGATTTCGAACACGGTGACCTCCGGGTGAAACGGCAGGTTGCTCGCATTAACGGTGAGGTGACGGAGGCTCCGCTCAAGACGAAGAACGCCTACCGGACATTGCCCTTGGCGGAGGACACCATCCAGGTTCTGAAACAACAGAGAAAGAAAACCGGCTCCAGTCCCTGGGTATTCCCCTCACCCACCGGCGGCCCGATTTCTCCGGACAGCGTGCTCCATATGCTCCATCGGGTGCTGAAGCGGGCGGGGCTGCCCAGAGTTCGATTCCACGACCTCCGGCACACGTTCGCTACGCTGGCGCTTCAGAACGGCGTGGACATCAAGACGGTGTCCGGCATGCTGGGACACTTCTCGGCAGGGTTCACCCTGGACACCTATGCCCATGTCACGACAGCGGCCCAGAAGGAAGCGGCCAGGACCATGGAGAAGGTTCTGACGACGGCGCTGTAAGAGAGCAAAAATTTCTCGAAAAAGAACGAAGACCCGGAGACGGAAATGCCGCCTCCGGGCCCGTTTTTTGACCCGTATGGGTCACGGTTTGGGTCACCCAAGTGTCCAGAAAACGGGGACGTCTCCCAAAGTTGCAAAAAGGCAGAGAAAAACACCGCTTTCCGGCTGGAAAACGGCGTTTTTGTGGTTGCGGGGGCTGGACTTGAACCAACGACCTCCGGGTTATGAGCTGTTATCGGTTTCTCCATCCGCTACGCTGCAGTGCTTTCCGGACCTTTTTGAGCCTGAAACGGCCAAAAACCCGGAGGTTGTTCCTCTCCGCTCCACGACGATTTTCAGCAATTTGGGTCAGGGTTTGGGTCAGGAGAAGATAACAAGGGAGAGCTTTTTGGTATTATGAAATCTCTTTCCCCTGTCTTTTTGCTAATATCAATGCCACCTCAAAACATACCAAGGAGAGCAGAGCAAAGGAAATCACCACAAGGTAAACCGCAAAGTAACCAAAGTGATCTACTAAGTATCCGCTGAGGGGAAGCAAAAGCAGTCCTCCGCTCATAGCAATGCTGGAAATCTTCGAATTAGCGTTGGCGGCATCCTCTGGGTCAAAAATTAGGCCGGAGACAATATTAATGCAGTGTGCACCAGAATAGCCGATTCCGTAAAACAGAACCATTAGAAGAATTAGTAAAGCGCTCGGCCAGTACTCATAAAGGAGCATGGACAGATTCCCCAAGATTACACCACAGAGGAGAATGAGTACATAACGCTGAACACCGACAGCGTTCATAACCCTTCCGTTCAGGAAAGAGAAAATAGCGGCACTGATAGTGGCGCAGCTGAGGATAAGCGTGGATACTCTCAGCGGAATCCCATTCTGCTCAAAAAAGGAAGTTGCGTACATGGTAATATAGTTCACTCCGCCAGCAAGGCACCAATCTCCCACCAAGCAGAGCCAAAAGATGGGTGAACAATAGAGAGTGCCTTTTTCCTTTGAAGACAAAGTGGGGGAGGTTTTCTCTCGGCGCAGGCTACAGGAGAAATCTGCCAGAGGGGTCTGGCCGATGTCTTCTGGTCTTGTAGCTATGATTAAAAACCGGTTGCAGAGCAGTAAAATCGTGCCATTTACAGCATAGAGCAAGGCCCAGCCAGAAAGAAGGTCCATCCTGGAAAAAATCTGTCCGCCGATAAACTGATAGGTGGCCTGCCCTAACAAAGCCGCTCCCAAAACCATGGAGATTCTCCGCGCCCGTCCCTGTACGAACCAGTTCGAGATGATCTCCGTCATGGCGACCTGAGCCCCCAGAGAGAGCGTTGCACCAATGGAGAAGAAAAACAACAGCAGCGTGAAAAGCCTGTTCCCGACAATCACTGCGCTGACGGCTACTGCGTAAAAAACGGCAGCGTCAAAGTAGAGAACGCCTTTCAGCGTGAACCGCTTCTCGAGTGACGTCAGCAGTATACCGCTGATGATCCCGCTGACGGTGAGGACCATGGTAAGGCTGCCGAGAAGCGTCATAGAGATCCCAAATGTCGGAGCAAGCAGTGAGTATCCAGCGGAATGAAGGCCGCTGCCGCTCATCACTACAAAGATAAACACCACGCAGCCCACCAGGACCCGACGTCCAGAAAAGTCGCCCATAGTATTTCTCCCTTCGTTCATGCGGCCAATCTATGCCCTAAACAGAGAAGGACATTGGTAAAAGAAGCGGCAAATGGAGCCCTGACTCCATTTGCCGCCAGGTGGGTTTCCCGGGAGAATCGGGATCGGTCACATCAGTCCCATGGCGGACCAGACGGGGACACTGACCAAACTGCCAATTAGCGCAATGACCATGTAGACAAAGGAAAGATTCCGCACATCTTCGTGATCGATGGCATTTCCCATCATCACTGCAGATTGCAGCATCTGGGGAGTGTTGTGAGGGAGCACCCACTGCTGCCCGTTGACAAAGGAGAGCCATACGACCAGGAGCGGATTGATTCCCAGCAGGGTCGCGATGGGACCGAATACCGTTGGGATAATTGCCATGGTGGAGAGACTGTCCACGAAGAGACGGACAAGCCACGTAACGATGACCAGTACAATAACAAAGACAAAGGAGTTGGGGATGAATCTTCCAACAACAGGAGCCAGGACCCCAGAAAACCACTCGCTGACACCGCTGCTGCCCATATAATCCGCCATGCCCAGCAGGCCGGCCAGGAACATAAAGAACTGCCAGGGCAGTCTGGAAATATCCTTCGATGTAAAGAGACCACGGACCATCATGGCGAGCAGTGCGGCCCACGCTACCACGACGGTACCGATTCCATGGTAACTCTCTGTAATCCACAGGGCCACTGCGCACACCAGAACGGCAACGCAGAACTTCTCGTCCTTGCTCATGGGGCCCAATTCTTCCAGCCTTTGACGGACCGTATCCTTCGATACGGTAATTGGCTGCTCGGGCTTCATAAAGATGATGACAAACAGGATGCTGAGAAGGACCATGACCACAAGCCAGACAACGCACATCAGCAGCCAGTATAGCCAGGTGAATTTAGCGGCCTGATCCTCGGGAGCAAAGCCCAGAATCAGGAAGTTTCCATTGGACCCGGTCAGCACACAGAAGGCGGAGACATAGCAGATATTGAACAGGACAAACCAGAGTCCCTTCATCCCTCTGCTGTGGGGCTGAATTCCTGCCTCGCCCGCCAGAGAGGCGGTGAATGGAGACAAGACGCCAAGTTTCGCGGAAGTGCTTGGCACCAGAGGCGTAAGCACTAGCGACGCGGCACTGACAGCCAGAACCTGCCCTGTATAGGAGGCCGGGAAGAGTTTATAGACATTGAATGCAATGCGGCGCAGAACGCCGCTTTTTTCCAGGCAGCCGGCAAAGCCAACGATGGCCAAAGGAAGCCAGATATTCTGGCTGGAGAAATTGCTGAGAATCGTGCCAATGTCACTCAGCCCCAGCAGGATCATGGACATGCAGCAAGTGATCGTGACCAGCCAGTTGGGCGCAGCGCGGCTCAAAAGCCCAACAATCATTGCCGCAAAGACGCCCAGATACCGCATTGTTTCTGAAGTAAGCCCCTCCGGAGGAGGCAGAAGAGCGACTACCACGCCCACAATAATAGAAATCAGCACCCGGACCAGATTGACTTCGGATTTCCGCTGATTTTCCTGGGAGACTGGGCTACTTGATTCTTTACGCATGATATTCACCTCGTCCAATCTATCAAAGGATAAAATTGTGTATCAGGTGCACAGTGCTGGAGAAAATCAGCGGAACATGGATTTGCCGCCGTCGGCAAAGAGCGTTCGCCCAGTCATGTACTGGGAGTACTTGCTGGCAAGGAATACAACCACGCCGCCGATATCCGTTTCCGGATCGCCGAGACTAAAATTCGGCCGTTTGATCAGGTATCCTTCCACCATTTTGGCCAACAACTCGGGCTGATCTGCCCGCTCCATTTTTGTCCGCTCAAACGCCGGACTGTTGCCTGTGGGGACCACGCAGTTGACATTGATCTCATAGGGGGCGAACTCCACGGCCAGAGCCTTTGTCATTCCGCGGATAGCCTCCTTGCTTGTGGCGTAACTGAACATTCCTTTGTTGCCGTGGGTGCCAGCGCCAGAACCGAAGTTGATGATCCGTCCCTTCGTCTCCTTCAGATACGGCAGGCATGCCTTGATGCAGTTATAAGTACCCACGACATTATTTTTCCAGGCATCCCACAGGTCATCCTCTGTGCTATCCTCAAAAGGCCCCATCCGCTGCGTCATGGCATTGTTAACAATGACATCGATTTTTCCATAGGTCTCAACCGTCTTGGCAACAACTGCCTCCACCTGGGTATAATCACTGATATCGCACTGCAGGGCGATGGCATCGCAGCCGTCTTTTTTGATGTTTTCGGCTACACGCTCAACCTTGGAATAGGTACGTCCGATGTTAACGACCTTTGCGCCTTCATGGCAGAACGCATAGACGAGTCCTTCGCCGATCCCCTGTCCGCCGCCGGTGATGATTGCAACTTTTCCGTCCAGAATGCCCATAATAATCTCCTCTCTAGAAATCGATCTGATGGAATAAATGCCAAATAGCTGAACCAAGAATGTCAAGCTATTGATAAATATATAACAAAAAAGCGCGTACAGAAAAAGTACGCACTTTTAGAGATTTGATACTTACTTTTTTGGAAGCGAAAACACTCAGATGGAGAGATCTAGACCACAGTGCTCCTCCTCGGGAGCAGAACTTCCGCGACCATAGTGGGTGTACCAGTTGGCAATCAAGAGGAGAATTTCATATAAAGATTCCCCCTTTGGAGTGAGAGTATATTCAATATGAGGGGGATTTTCTTGAAAATCTTTTCGAAGGACAACATCTTCTTCCTCCAAATAGCGTAGCTGTTGGGTAAGCATTTTGAAGGAAATACCCTCAATGGAATTCTTTAGATCGTTGAACCGCACGCTGCGCAGAACGAAGAGAATCCAGATGATTCTGGCATTCCAGCGGCTCCCCAGAAGCTTTTTGGTATAAGAGACCCAGTCAAAGGCATTGGCGCTCTCCACGTGAAGCCATTTCTGGCAGAAATCGCGCATCAAATCCAGGGACGGTTTGATATCCAGCGCCTTCTGCGTAACGCGGTAAGCAGTACGGGGAGTATCTCTGTAAGTCAGCTTGTCCAGAATTCCGGCAGAGACAAATTCAGTCAGGCGCTTGGCAAGTGTGGAGTCATCCATGAGATTTTGCAGATCGGCATAGAGTTCTTGAAAAGAGGCAGATTCTCGCTGGCAACATGCCAGAAAGACAGCGACCTTACTTTCGCTCCCCATCAGCTTAAAAAACTCTTCCACGCCGCAGACACCGTTTCTAATAAAGACGCGAACCATCCGCTGGATCTCCTTTCCTTCCAAGCTTCATGTGACAATCTTAACACAGAGGCGGGGGAAAAGCAATCCTCGCAATAGAAGCCCGCGATCCGGTAAAGCTGGATCGCGGGCCTTAGGTTACAGCTGATTACTTGGTTTGAGACGCAATAAACCGCTTGTACTCAGCTTTCTCATCCTCAGTCAAATCACGGACAGGGTACCAGCCGGACCCGCCGATCTGGAAGTCACAAAGGGCGAGGCTCTCTGGATCATCCGGAAACTTTCTGGCAACACGGTAGCTTTTTCCGTTCTCTGTGGTACGGATTACATAGCCGGAATAGGGTTCTTCTCTTCTGATAAATTCCATATATGGACACCTCGCAATCAGCAGAATTTCACGCAGACCTTGCCAAACTCCACGCCGTCCACCATGCGCTGGAAGGCGTCCTTCACATGGTCGAGATCGAACACAGAGTCGATGGGCGGTTTGATATTGAACATCTCCATACCTGTCACCATCTGCTCCATCATCTTGGTGCTGGCCACACGCATTCCCTTGACGGTCAAGAGCCGCTTCATAGGAATCGCCATGTCAAACTCGCCCTTGCCGCCGGTAAGATTGGCCTCCAGAACGACGATGCCGTTGATCTTCGTGCACGCCATGCAGCGATTCAGACTCACTTTGCCGAGGATGTCAATGCCTACATCCACACCCTCGCCGTTGGTCAGTTCCAGGACTTTCTTGTCCCAGTCAGGGTAGACCTCGGTGTTGATGGTCTCATCCGCGCCCAGAGCTTTCGCCTTTTCAAGACCGGACTCCACTTTGCCCATGACGATCACACGTGCGCCGCTGGCTTTTGCGAATGAGATGGATGCGGTACTCAGACCACCAGTTCCCTCGATTAAGACAGTCTGACCAAAGCGGACCTGGCCCTGAACAACGACGGCATTGAACGATGTGCCGAAGGTGGTGGACATGACACCGGCCTCTTCCCATGTCAAGTGCTTGGGCATACGCACAAAGCCGTTCTCATGCATAACAAAATATTCACGCATACACCCGTCAACACCAAAGCACAGATCCAAACCCTGCGCTTCTTTTTCCGGGGTCAGCAGACCATCGTACCAGCCAGCATAGTCACTGGTAATGACTTTGTCACCGACCTTGAATCGCGTGACTTCCTCTCCAACGGCCACAACTTCTCCGGAGGCATCGCTGCCCGGGATCGGATTCTCACGGCACCAGGGGATCCTGGTCATCTTAAAATAATCCCGCCAGTTGAGGCCGGCCGCATGTACTTTGATCCGAACATCGTGGGGGCCAAGCTTTTCATTCATCGGAATATCCCGAATCTCAAGTCCCTCGATTCCGGAGTGGGCAGAAATCACTGCTTTCATAGATTACCTCCTGTTTCGAAAATGCATCCGTGTCGAATGGATAATTTCTTTATAATATGGAAAGTCGGCTTGCACAAGTACGCACTTTTACTCTAAGTCTGCTTACTTTTACAACAGTGCCATGCTTACCATCAGGTTGGCGGGGCAGGGCAAGCATCGCGTCCGGCTATACGCCAGCCGCAGTTCCGGGCAGAGGCCCGGACCCACTTTTGCGGCCCGAGGGCCGAATGGCATAGAGAAGAAATGCGCGTTCCTCCAAGGGCAGAATTACGACACCGTTGACAAAGAGAACACCATCTCCCGGAATGCAGAGAAAA
>CASEPH010000419.1 GCA_949289625.1 uncultured Clostridia bacterium | reverse complement strand
TTTGCCGGTTGGTTCACCGCCACTGTTGGCGGCGCTATCGGCGCCTTTGCGGTGTGCATTTATGCGCTGGTCAAGCGTCTGCCCATCAAGCAGATTGCCCACAGTATCTGGGAAGCTGCCACCATGGAAGCCGGTATCTTCCCCATTATCGTAGCCGGCCAGCTCTTCGGTGCGTTTATCTCCGCCACCAAGCTGGCAGATACCCTGGCTAGAATGATTGCTGGCGTCAACGCGCCTGCGTTCTTCATCTTTATGCTGGTGGTGCTGTTGTATGTTTTCTGCGGTTGCGTCATGGATATTGTGTCCATTATCATCATTACGGTGCCTGTGGTATTCCCGGTGCTCAACGCCGTGGGCTACAGCCCCTATGTGCTGGTGATCTGCCTGTGCTTCATGTGCGAGATCGCCGGTCTGACGCCCCCTATTGGTATGAACGTATTTGCCACCGCCAATGCTCTGCGGGTTAATCCCTCGGAAATATTCAAAGGAGTTGTCCCATACTTTATATGCGAATTTGTGGTGGTCATTCTGATTGCCATCTTCCCCGATATCGTTCTGTTCCTGCCCAAGCTTCTTGGCGCTCCGGGACTATAACAATGGTTGCACTGCGCAGATGCGCGTCAACATATCATTTACATCTTTAGGAGGATACAAATGAAACTCAAGAAATTGCTTGCGCTGCTGCTGGCTGCTGTCATGGTTGTCAGCATGGCGGCCTGCGGTACTTCTACGGAAAGCACTGCTTCCACGGAAACCTCCGCTGCGGAGACTGAGGCGGCTACTCAGAGCGAGGCTCCCGCCGAGGAGACCACTGCTCCCGCTACTTCTGCGGAAGAGCCTGCTTCTACTGTGGAGGAAGCTCCCACATCCATCACCTGTGATCCTGTAGAGATCAGCTTCAGCACCGTCTACAATGAGACGGAGACCGGTGGTCAAATCATTAAGCACTTCCAGGACTACCTCAGCGAGCTCACCGGCGGCGCCATCACCATGACAATTTATTGGGGCGGCACCCTGTTCTCCGATGCGGAGGCTCTGGACGGCGTTAGCTCCGGTTCCGTTAACATGACGGCTCTGGGCCATATGCCCCACCTGGCTACCCTGAACTATCTGGCGTTCCCCGGCTTTGCACCCGGAGGCACCCAGCAGGCTCTGGATTACTTTGACGAGCTGATGTTCAACAACGCTGAGACCTCCGCACTGATTGAGCAGGAGGCTGCCGACAACAACATCAAGTACCTCAACGTCATTGCGGGCGGTGCCAACGCCTTCTGCACCACCTATGAGTTCACCGATCTGGACAGCCTGGTTTCCGGCTCCAAGTCCTTTGGTAACATGGATGCTATCATCTTCGAGAAGTTGGGCTTCCAGGTTACTTCTGTTGGCCCCGGCGACTGCTATGACGCTCTGCAGCGTGGTCTGATCGACTCCACCCAGATGGGCCTGGCACCCATGGTGTCCATGGGCTGGCAGGATGTGGCTTCCTACTGGGCTCTGGACGGCACCTATTCCGCCGGCAATATGTTCACTGTGAACCTGGAGTGGTGGAACAGCCTTTCCGATGCTCAGCGTCAGGCCATTCAGCAGGCTGCTGACGAGGTGGAAGCTTACTCCGCTGGCATCTATGACGACGCCATTGCTACCGACTGCGCTACCATCGAGGAAGCCACCGGCAACACCATGGTAGAGTTCAGCCAGGAGGACATCGACCGGATCTGGGCTGCTACCTTCGATGCTAAGGCTGCATCCGCTCTGGAGACTGCTTCTGCCAACGGCAAGGAAGAGGGCATGACCAAGATTCTGGAAGTGGCCGCTGAATTCACCGGCTACGATTGGCAGCACTAATTCCATAGTAAAAAAGCTGTCGGCCTACGGCCGGCAGCTTTTTTATCTGCTTATTTTGCGGTGATAGAAACAATGGCGCTGCCGGACAAAACGACTTCATAGTCAAAGGCGTTGCCGTCATCTCGAATGGCTACCAAAAGGGTTCCGTTGCCGTCATATTCCATGGTTGCAATATCGATGTTGCCAAGCTGTCCCTGGAGCAGACGGTATTGCTCTTCCGTGCCTGCTTCCTCGTCTGCCAGATCATGAATTACCAAAGTGGAGCCTTCCGGAATCTCCGGCAGAGTGTCAAATTCGGCAAACACCTGTGCCGCGCAGGAAAGCATTTCATCCGGTGTAAGTACCACATAACCGTCCTCTGTTGGATATCCGCTCCGTGCGGCGTATCTTGCCATAATGCTCCAGAAAGAACTGCCGTCTGAGCTGGAGAAGCTTCCGCCACTGCGAATCACATCCAATGCGCATTCTATGGCAGGCACGGCAGCTTGGACTTCGGCAGGAAGATCGGGTTCCGGCGAAGGAGAGGGAGACGGTTCGATGGAAGGAGAAGGGGACGGGGAAGGCGATGGCGAAGGTTCCGTAGAAGGGTCTGGGGAAGGTTCCGGCGAAGGAGAAGGCGATGGTGCTGCCGGTGTGGAAGTGGGCGCAGGCGTGGCGGAATAGGAAGGCGTTTTCGTAGGCGCCGGTGTTGTGGTTTCCTGCACTGTGACTCGGCGAATCAGTAGTTCCACTGCGTTTCCTGTGCTCGTATCATACAGGGTTAAGTTATTGCCTTTTTGGGTAAAGCTATAGGCGGTGGCGGTCTCCTGACCGTTTTGGAAAATGCACAGATGCACCTGTTTGCCGGTGTCGGTGACCCAATAGGTATATGTATAGGTGTTGCCGGAACTATCGGTGACGATCAAATTATCATTTCCCCGAAATTCATAGGTACGAGCGCCGTCCTCGCTGTCCCAGATTCCCAAAAAAAGACTTTCATATTCTTCGGTTACATCGGTGCCATCTTCGTAGGAGGACTGGGGCAGATCAAGCTTGGGCAGTACAGTGTCCGGACTGGGGTGTTCAGGAGATGGAGACAAATCGAATTCCATCCAGGAACCTGCCTCGGGGATGGACTCCTCTGCGGATGGTCCAGTGGATGTGCCGCATCCGGCCAAAAGAGCGACGCACAGGGTTGCGGTGCAAAGCATAAATAAGGGAGATCTGTCCATCAAAACACATCCTTTCCTGCTGGTACTTCCATTATACAGGGATTCGTCAAAAAAGCAACCGCTTTTCCCCAGGGGCAAGAGTCTGGAGACTGGCGGTCACTTCCTGACGCAATCGCCACAGACATAGGAGATTGGGAAGTGTCATCAGACCGGCCAAAATGCTTCCCAGACTCCAGATCAGTTCCAGTCCTCCAAATACACCTAAAAACGCAGCGGCTAAATAGAGAATGCGATACAAAAGAAGATTATGACGTCCCAGCAGATAGCCCCAGCAGACCTCTCCGTACCAACACCAGCCTACGATGGTGGCAAAGGCAAACACCACAAGGGAAATAGTCAGAATCCATGTGCCTCCAGGTAAAAGGGAAAAAGCCAAATAACAAAGCGATCCCACATCAGCTTGGGAAAAGAGCTCCGGTGTCCGCAGAATAGAGGAAACCAGCACCAGCCCAGTCATGGCACAGATCACCACAGTGTCCCAAAACACGCCGGTCATGGAGATCAGAGCCTCTTTCGCCGGATGCTTGCAGGGACCTGCGGCAGCTGCCATTGGTGCGGTTCCCATGCCGGATTCGTTGGTAAACAATCCCCGGGCGGTGCCATAGCGGGCTGCGGACAAAATGGAGCTGCCCACAAATCCACCGCCTGCGGCTTTGGGGGAAAATGCGCTGGTAACAATGCAACCCAGCGTGTCCGGCAATAAGGCTCTGTTTACCCACAGAACTCCGCAGCAACCGGCCAGATATAAAATCGACATGGTGGGTACCAGCTTTTCACAGACGGAGGAGATGGATCGAACGCCTCCGAGAATCACCAGTGCGGACAACAGGGTCACGGCAACACCTGTGAAAAGAAGGGGCACATGGGCGGTGGTGCGCAGTGCGCTGCCAATGGCGTTGGCTTGAATGAGGGAACCGGTGCCCAAAGCCGCTGCGATACCAAGAAACGCAAAGCATTTGGCCAGCCGGGGCATATGGAGACGATCCTCCATCACGTACATGGGGCCGCCCACGGCTGTTCCGTCAGGCTGTTGCCGCCGGTAGCGCAGAGATAAATAGGATTCGGCGTAGCGAGTGGCCATACCAAACACCCCGGTCAGCCAGCACCAAAGCACAGCACCTGGTCCGCCCAGCGCAACGGCTGTAGCTATGCCGATGATGTTGCCCGTTCCGATGGCAGCAGCTAATGAGGTGGCCAAAGCGCCAAAACTGGAGACACCGTTGGCGCCTCGGTCCCTCTGAACACTGAGCATGATGCCCCGGCCTGTCAGCCGCTGGATGCCTCGCAGCCGAACGGTGAAAAAAAGATGACTACCCATTAGGCCCAGAAACAATGGGCCGCTCCAAAGAACTCGTTCCAGCCATAATATCGTGTGCATATTTGGCGCCTCCCATGCCGCCTTGACAGAAATCGAGAAAGCGACTACAATGAAAAATAAGCAGATGGATCTGCCTTCCGGGGTACAGTGTATGCATCGCAAAGGCGGGACATGCTTCAAGAAAGACAATGAATGGAGATGAAGGAAATGAGCAAAAAAACAACGGATATTGTGGCATATTTGACGCCAGTGGGACTGATTTTAGCCTTTTTGTTGGGAGACCGGCAGGCGTCCAGATTTCATCTAAATCAGGCGCTGGTTCTTTGGCTGGCAGGCGTATTAGTAAGTATAGTTGTCCGGATCTGTGATTTCTTGCCGCTGATTGGCACTCTGGTGGGGATAATCGGTGGGCTGATCAGCCTGGTCCTGTTTGTCTTTTGGATTATCGGTTTTGTCTCTGCCATTTCCGGCACAGAAAAGAAAGTGCCGGTTTTGGGCGAAATTACGCTTCTGTAAATTATATTGGCGGCAGATCCTTGCCTTTGGGACAAGGCTGCCGCCATATGCGGGGAACGGGGATAATAGCGTCCGGTTCCGCCCACAAAACTGTTGACTTCAAGTTTTCTCCGTGATATAATTACCATTGCGTTTAGAATCCTTGTGTTCTATGGGCCTTTAGCTCAGCTGGGAGAGCGCCAGGTTCGCAATCTGGAGGTCAGGGGTTCGATCCCCCTAAGGTCCACCAAACTGGAAGGCACGCCGTCGGCGTGCCTTCCTCTGTTTATTTGTGAAAGCCGGCTGTGCTTGCTGCGCAGTCGGCTTTTTCTGTGTTTAGGGGTGAATTAAGTTTGTCGTTGAGACGGCTAAAATGAAAATTAGTTGTGGGGGAAACAATACTTTTCGACATCGTGCATCAAGACTTTCATAATACGATGGCGATTAAGGTATAATACGGGTATTACTATATCAGTGGAGGTTTCCTTCAAATGAAACAATATCAATTGACCAAGGAACAGATCATCGCATATGGCAAACATCTACGGGAAGAGGAGCGGAGTGCCGGCACCATTGAAAAATATCTGCGGGATACAAGATTCTTTGCGGTATGGCTGGAGGGCCGGCCTGTGACAAAGGAACTGGCGGCGGAATGGAAAGCCTTTTTGCTGGAAAACCACTATGCCCCGGTTAGTGTAAACGCCATGCTTTCCGCAGTAAATGGGCTGTTTGACTTCCTCGGATGGGGAGAGTGTCGAGTAAAATTCCTGAAAATCCAGCGAAAGCTGTTTCGGGAAGCGAGTCGGGAGCTGAGCCGGCAGGAGTATGAACGTCTCATTTTGACGGCGGAGTCCCTTGGAAAGAAGCGGCTGGCCCTGTTGATGGAGACCATTTGTGCCACGGGCATCCGCGTCAGTGAGGTCCAGTATATCACGGTACAGGCGGCGACCCAGGGGAAGACCGAGATTTCTCTAAAGGGGAAAATTCGCACCATTTTGATCCCCGGGAAGCTCTGTCGAAAACTGCTGAAGTATGCTAAAAAAAACAAAATCGCTTCCGGCGAGATTTTTCTCACCAGAAGCGGACGTTCTATGTCCCGCAAGCAGATCTGGGCAGAGATGAAACGGGTGTGTAGGGAAGCTGGAGTCGAAGCTACCAAGGTTTTCCCTCATAATCTCCGGCATCTTTTTGCACGAACCTTTTATCAGGCCTGCCGGGATGTAGCCAAGCTGGCGGATGTGTTGGGACACTCCTCCATGGATACGACTCGAATTTATTTAATTTCCACTGGCGCAGAGCATGCAAAAACGTTGGAGCAGCTTCGTCTGGTGTCTTAGGACGAAATCCGCCTTTTGTCTCTTGTTGCATGTGTAAATTAAGCTTGTTTCCTCCAACATTACATTATTTTACCATACAAATAAATGAAATTCAAGATAATGAATACAAAATAACAACAATAGCCTATATTTGCATGGTTTTACCAATGCAAATATATATAATATTTTGCTATTAATAGTAAAAAAAAGAATTATTTCTAATAAAAAACATCGACGCTCAGGTCGATTTATAGTTACAAATCAAATCAGGAGACATTTAGCCCATCTTTTTCTACAAAAGGCGGATTTTGTCATAATGTATGTTTTGTTGCTGGTTTGAAGCACATAAAATATTGATTAGAAGCACATGATCCGTATCACACAATTGGTGTGTGTATTGTTTTACGTTTGTGATGTAAATAATGCCCATTATATAAATATTCCTCTAAAAAAAGACGGCCTTTCCAAATCTGGCGCATGTCCATGGAAAATTGCGCAATGGCAAGAGGGAAGATCCATCGTGAAATGGTTTCGCGTTGCATAGCGAGACCAGAAGAATGCAAAGGAGGATAAAGAATGAAGAAACGATTATTGGCAATAATCCTGTCTTTGGTGTGGATGTTATGTTTGATTCCTATCCAAGCGGCAGCGGCGGATCCAACGACGCTGGACATCGCAGAAGGTGCGATTACCATTACGGACGACACATATACGCAAGGAGCAGATGAGCAGACCATCCCAGAAGGTGGACTGATTATCACCGGAACCTCCGAGGAAAATGCGATTACGGTTGATCCGGGAGAAGGAAACACTGCGAAGTTTACGATTCAGGATCTGAAGCTGACTACCACGACCGGGGCCAGCCTGATCAATGTACAGAGTGGCACGGCTGAGATTACTTTAGCAGCCGAAAACTCCTTGATTGGCGGTGGTACCGGCTTCACTGACGGTGCACTCATCCGTGTATCCCAGGGACAAGCGCTGACCATTGACGGCGACGGTACCCTTACATTGAACAATGGCAGCGAATCAGCAGCCGCCCATGGCGCGGCCATCGGTGGCAGCGCCAATGAAGACGGCGGCACCATCCAGATTGCCGGGGGAACCATCAACATTGAACAGTATGGCCCTGGTGCAGGGATCGGCGGCGGCGGACCAGATGCTTCCGCAGGTGGCACCGGTGACAGCGGCGATATTACAATCAGCGGCGGTAATGTGACGGTATCCGTTACTGCAGTGGATAATTATGGCGGCGGATGTGGCATTGGGCCGGGTACAAATTATTACACGACACCGAGTTCTAGCAAAGACGGTATATTAAACAGCATTACTATTTCCGGTGGTGTGGTTGATGTTACGACCACTTCAGTTTTAGGTGGAAACTATGCAGGCGCTGCAATCGGTACCGGACGTGTTGGTGTATCTGCCGGAGAAGAGAGCAAGATACATATTACTGACACAGCGAAAGTAACTGCTTTGGCCGATGTCTCCGCAGCAATTGGCGCTTCTGCAACGCCGGTTACAAGCGGCACAATTGGTGGCTGCGGTACCGTTCTTATTGATGGAAGTGCCACTGTGGATGCACAAACTATATATGTAGAAGGCTTGGGAAATGTTTATGCTGGTGCAGCAATCGGTCAAGGCTTTAACAGCTATATCGATTGGGATATTATTATCAACGGCAGTGCAAGTGTTCAGGCGGGTGCTGAGGAAACAGGCGCTGGTATTGGCGGAAGCATGTCCTATTCCAGTTCTGTCAAGTTAAACATTGAAATTGGCGATTCTGCAGTTGTTATAGCATCCGGTGGAGATTATGCCGCGGGTATTGGAGCTGGTTATTTTTTATATACACCTGCCTCGCGAACGACTATTTCAATAGGTGATTACGCTCTGGTTACCGCGTCAGGCGGATATTATGGTGCAGGAATTGGTACGGGCGAAGGGTACTTTTCCCCTAATTCAGGTGACATCACCATCTCCGGTTCAGCTACTGTAACTGCTATTGGCGGCGCATATGCCTCAGCTATCGGCGCTGGCGACGGCGGCAAAGTTGCCGGTACCACCACCATTACAGCCGGTACCACCATTGAAGCCTATGCCGACGGCACTAAGTTTGCCATTGATATAGACACCACAGGAAATGGTGAAGTCAACGTCACTGACACCGTGCTCAACGGCAGATTTGCCGAAGATGAAGATCCTCCGACGGATGCAGACGAGGATCCCAGCCCGATCAATTTGCTCAAGGACGGCAATACAGACGCTGCGCTTACGCTTCCGGACGACTACCGCTCCTTTGCTGTAACCGCCAGTGACGATGCGGGGACGATCCGTGTCCAGGACGCCGACAACCTCAATCGGTATGCCTATTATGAGGATGACACCGGAGCAAAGCAAATCAATTACCCACTTTACACAAACGAGGATACATCTGGCCAGAGTGTTATGTTGACCAAGGACGATCTGCGCTGGATGCCCATTGTGGAGCTAACGCCTGCGGATATCACCATCTACATGGGCGGCGACAGCTATGACGGCGTTGTGGACAGTGAG
>CASEPH010000418.1 GCA_949289625.1 uncultured Clostridia bacterium | reverse complement strand
GGCCATAGCTTCCGTGTTGCCGGTACCACTCCAATAAACAACTGCAATTTTACTCATAAGATAAACATCCTTTCTGTTTTTTATCGTGGAAACATCAGCCAGCTACTGTAAGCTGCTCGATGGATTTCCTCTGTTTCCATTGTTGAAAATAAATTTTGCTGCATAGATCATATTTTTCAAAAGTGCTCTTTGATTCCTGTTCATTTCCATACACCTTCCAGCAGCCCCGACACTTATGGTTGCAGGCGTTGTTGTCGATGAATCCCAGAACGTCATTTGGCGGATAACTTAAAAACAGGCCGATCTCGTGGGGGAATTCTTCCGCAGACTGGAGACGGTGGATCAAGTGCATCACACAGGCATTGAGATTTTCCGGTGTGTAACCGTAGCGTAGCAGAAGTTCCCTGGCCTGATGATCTGTAAGATCATTCTCTAACGCATGGGGGCGGTAGACATAGATCAGGGCGCGGTCCTGGCCCACTTTGAGAGGCAGAATACGTATTCCCCTGGGCACCAGTTTTTTGTTTAAGCTGGATATCGATTTTGTCAGTTCCTTCCTGCAGGGGCAAACACAGGAAAACAGGTTCCCGGTCTTGATCCCTGCCAGGGTAGGAGCGCAGTGACGAATGAGCAAATCTTCGGACATGAGCCTCTCCCCTTTGTGAAATGTGAAATGGCAGCATCTTCTTCACAACAGGTTAGTCATGACTAACCTGTTGGTAAAAAAATAAATACTTTCTAGGAGAAATATAATATCAAAGAGATTAGTTGCAACTAACTGATGCTGATTATAATGCCTTATAGAGGAATTGTCAAGTCGTTTCTCTTTGAAATAAGGCGGCCGGAGTGAATATTCATAGACTCCGGCCGCATAGGAGTAGAGATATGTTATTTCAGCCGCCACCCGGCGCTCTGTCTCTGCAGTTCCACCATATGGCGGAAGAGGCCGCTTTGTTTCATCAGTTCCGAAGGAGTACCCTGTTCTGTCACCCTGCCCTCAGAGAGGACAACGATCTTGTCTGCCGCTTCCACAGTGCGCATCCGGTGGGCGATGACCAGAACCGTCTTGCCGGCGAGGAGGCGGGAGAGGGCTTCCTGAACAGCGCTTTCATTTTCCACGTCCAGGCTGGCAGTGGCTTCGTCCAGAAGGATGACCGGCGCATCTTTCAAAAGGGCGCGGGCGATAGAGATCCGCTGGCGTTCGCCGCCGGAGAGGGTGGAGCCGTTCTCGCCGATCATGGTCTGATAGCCCCGGGGCAGTTCCCGGATAAATTCATCACACCGGGCGGCTCTGGCGGCTGCGATCACTTCCTCGTCCGAAGCACCCCGGCGGCCAAGACGGATATTTTCCATCACCGTATCCCGGAACAGCACCACATCCTGGAATACCATGGAGTAGGAGCGAAGAAGCGTTTCCGGGTCCACTGTGGATACATCCGTTCCGCCTAAGAGAACTTTCCCGCCGGTGACGTCCCAGAACCGGGCAGCCAATTTGCAGGCAGTGGATTTCCCACCGCCGGAGGGGCCGATCAGGGCGGTCACTTCGCCCTGCTTTGCAGTGAAGCT
>CASEPH010000417.1 GCA_949289625.1 uncultured Clostridia bacterium | reverse complement strand
CAAAGAATGCCTCGGCCGTTCACCCTGGCAAAAATGCCCTTCCCGGGAGTCATCTGGAAAGCCGCGAAGGTCAGCAGGAAAATCCTTTCGGACTTTGCGTGGGCCACAATCGCTTTTCCCAGGGGGTGCTCACTTTTGGATTCGGCAGATGCGGCAAGAGAAAGTAAATCCTCCTCAGCGGTTTTTCCATCAAAAGAAATCACGTCGCTGATATCCAGACGCCCGTAGGTCAGCGTGCCGGTTTTGTCAAAAGCGATTGTGTCCACCTTTCCCATCTTTTCCAGGGCCTCGCCGGACTTGATGACCACGCCGTGTTTGGCAGCCTGCCCGATTGCCGCCATGATGGCGGTAGGGGTCGCCAGTACAAGAGCGCAGGGACAGAATACGACCAGCACAGTCACAGCGGTGACCATATTCCCGGTGAAGACGTATGCCAGAATGGCAATGAGCAAGGCGACAGGAACCAGCCAGCTTGCCGCCCGGTCTGCGATCCGCTGCATGGGGGCCTGTTTTTTCTCTGCATCCTGTACCATGCGGATCAGCGTTTGCAGGGAACTGTTTTCCCCCACCTTGGTGGCTGAAATATCCATGGAACCAAAGCAGTTCATCGTCCCGCAGAAGACTTCATCCCCCGGGCTTTTGTCCACTGGCAGGGATTCTCCCGTCAGGATGGACTGGTCCACGGAAGTTTCCCCCTCCAGAATGGTTCCGTCAACCGGAATGGTTTCGCCGGGCAAAATGCGCAGAACATCACCCGTCAGAATTTCCTCTGTCGGAATCAGTTCTTCGCTGCCGTTTTTCAGCCGGCGTCCCTTTGCAGGGGTCAGACTGATCAGCTTTTTCAATCCTTGCTTTGCCCGGTTTGTGGTAGCTTCCTCCAAAAGTGCACCGATGGCCATGATGAATGCCACTTCACCTGCCGCAAAGAAATCCCCGATGGCAATGGCTGCAAACATGGCGATGCAGATCAGAAGGGCAGAGGATATCTTGCGGATGCCGGGGTTATGGAGGACCCTCCAAACCGCCAGGTACAGAAGGGGAATGCCGCTGATCACGACGGTGACCCACGCCGGATCAAAGGGTAGAAAGGAAAGCTGCCCCGGTGTGCCGCCCGATTCTTCCATAACATGGGGGATGAGATCCAGAAGCAGAAAGCCGCCGGCAACGATTGTCATGGGAAGGCCGGCCAGAAAATCGCTGAACTTTTTTGCCATTTTGCACTCTCCCATCCGGGAGATCCCTCAAACGGATTTTATCTTGACACCTGTTTCAAACTCCCGTACAATAAATACGATAACGAACATTTTGTTCGCTTTTATTGTAGAAGAGATTTCCATTGCATTCAATGGACACTATGGGAGCGGTGTTTCGTACGGAACACTTCTGAAAAATTGTACGGGGGAAGCGGCCTTGGATCGACGGCAGCAGAAAACAAGAGCGGCCATTTTTGCAGCGTTCCGCAGCCTTTTGGCACAGAAAAGCTATGGAAAGATCACGGTACAGGACATCATTGACAGGGCAAACGTGGGCCGGACGACATTTTACGCCCATTTTGAAGCAAAGGATGATCTGCTGAAAGCCTTGTGTGAGGAACTGTTCGGCCATATTGTCAGCAGTGCCCTGGATTGTACCCACACCCACGGATTGTACTCCGAAAATCCAGCGCCGGAGTCGGTATTCTGCCATTTATTGCAGCATTTACAGGAAGATGAGAATAATATCCTGGAATTGCTCTCCTGTGAAAGCAGCGAACTTTTTATGCGGTATTTCAAGGACAGTCTCAACGAATTGGTCAAGGAGCAGGTGATGCCTCTCCACCGGGAAAACGGTTCCCCGGTTTCTCAGGATTTTTTGGTCAACCATATTTCCGGCAGTTTTGTGGAAATGGTACAGTGGTGGATCAAAGACAGGAGGAAGCAGACGCCGGAGGAACTGGACCGATATTTCCGGGCGGTCATTGAGCCTATTCTGTGATAAGATGGGAAAGACCGGATTCTCTATCCCAAAAACTCAGGAGATGATATATTTTGAAACAAAAACCGAAAGTAGCCTTTGTCTGTGTCCACAATTCCTGCCGGAGCCAGATGGCAGAGGCTCTTGGAAAGCTTTTGGCTTCCGATGTGTTTGAAAGTTACTCGGCCGGTACGGAAATGGTGCCGCGGATCAATCAGGATGCCGTGCGTTTGATGAAACAGCTTTATGGCATCGATATGGAACAGACACAGCGCAGTAAATTGTTGAAGGAGATTCCGCCCGTTGATGTGGTGGTGACTATGGGATGCAATGTGCATTGCCCCTATCTGCCCTGCAAGTACCGGGAAGATTGGGGGCTTGACGACCCCACGGGATGCAGCGACGCGGTATTCGGGGAGACCATCCGGACCATCCACAA
>CASEPH010000416.1 GCA_949289625.1 uncultured Clostridia bacterium | reverse complement strand
ATTTTGCCGATGCTCCCGTCCTTCATGTTGGTGCCGAACAGCTTGGACAGAACCACACCAATCTGAGATTTGCCTTCACCGCCCCGGCCCTTGATAACCATCATCCGCTGGCCCTTGTTGCTGGGAATGAGGCAGTAACCTATAAACTCCTGGACGGTTGGGATATCTTCAGGATAGAGCAGGTCAGACAGGAACCGCAGCCAGTGGGTGGGCTGAGCAGCTTTAGGGTTATATTTGACCGGCAGCCGGTTGCGAACCACTTCGGGTTTGCCTTCCTGAAAACTGCCATTTAGATTTAGGGTCCCATTGGCCAGGTGGATGCAGTTGGTGACTGGCGGGAAGTCATCCACCTGGGCGGAGAGTTTCAGCAGGTCCAGGATGCAGCCAACCTTGCGGGCTACGTTGTTGCTGGCGTAGTCTCTCAGTTCTGCATAAATGGTACTCCGCAGAGGCATTTCGTCCGTCACCCGGCCATCTTCGGTAAAGAAAAAGCCGTTGCAGAACACAATTTGGTGGGAGAGGATAAAGGATTCACAGAAAACTGATTCATTGATCCGGAATCCTTCTTCCAACCAAACCGGGTCTTTGGAGCTGGGCCAGTAGTTGTTTTTCTTCATGCAGCCTCCTTTCTGTCCAGGGTATTGAGACGGGCTTCCACCATGGGCAGCAGCTGACCGTCCAGCAAGCGCTTGGCGGCATCTGCCTTCTTGGAGGCCGGCCCGAAGGTCACACAATCAATGAGGACATCCACAAAAGCCAGCATGTGGAGGGCTTCCACGAAGCGATCGTCCAGTGGCTCCTCCGTGGAGAGGGGAGCGAACTCTGTGTGCCACCGGATCAGCAGGTCGCGGTAGTCGTGGAGGACCCGGATACAGTAGGCAATATCCTCCTGCTGGGCATCCGAAGGGAGAGCGGGCGGCTTGGGCAGCGCGATTGCGCCGGACGGAGGCTTGTCCGGGCTGAGTCCGAAGTCCTGGGCCAGTTTCCGGGCGGCCTGGAAGCTGCTGAGGTCAAACAGGCGGGCAGTGAGGTCGATGACATCGCCGGTGGCTCCGCAGCCGAAACAGTAATAATAGGTGTCGTTCAGCTTCATGCTGGGGGTGTGGTCCTCGTGGAAAGGACAGCGGGTCATCCAGGTGGACGTAACGGGCAGGCCGTACAGGGCTGCGGCCTGTTTGACCGTCACGGATTCCTTGACCAATTTAAAAAGATTCATTTGCACCTCGCTATTCTAGTACCTTCCGGTACTTCATCAGATCGTGTCGGGAAAAAGAGGAGGTGTACCCTGGTTTGGGGTACACCTCCTTTTGTGTCTGGGTTTGGAGCTGTGTCGGTCGTTCCAGGTGCGTAACGTTTTGTTACACACCTCCTGCTGAAATTGAAAAAAGTAGAATTATGTCGTATAATCGTTTCTTCTTGCACTTTACCCACCTCCATTGTATAATAATGATAAATTTCCATGAGACGAACCTTCACTTCAAAATTACCCTTTCACTAATAGGAGAAATTCGGGGTGCAAATCGGAACCATTTTGGAACACGCACAAAAATTTTTTTATGAAGAGGTGAGCTATGGCGTATTTATCGGATCTGAAATTTCTAAATAGAGGAAGCAGCTACATGGAGTGGGATGAGGAATCCAACGACCGTCCGTTGAACGAGAAATTGGAACAGGATGCAGCAGCAGAACGCCTGGCCGAACTGGAAAGAGCCCTGGAACAGGATGAACACCCTCTCAATTATGAAGCAGAGCTGGAGACGGAGGAGGAAGAAGCCTCCCCAGTCAGTGAAAAGCGGCTCAAACGGGAAATTCGGGCCGAATCGGTACGACGTTTAGAGGAGGCTGCCCGCACAGAAGCAGATTTTTCGGTGGTAATAGGGGAGTGGGACAAGCTGGACCGGAATCGGGAGCGGCGGGAACGAGATTACGAGAATCTGCGGGGCGATCTGCCACTGGACTACCAGACTGTATCTGAACCCGAATTGATCCCCAGATGGATGAATCACCCTACATACCGGCAGATCATGGCCGGGAACTTTCTGGACATCTTGTTTGACTGCCCCTATGAGATGCACAAACTGACTGCCGATCCCTTTATCTCCTGGATGATTCAGAATTTGAGTGATGACCACAAAGAAGTCCTGTACTTTCTATCTTTGCGGTTGTGGAGCACTGTCTGGCTTGCCACCGCCCGTGGCCAGTCGGACCGCAACATCCGAAAACTGAGAAAAACGATTCATAAAAACTTACAGCGCCAGATGTATGAGCATCTGTGCGTTCAACAGAAATTGGGGAAAAGCATGACCCTGCGAGAGCACCAATTCATGGAGGAATACGCATCCCTTGCGAAAGAACAGGGAAAAGGAGCTGTCATCCGCCGGGAGAACAAGACAAACCGGAGAAAACGAAAAACCGCCCCTGACAGCAGGGACGGTTGAACGGGAGGCCTATATGATCAAGAATGTATTCGAGCGGTCCCGTTCTCATTGGGTGCGGTACAATCGCTACGAGCTGAAAACAGGAAAGAATGGACGGAGGTACATTACACCTGCCAAAGGTGCAAAGCCGGATGTGTATAACCCTTTGAACATGGTGCCGGACATCGTGCTGGATGCTCTCAATGTGGGAATGCTGATGATGGGGCGTAAACCAACGGCGGAAGTGGAACAGGCGGTACTGAAGTTTGTTACCCGGTACGGCTTGCTGGGGCTGATGACCGCCCTGCCGACCACTCCTTCCTTTATGGACTACAAGGCTGTTTATCTGCCCAAAAACCATTTTATCAAAGAGGAATCCATGGATACAGACCGATATCTGGCGCTGTTTTATCCCTTTGACCAACTGGAGCTGGTGAAGCAGGGAATTGAATCTTCTTGGAAGGTTTCTGGGGATCGGACGATGATTGCCTTGACCATGACCTTTATGGATGAGCCAATGGCAAAAACCATGAGCTTTCAGCGGCAGTATGCGGAGCCTTATGACTGGGTGGCCCAGCAGTTTAAGGACTGGGCT
>CASEPH010000415.1 GCA_949289625.1 uncultured Clostridia bacterium | reverse complement strand
CATGGCGCTTCCCGTAGCGCCATGCCCCGTTGCATATATGACTCCTTTCCCTCTGCTGGTTATCACTTTTGCCACAAATGAACCGTCAGCCGATGTAATGTAGTAGGTAGCGTAAACCACCCTTTATACAGTAACTCCCAGGAGATGATGGTGGGCGGAAGCTTCCTTCCCAAACGGGTGGATGTGGCAAACCGTACCGCGTATTATCTGCTGATGACCAATGTGGAGGGACAGGTGGATTCCTACACCGTATGGTTTGAAAAGGTGACGCTGGGAGATGTGGATGGGGAAACCATAATCCCGGGACCGTTTTATGTGACCTGGACGCCCAGTTATGACCTGTCGAGTATCGTTACACAGACCATGGAACGGGACGGCGCTGAAATTGGAACCTTGACCCTGTCACCCTTGTCGATTACCATGGACGTTCCCGAGCTGTTTGACACCATGGATACGCCGCCGGAGGGGAAAGCGCTGGAGGAGTTTTATCGTATTGCCTCTGGCATTCTCACCGAAGAGGAACTGGAAGCGTTGGAGCGGGATCCTGTGGCCTTTTTGGAAAACAGAAAAAGTATCAATGACTATGTCTGTGTTTCGATCCAATACCGGGACGGCAGCAGCCAGGAACTGGAGGTGAATTGCAGCTCTGAGTGGGATGAAAATTCAGGAAATGTACATGTCTGGGCCCGAATATCCCTCTATGATGTGCTGGGAACCTTCCTGGATTTGGACGAGGTTCAGAGCGTAACGGTAAACGATGTGGTGATCCAGATTCCGTCATAAAATACAGGGAAGGCCGGCCAGTCCCGTGGGATTGGCCGGCCTTCCCTGCGTGGACGTTTTTGGCAAACGTCCTGGTTATGGAAAGAGGATTGCTATTGTATTTTCCTGAGCCATTGGGCGGCAGACGCCACTTCTTCGGCAGTGGCGTCGCCTTGCCCGTAGCGCACCCGGTTGTAAGCGTCAATGAGGGTTTGCTCCCCGGAGGCCTGGGATTGCCGCAGCTCGTTGGGGGTCTTGGAAAAAGCGGAGGAATCCTGATGGCTGCGTGCCTTCAGCAGCTGCTGAAACAAAAAGCGAATCTTCATAGCATTGGAGGAAAAGTCGGAGAGTTTCTGTTTCCGGCCCCGGCCACGGAAAAGGTGGAATCCGGGATGGCGGAGCCGCTCGATTTTGTCCACATAGTCAGGCTGTTCCATCTTTTCGGAGCGAGTACGGCCCAGAGACCGTTTCAATGCGATGCCCAGAACGCAGGCCAAACCGATGATGCCTGCGGCCACCAGAAGGATCAGAATGAGGGTAGAGATCTTGCTGCCGCCGTCATAAGGCGCAAGGTCCAGCTTGAAATCGCTGCCTTTGTCGGGGGTGTGACCTGCGGGCGTGGGGATCAGGTTCAGCAGATAAAGGATCCAGTCCATCAGTCGCTTGAGCAGCAGTGCCAGACCATATCCCAGGGCACCGGTTCCGGTGAGCAGCCAGTGGAAAAGCAGCTTTACCGTACCGGATAGCGCACGGGCCAAGCCCCAAAGGCCCAATGCGGCAGCGACAGCCAGCAGTGCGAAGCTGCCATACAGGAAAAAGCTGTGACTGGTCAGTCCGGCAGGAAAACTCGAAATATGGCTGTCCTTTTCCATGTGAATGCTTTGACGGAGGGAACGGTCCCGAAAACCGTCGAGACAAAGCAGCAACGCTATGGCAGCACAGAAGCATCCCCATCCGCTACGCTGAAACAGAGCTCCGGTCAGGAGCAGAAGTGTGCTCCAGATTCCCAGGGGACCATAGAAGCCGTGGCCGCATTTGGCGGCTGCGGCAAAGGCAAGGGCGCACACTGCCGCCATTGTTAGCAGGCCGGAGATGGTGCCGAGTAGGCCCAGTCCCATTCCAGCGGCAGCCAGGAGCGCAGCGGCAAAGGCGATATAGAATTTTCTGGGGGACAGCGCAAAAAGGCCAAGGATGCTGCCCAGCAGCCCGGAACAGCCAAAGTACAGGAAGGACCATGCGCCCAGGTTCCAGAGCCAGGTCAGGATCAGACCGGTTCCCAGGGCCCCAAGACTGCAGAGCAAAACGGTGCGGAAACGGTTCCAAATACGCATGGACGGCATCTCCTTTTCTGGGATGCCTTTATGATAACAGCGGCATGTGTCCCCGCTGTGACCAGAGAAAAAATGTCCCTGCCAAATTCGGCAGGGACATGATGGCTTATTCCTCGGTGGGAACGCTGCGGTAACGGCTGTAGGCTACCACAATACGGCGGCCGGGTTCCGTTCCAGTGGAGTAGGTGGTGACGTCCGGGTAATCCTGCAGGGCTGCGTGGATCACATGCCGCTCGTAGGCGTTCATAGGCTCCAGGGTGATGTTGCGGCGGGTCTTGACAACCTTGCCGGCCACTTTCTCTGCCAGCCGGACCAGGGACTCCTCCCGCTTCTTGCGATAATTCTCCGCATCCACATTGATGCGGACACGCTTGTTCTGACCGTGATTGACGGCATAATTAGTGATATGCTGAATGGCGTCCAGTGTCTCACCACGGCGGCCGATGAGCATACCCAGGCTGTTGCCCACCAGTTCCACGGCATAGGTGTCCTCCGAGACCTTCGTGGCAGAAGGAACGGCGTCGGAACCCATGTGCTGTAGCAACCCTTGCATGAAGGTTTCGATTTTGGCTTCCAGGGTGCCTGCTTCTGCGGGAACAGGAGCGGGCTTAGACTCGGGCTTTGCTTTGGGTTCCGGCTTTGCTTTGGGCTCTGCTTTTGTCTCTGCCTTGGGCTCTGCTTTTGCCGGCTTGGGCTTTGCAGGGGCTTTCACCTTAGGCTGGGGCTTTTGAGGTTCCGGTTTTTTCTCCGGAACGGGATCGGGAACCTCATAGGTCAGAGATACTTTGGCGGGAGAGGCGCCGATGCCAAAAAAGCCGGAGCGGGGCTGGGCCAGGACTTCTACGGAAACGCTGTCCCGGTCCAACTGAAGCTGTTCCAGACCGGCCTGAATGGCAAGATCAATGGTCTTGCCGGTGGCTTCGATTGATTTGAACATAGATATGCGCTCCTTTATGTTTGACCCCAGGGAGATCCTGGGTCATTCGGAATCGGTAAGATCAGAGGATGCATTCTCGGGAGCATCGGAGGATTCTGTGGAACCCTCTTCCACGACAGTGCTATAGCGGTTAGGATCATAGGCGCGGCCACGGCTGTAGGGACGGTTAGGATCTCCGGACATGCCGCCCTTGCTCCGCTCTTTTTCCAAGCGCTGCTGCCGCAAAGCCTCACGCTCCGCCTCGGTCAGTTTACCCTTGACGGTGATCTCCGGCTCGGCAGCCTTGAGCTGCTTCTTGATCTTCCGGCGGCTGGTGTTGGGATTGGCGCCTTCCGGCATCGCGGCACGGCGTTCAGCCCGACGGGCCTCCTTCTCCGCCTCGATGGCGGCTTCCTCCGCTGCTTTTTGCCGTTTGATCTCGTCTTCCGCGTCATAGATTTTTTTATAGTGGATGGTCAAAATACCGTCCAACAAGGTGTTGAACACAGCCTGGGCAATCCAGTAGATACACATAGATGCCGGCATGGAGAAGCCGATCCACAGAGAAAAGATGGGCATGATGAACATCATGGTCTTCATGCTCTTGGCGGCAGCGGCAGCAGCGTCCTGATCCTTCTCTCCCTTGTCATTGGTGGCCACAGAGCCGTTGAGCTTCTGGGAGATCAGCATGGAGAGGAAGTTGAACAGGGCGGAAATTACCGGGATGATAAACAGCCCAAAGCCAATGAGCGTATAGGGACCGTCGAACATCCAACGCCAGGAGGGAATCTGACTCAGATCCACACCCAGGAACGTGAAATCAATGGCCCGGTCAGCAATATCCGGAACAATGGTTTTAATGGCGTCGATGTTCTGGAAAATATGCTGGGCAATGGTGATTTCATGGTATGCGGAGTTGCTGGCAGAAAGATCGATGCCCATGCTGGTCAGCAGATCAGAGATCTGGGTGATCTGATCGGCAGAGAGCTGCATCAAATAGGTCATGGGCTGACGGACGACATAATACAGGGCCATCAGCAGAATCAGAGGAAGCAAAGACCACAAGCAGCCTCCAGTGGGGCTGGCGTTCTCCCGCTTATACAGGGCGGAAACCTCCTGCTGGTATTTCAGCTTGTCGTCACCGTACTTTTTTTCCAGCTCCTTGAGCTTGGGGCCAAGACGCGCGGTCTTCATCATGCTTTTTTTGCTCTTGGCGTTGAAGGGAAGCAGCACAAGCTTAATAATGAGGGAGAACAGGATCAATGCGACGCCGTAGTTGCCGAACACCTGATAAAGGGTTCGCAGCAGCCAGGCGAAGGGAATCAATACATATTGCATTCGTTACCTCCGGTCGAATGGTCTGTCCGGGCCTAGGGCACCGGATCAAAAAAGTCTCCCTTATAAAAGGGGTTACACCGCAGAAGTCGTTTAATTGTCAAATAGCCGCCTTTCCATGCGCCATACTTTTCCAGAGCCTCCAGAGCATAGGCCGAGCAGGTGGGTGTGAACCGGCAGCAGGCTGGCCGCAGGGGAGAGATCTTACTCCGGTAAAACCGAATCAGCCACAGGAGCACATGCTTCATGGGACGTCTCCTTTCGGATTAAACCAAGCTTGTCCGACTGCTTGCGAAGACAGTCGGCGATTTCCCAATAATCTGCATAGGCCGCCCGGCTCCGGGCCACCACAACAATGTCATAGCCCCGGCGATAGGCGGATTCTGAAAGCCGATAGGCCTCCCGAATCCGACGGCGAATGCGATTGCGCACCACCGCGTTTCCCACCTTGGTGCCGGCGGTGATGCCCAGCCGGTTGTAGGAAAGCCCATTTTTCCGGCAGTAGACAACAACACAGCGTCCAGCGGAGGATTTGCCCCGCTGATACAGACGTCGGAACAGATGATTCTGTTTTAAGGATTGGGTAAAAACCATGGCGGGATCCTTCCAGAATATAGCGGTTGACGGCAATAAACGTATGGGGCGAACAGATTGCTCCATTCACCCCAAAAATTTAGAATTCAAACGGTGTAGAGACGGGCGAATCAGTAGCTGAGTCTGCTTCTGCCCTTGCTGCGGCGACGGGAAAGAACCTTGCGGCCGTTTCTGGTAGACATTCTCTGTCTAAAGCCGTGAACTTTCTGGCCATGGAGCTTCTTGGGCTGGTAGGTACGCTTCGTCATTTGTATACACCTCCTGAAATATTATGCTCGACAGTGTAAGAACACTGCAGCGTGTAAAGGAAAGCCTTCCCTCGGGACAGGCATCAGTTATTATACCGTATAAGCGGCGCAAAAGTCAACCTTTTCTGGAAATAAAATTTTGTGTTTGGGAAAATTCGACGCTGATTCCAGGCGATTATGGGTTGCAGTTGCCGCAGGGACGAAAGCCTGCGTCCACAGCCTCCTGTCTGGAATCGAAACGGATCTGGTTTTTCTCCATGGGCAGGTTGGGACAGTCGGGCCTGTGGAACACCTGGGAATTTACGTTGCCGATGTAATATGTACTGTCAGTTTCTGTTGCCGATGGAGAGGGGAGAGCCTGCTGAGATTCCGTAAAAATGCGGATGTTTGTTCCGTCCGAGAGGAAGGAGATATTGCCGGAGTCGCTGGTACGGTATGTTTCCACGCCGTAGTCCTGTAGGCGGTCCAGAAGTTCCGGGGCGGGATGGCCATAGCTGTTATCCAGGCCCACGGAGATCACCCCATAGGTGGGGGCCACGGCCTCCAGGAAAGCTGCGGAGGTGCTGGTGGCGCTGCCGTGGTGACTGACCTTTAATACGGTGGCGGAAAGATCTGCCCCAGTGGTCAGAAGATCTGCTTCTGCGGTTTCCTCCATATCGCCGGTGAACAGGAATGAGGTGCTTTTGTACTGCACCCGGAGAATCAGGGAACTGTTGTTGGGGTCCTCATAGGCTCTGACAGGTCCCAGCACTGTCACAGTGGCGTCTCCAAGGGGCCAGATGTCACCCACCTGGGGAATTTCGATCGAAAGCCCCTGGGCGGCGGTATATTTTTGAAAATCGGAAAAAAATTTGCCCTCAGCTGCATCGACGGAGCAGTAGACGTGCTCCACGGAGCAGGTGTTGAGAGGTCCGCTGAGGCCCCCGGCGTGATCCTCATGGGCGTGGGTGGCCACCAGATAGTTCAGCGTGGAGACGCCCTGTGCGTCCAGATAGGACACCACGTAGGAACTGTCTGCCACGTTGCCGCCGTCAATGAGCATGGCGTTGTCACCGCAGCGGACCAGGGCACTATCAGCTTGGCCCACGTCCAGAAAGTCCACTCGCAGACCGGTGCCGTCGTAGGGAGGCAGCGTGCCGCTGACGGATGTCTGCTGGGTTCCGGCTGCAGCAGGTGCGCTACAGCTGCAAAAGCTTAGCAGCAAAAGCCATAGCAGCAGCCATGACAAAAATCGGTTTTGCTTCATAGGTGTTTCGGCTCCTGTGGGGCAAAGATACAGTTGATGGTCAGCAAAATGCCCAATGCGGTCAGGGCAGTGTTCCGGTCATAGAGGCTGAGGGCCACCACGGATTTGTCGGAATCCTCCTGCTGGGGGCTGCTGGAGGCCACCAGGGTGCTTTGCCGGGATATTTCATAGTCACGGGCGCCCAGGACGCCCGTGATCTCCCAATCCAGGGGCTCCATTGTATACCGGGGACGGAGAAAAGTCAAATCCTTACAGAGGGTTACCACAGGTTTGCCATAGACCTCGATTTCGTACCGGGGGAACAAAGAGGGCACCACTTGCCGAATATAGATAGCCTCCCGGCCTGCCAGGTCGGTGACATGAAGCCGTTTCCCCAGGGAATAGGCCTCTGTGGTCAGGGTATAGCGGGGCTTCCCGCTTTTGTCGCAGAGGGGCATGGGACTGCCCCAGCGGAAGGTGTCCTGCTGCATGTAGAGCTTCATAGAAAACACGACCTTTCTGTGATACAATATGGACATATGAGAGGAGGGACTGGTTTATGTTATACACACCCCAGACCAAGCTGGCCATGGAGATTGCCTACCGGGCCCACCATGGACAACGGGATAAAGGCGGAATGCCCTATGTGTTTCATCCCTACCATCTGGCGGAGCAGATGGAAACGGAGCTAGAGGTGACAGCGGCGCTGCTCCACGATGTGGTGGAGGATACGGACGTCACCTTGGAGGCACTTCGGCAGGCGGGAATTACGGAGGAGGTGCTGACGGTGCTGGACCGGCTGACCCACCGGAAGGGCGAGGCGTACATGGACTATATCCGCCGGCTGCTGCCGGATCCCACCGCCAGAAAGATCAAGCTGGCGGATTTGAACCACAACAGCGATATGAGTCGGCTGAGGCCGGAGGATCAAGAAAAGGTTCAATATTTTCAGGAGAAATACCGGCCTGCGTTGGAATTACTTCGGCAATACCTGTAAAAAAGACAAAGAGGTGCCTCTGATGCTCCAGAGGCACCTCTTTGTGCCAGTTCTATTCAGTCCAGAATTCGAATTTCAGAGATCACCGGTTGATTCCACCAGGCCACGGTACCGTTGCTGTCCTCCACCTGGGTGTTTTCGCAGATGGCGTCCACCACGTCCATACCCTCGGTTACATGGCCAAAGGCGGCATATTGACCGTCCAAAGAAGGACTGTCCTCATGGACAATGAAGAACTGGCTGCTGGCGCTGTCATAGTCATCGGAACGGGCCATGGAGATGGTTCCCCGGACATGAGAGATGTTGTTTTCTGTGCCGTTGGCGGAAAATTCCCCGTGAATGGTTTCGTCGGAACCACCGGAACCGTCTCCGTTGGGATCGCCGCCCTGGATCATAAACCCGGAGATGATACGGTGAAAGGTGAGGCCGTTGTAAAAACCGTCCTCTGCCAGGGAGCAGAAGTTTTCCACAGAAATAGGCGCGGTGTCAGCGTCCAGCTCCAGGGAGATGGTTCCGTAAACCTCCACGTCGATTTCCGCGTGGTGGAGGCCGGATCGGTACTGATCGGAACCGCAGCCGGTCAGACAAAGCAGCAATACCAAAACCAGAGGCAATAGTCGTTTCAAATTGGGGGCCTCCTTTGACACGGATTGAATGTTCTGTGGTTCATTATAACAGGCAAGGGAACCGGTGTCAAATCATAGCGTCCAAATGGACTTGACAGAAAATGGACTACAACGTCAAAGAAACCGGAGGAGACAGGGTTAAGGGACCGCCCATGGAGATCTGGGAAATCGCCTGCCCGGAACTGGTTACAGCGACTTGAATGGTGCCGCCGGGCTGGGAGAAAGCGTAGGTGTATTCACCCTGGGGCTTTTCCTGGGACAGATACCAACCGCAGGCGGTGCTGCCGGAGCCGCAGGAGGATTCCCAAACCAGGGAGTCCGTGGATCGAACGTAGACCGCAGGGGTCAACTGCAATCTCTCCAGAAACATCACGCCGATGGCTTCATAGGGTAGTGGTCGGGCTGCATCCAGCACTTGCTGTACCAGGGTATAACTGGGGGCTTGTCCCTCCAGAATGACATGACAGATCCCGGGCAGTTCCACCAGGGGGAGGGCTTGCCCGGCTACGGTCAGCGTGGACATGCCCAGGGGTAGCGGCATTTCTGCGGCAGCGGTTCCTAGGTGAAGATCCGCCGTTACGGAAAGGGGGGCGTCCGCACCGGAGATCTCCACGGAAATCCTGTGCTGGCCCGACGAATACCGTTCTGTGGCCAGCAGATAGCCAAAGGACCGGGCAGCATTGCCGCAGAACTCTCCACCCATCATCTGGAGCCTGCCGTCACCGCCCAATAGGGGAGAAACGGCAAAACCTACCTGTTCTGCCTTTCCCAGTGCCAGAATGGCTTTGGAGATGGACACGCGATCCTCAGGATGGACGGGAGATTCCACAATGGCGGTAATATTGCCGGCAGGATCGGCATATCGGAGTACCAGGTTCATGACTGAGAAAACCGGGCCAGGAACTGGCGGGTGCGCTCCTCTTTCGGGTGGTCAATGACCTCCCGGGGATCTCCCTGTTCCACAATATAGCCCCCGTCCATAAAGATCACCCGATCCGCCACATCTCGGGCAAAGCTCATCTCATGGGTCACAATGACCATGGTCATCTTCTCCTCGGCCAGCTGCCGGATGACTTTTAAAATCTCTCCAGTGAGTTCCGGGTCCAGTGCGGAGGTGGGCTCGTCGAAAAACAGGATTTTGGGATTCATGGCCAGCGCCCGGGCGATGGCCACCCGCTGCTGTTGTCCGCCGGAGAGCTGACAGGGATAAGCGTTTTCCTTCTCAGACAGGCCCATTTTTTTCAAAAGCTCCTTGCAGGTTTCCGCAGCTTCCTGCCGGGACCTTTTTTGGACGTGGATGGGGGCATCCATGATGTTCTTTTTGACGGAATAGTGGGGGAACAGATTGAAATTCTGAAAGACCAGTCCGAAATACCGCTGAATTTCCCGCAGCTTTTTCCGGTCGGCATAGACGGCGGTGCCGTCCTGATCCCGGGCGGCGTACTGGCCTAGATAGACAAGATCACCGGAATCCATATGTTCCAGCAACGTGGCGCAGCGCAGCAGCGTGGATTTTCCGGAACCGGAGGGTCCAATGATGGCCACCACCTCGCCCTCCTCTACGGACAAAGAGATGTCATGCAGGACACCCTGTCCATCAAAGGTTTTTTTGCAGTGATTGATTTCCAGCAACTTCATGGGATCCCTCCTTTTATTGATAGTATTCCAGTTTCTTTTCCAGCTTGCCCATCAGTCCTGCCACCAGTAGGTTGAACACATAGTAGAACACGCCGGCCACAAACAGGGGCGTAATGGTGGTCTCAGCAGCAGCCACCTGCTTTGCCAAGGTGAACATCTCTGTATAGGCCAGGACAAAGGCCAGGGAGGTGTCCTTCACCAGGGTGATGATCTCGTTGGTGACAGGGGGCAGAACCCGCTTGCACATCTGAGGGAAAATGATCTTGTAGAAGGTCTGAACCCGATTGTAGCCCAGGACCCGGGCGGCTTCCCGCTGGCTTTGGGGGATGTTCTGGATGCCGGAACGGAAGATTTCCGCAAAGTAGGCGGCATAGTTGATGGAAAAGCCCACCACAGTGGCGCCCACACGCCAGGCGGCGTTGAGCCGGATGCCGAAGAGGTAATACGGCCCGTAAAACCAGACGATCAGCTGGAGCATCAACGGGGTACCACGAAGGATGGAGATCAGGAACTTGATGACCAACTGTACCGGCTTCAGGGTGCTGATCCAGCGCAGGGGCGCCGCGGAACATACTTGCAGCTTATGCAGGGGTGTCCAAGTGTTCATGCGGGCCATGGCCACCAGCAGACCCAGAGGCATGGAGAAGATCAACGTGGAGAAGAAGATGGTAAATGTTGCGCCTGTACCGGAAAACACCTGACGAACAATATCAAGAAACGACATAAAAGCCCTCTTTCCTCAGCGTAAAATGGGGGCAGCCATGGCTGCCCCCGATGGGTCAAGCTTACTCTACGTAGTTGCCCAGACAGACCATGTCGGGCAGATTGTAGTCGGCGTATTTTGCGGTGATCTCGTCAAAGGTGCCATCCTTGTACATTTCAAAAAGGGTATCCTGGACAATGTCACGCAGGGCCTCGTTGCCCTTCTTAAAGCCAATGCCGTACTGCTCCGTGGAGAGGGGCTCCTCCAACATCCGGAAGGTGTCGCCCCGGGAGGAGAGTTGATACTGGGCCACGCCGATGTCCACGGCGATGCAGTCCACAGCACCGGACTCCAGGTTCAAAAACGCGGTGTTATAGTCCGCAACCTGCTGCAGTTCTGCAAAAGATGCGGTGAGCGCCAGGTTTTCGTCATTGTCCTCTTCACTGGTGAGGGCGGTCAGGGCGGAGGAATCCGCCTGGGTCACTACCACTTTGCCGGCCAGATCCGCTTTGGCCTGGATATCAGAGTCGTTCATGACCACAAATACAATGGAGTTGTCCACATAAGGAACAGAGAAAG
>CASEPH010000414.1 GCA_949289625.1 uncultured Clostridia bacterium | reverse complement strand
GCTCTCGCCAACGACAGCAATCTGATAACCGTGCTTGGTATAGCGCAGATAACAGAACATAAAGAATACCAGAGCCAGCACTAAAAATCCGCCTACAGTGACACCCCAGACATTGGGCATCCGGGCAGTCTGGGAAAACCGCTCAATCATCTGCGTGCCCTTGGGGACCTTTTCCCAGGGGCCGCCCTGGAGATACTTGACTACCCCAATGGCGATATAGTTGAGCATCAGGGTAAACAGGGTTTCATTGGTGCCCCATTTGGCCCGGAAGGCAGCAGGCAGCACACCCCAGAGTCCGCCGCCAATGGCAGCAGCAATGCACATCACAGGCAGCAACAGCGCCGAGGGCCAGGTATCCTGGAAGGTCAGGGCGAAATAGGTGGCGAAAATGCCGCCGACCGTAATCTGGCCCTCAACACCGATATTCCAGAACTTCATCTTAAACGCCGGAGCGATGGCCAGTGCCGCACCCAGCAAAGGAATCATAATTTTGATGGTCTGCTGTATATTGAGGGCGCTGCCCAGAGAGCCGTCCAGCATAGCGCCATATACGGAAACAGGGTTGTAGCCCACGGCAACGATCAAGCCTGCAAACAGAACCAGCGCTGCCAGAATGGAAGCAATCCGAATCACCCAAGCCAGCACAGGGCCAATGTCATCCCGTTTTGCCAAGCGGATCAGCGGTTCACCTTTATTCATGACGCACCCCCTACCTTTGTCATCATCAGACCAACCTGGTCTTTCGTGGCTGTCCGGCCGTCCAGCAGTCCGCTGACTTTGCCGCCGCAGAGTACTAGAATTCTATCACACAGCTGTAGCAGCACATCCAGATCCTCGCCCACATAAATTACTGCCACACCCTTTTGCTTTTGTTCAGTCAGCAGCCGATATATGGTATAGGAAGTGTTGATGTCCAGACCGCGGACAGCATAAGCTGTCATCAGAATTTTTGGGTTAGAGGCGATCTCGCGACCCACCAGCACCTTCTGCACGTTACCGCCGGACATCCGGCGGACCGGCGTCTGGATACTGGGGGTTACCACTTCCAGATCCTCTTTAACCTTTTCCGCCAGCAACTCCGGTGCTTTCCGGTCAGAGAAGCCGAATTTCCCGCGCTTGAAGGAACGGAGCATCATGTTTCCGGCCATGTCCATATTGCCCACTAGGCCCATGCCCAGCCGGTCTTCTGGGACAAAGCTCAAACGGACGCCCAGTTCTCGAATCTCCATGGTGGATTTTCCCACCAGTTCCTGATCGCCCTCGTCGCCGTGGTAGACGATGGAGCCGGACTCCACCTTCTGCAGACCTGCCACAGCCTCCAAAAGCTCCTTTTGCCCGCAGCCGGAAATTCCGGCAATGCCCAAAATTTCGCCGCCGTAGGCTTCAAAGCTGACATCATCCAGTTTTTTGACACCGTTGGCGTCCACCACTGTAATACCGGAGACAGTCAGGCGTCTTTGTGGATCCTTTGGCTCGGGACGTTCAATATTCAGAGTGGTTGCCTGTCCTACCATCATATCGGTCAGGGACTGGGCTGTGGCATCTTTGGTTTCTACCATACCCACAAACTCGCCCTTCCGCAGGACCGCTACCCGATCAGACAGTTCCAGCACCTCCTGAAGCTTGTGAGTGATGATGATGATGGCCTTGCCATCTGCCTTCATAGCCCGGAGAATGGTGAACAGCTTTTCTGTTTCCTGCGGTGTCAGAACTGCGGTGGGCTCGTCCAAAATCAAGATGTCGGCGCCACGGTAGAGTACCTTGATAATCTCCACCGTCTGCTTTTCCGATACGCTCATGTCATAGATCTTCTTCTCTGGGTCGATGGTGAAGCCGTACTTTTCGCTAATCTCCTGAACTTTGGCAGCAACGGCTTTCTTATCAAACCGACCTGGCTCACGAAGACCCAGGACAATATTTTCCGCTGCGGTCAGGACATCCACCAGCTTGAAGTGCTGATGGATCATACCAATGCCCAGGTTGATGGCATCCTTTGGGGAACGGATGGTAACCGCCTGTCCGTTTACCTCGATATGCCCTTCATCCGGAAAGTAAATTCCAGAAAGCATATTCATCAGTGTGGTCTTTCCGCTGCCGTTTTCGCCCAGCAGAGACAGAATTTCACCGCGCCGCACTTCCAGGGAAACGGAACGGTTTGCCACCACATCGCCAAAGCGCTTGGTGATGTTGGTCAGACGGATGGCAACTTCCTTGTCCAAATACCTCATCCTTTCTCTCGTACAACGTGCTGTAAGGACTGCTCAATCCTATGTGAGCCTTTCTCCCGCAGGATTCAAAAGTCCTGAGAACGCACCTTAGGCGGGGCCGGAAATCCGGCTCCGCCTATTCGCTTTATTCGTTAGTTGGTGCCCTTGATGGTGATGATATCATTGATGACGTAGCTGTAAGCGGGAGCAGACTGGGTTGCATTCTCGTCGTAGCCTTCCGTCAGATCAATGGTCTCGTTGGTATAGGGGTCGGTGGCGGTGTAGGGACCCTTGAACACGTCGGTGGACTTGAGGGATCCGTCCTTAAAGGCGGCGATGACTTCATCCATCTTCTCCTGGGTGCCCTCGGCGGCAATGGCGGTGTTCAACTCGGTCATAGCGACCCAGCCCTTGTCAAAGCCGGCCCACTCGTCCACGGCAATCTCGGTGCCGTCCATGACAGCCTGAACCGCGGCGATCTCATAGGGAGCATAGTCCTGGCGAGAGGAGATCAAGCAGGTGTTGGGGGCAATGTCGGTCATATCCTGGTTGTAGGCCACACAGTAGACCTCGGTACCCTTGGCCATGGCGTCCTCACAGGCCTCAGCAGGACCTTCGGTATCGGAGTGCTGGGAAATGATGACACAGCCGTCCTCGATCAACGCGGTAGCCATGGTCTTTTCAATGTCATAGTCGCCCCAGGTGCCGGCGTACTGGACTTCCATAGTGGCATCGGGCACGATGGAACGCACGCCCATCAGGAAAGCGGTATAGCCGGAGATAACTTCGGCGTAGTCAAAGGCGGCAACATAGCCGATTTTCGCCTGGTCGGCGGTGATGGTGCCGGCGTCGATCATCTCCTGAAGCTTCATGCCGGCCACGATACCGGCCACATAACGGCCCTGGTAGATGGCGCCCATATAGTTGTGATAGTTTTCAACAACAGGTTCAGCAGCAGCGTCGGCACAGGTGGCCTGGCAGAACTGAATGTCAGGATACTCCTGGGCAATTTCCTTCACCACAGCGCCGTAGCCAAAGCTGGTGGTGAAGATGATCTCGCAGCCGGACTCACACAGCTCCCGAACAGGATCTTCCACGGAATCCTCAGCTACATTGTATTTGGCGATGCACTCCACCTGGCTGCCGAACTGCTCCTTGATGGCGTTTTCAGCAGCAATGAAGTTGGCGGTGTAGGCTTCGCTTTCGTCGCCGATATAGACAAAGCCCACCTTCATGGCGTCACCGGCGGGAGCCTCCTCGGCGGCAGAAACCGATGCCTCTGCGGCGGTAGACCCTTCCGCTGCGCTGGAAGTGGTTTCCGTTTCCCCTACGCTCTGTCCACAGGCGGTGAGACCGAGAGCAAGGGCCAAGGCCAAAACCAACGCAAAGATTCTCTTCTGCATTTTTGTTTCCTCCAAACATGATAATGTTTCATGATGCCGCATGCGGCAAAATGAGCGATAGCCGCTTTCAAACAGAAATCATTTCCCGGTAAAGAAAGCAGCTAACAATTTGTATTCTACAGGAAATTTCTCGCTTCGGCAAGCATCTGTATGGAAAAAGTCGTGGAAATTTTACATGTTTTTTTGTGATTTTTCACCTATCTAACCAAAAAGACAAATTTGGTGCTTTTTATTGCGGGAAAATTCTGTATCTGTTATCAGAAGCTGCAGGGAGGAATAGCTCAATGAAACATTATGTTCATACGATGGCCCTAGGTGCAGGCATGGTTCGGCCAAAAAGATCACATTTGATTCCTATACAGGAAAGCAAGCATAAAAGCGAGGCCGTGCGGTGTCGCACGGCCTCAGTTACAGCCCCAACAGCCGCTGGAGCCGCAGGCCTTCCGGGGCGGAAACAGCACGCCAACCATGGTGGCCTGCCGGAACTGCATAGGCGGTGGTTCCGTCCGTCACATATACGGTGCCCCATGGAGCGTAACCCTCGTCCTGGAGAAAAGCCGCAAAAACCTCGGCCTCCCGCTGGCCCATGGGAACGGTAAGGCCGTCCAGATCCAGCGCCATCATCCGGAAAGGCTGTTCGGCACCCAGGGGGCCCAGGATCAGCGTGTCCACCGGCAGCGTCAGACTGCGGCAGCATACCAGCTGCCATTCCTTTCGGTCCGCCGGATGGCCTCCGGTGTCCAGAATCAAAGCGCTGCCCTTGGTTCCTGCATATCGTCTGAGCTTCATATCCATCACCGCTCCATTCTATGCATCAGAGGTTGCCTTCGACCTACATGGGATTGTCAATATTTTGCTTGCTTTTAGGAGGGGCTGTGGTATACTGAACATAGTTTTAATGGAAAGGAGTCGTTTTCATGTCCGTATTACTTACCGGCGGTGCCGGCTTCATCGGTTCTCATACCGCGGTGGAAATGATTCGTGCCGGCTATGACGTCATTGTGGCCGACGACCTGTCCAATTCCAGCCCGAAGGTCATTGACCGGATTGAGACCATTTCCGGTGTCCGGCCCAAGTTTTATCAGATCGACGTGGCGGATCCGGCTGCCCTGGAGCCGGTTTTTCAGGAGAACAACATCGAAGGCGTGATCCATTTTGCAGGCTTCAAGTGTGTGCCGGAGAGCACGAAGCTTCCCCTGAAATACTATCGCAACAATCTGGATACCGCATTGACCACTCTGGAGCTGATGGAACAATACGATTGCAACGCCTTCGTATTTTCCTCCTCGGCTACGGTCTACGGCGAGGTCAATCAGGCGCCCTTTACGGAGGACATGCCCACCGGAACGGCCACCAATCCCTATGGCACCACCAAGTTAATGATTGAGCAGATCGTCATGGATGCCTGCAAGGCCAACGAGAAGCTCTCGGCGGTGCTGCTGCGGTACTTTAACCCCATCGGCGCCCATCCCTCAGGACTGATCGGCGAGGCCCCCAACGGGATTCCCAACAACCTGATGCCCTATATCACCCAGGTGGCTATCGGCAAGCGGGATCATCTGTCGGTATATGGCAGCGACTATCCCACACCGGACGGTACCGGCGTTCGGGACTACATTCATGTGGTGGACCTGGCGGAAGGCCATGTGAAGGCCATGGATTATGCCCTGCATCATACGGGAGCAGAGCCCATCAATCTGGGCACCGGCAAGGGCAGCAGTGTCCTGGAGGTGGTCCATGCCTTTGAGGAAGCCAGCGGTGTAAAGATTCCCCTTGTGATCACGGAACGCCGTCCTGGTGATATTGCCATCTGTTATGCCGACGCATCCAAGGCGGAACGGCTGCTGAACTGGAAGGCTCACTATAATCTGACGGATATGTGCGCCCACTCCTGGAACTGGCAGAAAAATAATCCCAAAGGCTATGACGATTAACCCCAAAGCGGGCCGAGTAATCGGCCCGCTTTTTCTATGGCATCTTTCCAGGGATTATGATACAATATCCGAAAAACAGGAAATAGGAAAGGCAGCGTTGTCTTATGGATAAAATTGATCTGCATGTACACACCACCGCCTCTGACGGCACCATGAGTCCCAAGGAGGTGGTTTCTCTGGCCACCATGCTAGGCCTCAAGGCCATTGCTCTGACGGACCACGATACTATGGCGGGACTCCAGGAGGCCGGGGAAGCGGCTGAGCTGATGGGGATTTCCGTGGTGCCGGGTATCGAGATCTCCAGCGAGTATCAGGGAAAAGAGGTCCATGTTTTGGGCTACTTTCTGGATCCCGAGGCCCAAAAGCTGAAGGACTATATCCAGTGGGTGGGACAGTCCAGAAAAACAAGAAATGAAAAGATTTTGGAAAAGCTGCAGAAAAAGGGCTATGACATCACCCTGGAGCAGCTGGAGGAAAAGTTCCCTGGTGCCACGTTGGGACGGCCCCATATTGCCCAAAGGCTGGTGGAATTGGGGGCTGTTAGCTCGGTGAAAGAGGCCTTTCGGCGGTATTTGGATACGGGAAGAAGCTGCTATGTGCCCCGGCAGTATATTCCCTTTGCTGATGGGGTCAAGCTGATCCGGGACTGCGGCGGTGTGGCGGTGTTGGCACATCCGCTGCAGTACGGCTACGGAAAAGCGGAGCTGGAAGCTTTGGTCAAAACAGCGGCAGAGGCAAAGGTGACCGGCATGGAGATCCTGTACACGGGTTATACCCAGGGGGACATTCAGAAGCTCTATGACCTGGCGGAAAAGTATACCCTGCTGCCCACGGGAGGCAGCGACTTCCATGGGGACAACAAGCCCGGGGTACAGCTGGGCAGCGGCGATGGGAAACTGGCAGTGCCGGCCTATATGCTGGCCATGTTGGCTATGAGCCAGTACCAGGGCGGCTGATAAATTGCACAAGCATTCGGTGATTTTTTGGATCCTGGCACTAGGAGTCTTTTTGGATATGACGGTATAATGAAGTTACAGACATCCATAGAATGCGGTCTGAATCTCATAAATGCGAGGGATCAATCATGGAAAAGCAATATGCAATTGTTACAGGCGGCAGCCGCGGATTGGGAGAAGGCATGGCCCTTCGACTGGCTAAGATGGGCTATGATCTGGTGATCAATTACGTCAGTGAAAAGAGCCGCGTCAAAGCGGAACGGGTCCTGGAGGAAGCGGAAAAAACCTACGGTACCAAAGGAATCGCTGTGCAGGCGGATGTCTCCGATTATGAGCAGTGCAAGCATTTGGTGGAAACTGCGGTGACGACCTTTGGGGAGCAGATTGGCGTCCTGGTGAACAATGCAGGAATTGCCAATGGAAAGTCTTTTCTGGAGCTTCAGCCGGAAGAATATCGCCGCCTCATCAATGTGAACCTGGTAAGCTATCTGAACGTAACGCATTTGGTAATTCCCTACATGGTCAAAAATCGTGGCGGCTGCATTGTCAACACGGCTTCCATCGGCGGCTTGATGGGTGTGGTGAATCAGGTGGATTACTGTGCGGCCAAGAGCGGCGTGATTGGATTTACCAGGGCCTTGGCCATGGAGTTTGGCGGCTATGGTATTCGCGTCAACGCCATTGCCCCGGGCATGATCTGGACGGATATGCTCAAGGGCTCCAATCAGGAGGAGGTTGCGGCGCTCAAGCAGGCGATCCCTCTGGGTGAGATCGGCGAAGTGGATGATATTGCCGGCTGCATGGAATATCTGGTGACGGCAAAGTATGTGACCGGACAGACCGTTTCTCCTAACGGCGGCATCATCATGCCCTAACAAGAGAAATCCTGTCAGAAAAACGATCGAGCGGACACCCTACGGTGTCCGCTCGATTTTTGTATAATTCGTTTTTAAACTCAGATGGTAACGGTGATGGCACCGGTGTAGGTGCCGGGAACCGCCTCGGTATCCTTGCCGTCCACGGTAAGGGTGCCTACCACAGAGCAGCCCTCTTCGATGGTGAGGGAGCTGAGATAGGAGGTGCCTGCCACGTTCCAAACAGAGCCGTTTTTCAGAGTGACGATGACACCGTTGTTGACTACAGGCTGGGCGGTGTTGACTACCTCGCCCAATTCTTCGCAATTGTCCTTGAAGACCTTTTCCACACGGTGGAGGGCCTTGGAAGCGGAGATGATACCAGTGACAACGGTATTGTCGAAGGTCAGAGAAAGGTTGCGGACGCCGTCATAGCCGTTGCCGGCACTGCCGGGACCCTTGCCGGGCCCACCAGGACCACCAGGACCGCCAGGTCCTTCCGGACCAGCACCGGGAGGAGGCGCCATAACCATCTTGGGGCCAGTATCGCCCTTCTTGCCGGTGGAACCATTGTAGAAATCGCCGTTGATGGTCATATCCTTGAAGGATGCAATGACGTCATAGGTTTCCCGGGCTGTGGTGTTGTCATGGGCAGGATCGAACTCGTCGTCCTCTTTGGGATCGATATAGTAGCCTGCGGGATTGCCGGGGTCGTCGGAATTCATCACCTGAAGGATGATGCCGTTGCCGGGAGCCAGCACGGAGCTTTCCGCCTCGATGATGGGGGCGCAGCCCTTGACGACCACGGTGGTTTCATCGGTGTTGAATACGGAGCCGTCTGCAATGGTGAGATGACCACCTTCATTCCGGAAGCACATAACGCCGAACCGGCCTGCGTCCACCTTGGTGTTTTTAAACACGCCGGAAGCGGTCTCATTGGCCATGATGAGGGCGTAATCCGGCACATCAATGCGGCAGTCCTCAAAGGTGTCGATGCAGTCGCCGATGGAGAAGGCACCGTATCCGCTGGCACCAGTGATGATTACATCGCAGTTCTTGAGATTCAGCCGGCAGCGGCGAACGCCGTCGGTGGACATGACGCCCCAACCCTCGGAAGTGATGGTGCAGTCCTCGTACCAGGCGTCGGCATAGTCGGCCAGGTTGGTGGCACGGCAGTTGCCCCGGAGACCCAGCATCCAGGGAACGCGGCGCATATTGCCGGGCATGACATTGTCCTCGTAGTCGGGAGGCAGCACGCCGTCCTGGGCAGAGATTTCGCAATTTTTCACATAGAGCTTACTGTTGCCGCCGGCAAACAGTGTGCCCCGGGCAGCACCCTGGGTGGAAATATAGGAATCTTCCACAGTGAGCACAGCGTCGTCTCCGGACATAATGCCGGCGCCATAGCCGATAAAGTCGTTACCACCGTTGCCCTGGAGGGTGATGTCAGCACCGGTGACGGTGTAGGGACCCTTGCCCCCCACGCAGATGCCGTTGAAGTTTTCATCCTGGGACTCGATGACCACGTCAATGGATTCTCCGTCCTTCACTTCGCCGTCGGTTACGGCGGAAAGGGCGGATTTTTCCTCAATGACGCTGCCGCCCTCCACATAGATGGCGGAGCGGAACTTGTAATTGCCGTTGGGGATGGGGTCCAGGACCTCTAGCACGATGTCGCCCTCGTAATTACCGGGCTTTGGCGCAACACTGCGACCGTTCCAGGTCATGACCAGGGTCTTTCCCTCAGGAGGGAGCAGCTCTGCACCGGGGAGAATCGTCAGGCCGAAGAGCTCTGTGGTCTCGGGAACGATCCACTGACCCTCCACCTTTTTAAATGTTTTCATGGGAATACCTCCTTCGTATCCAAACTAAACATAGCATACGATAAAACTGTGAGAATTGCAAGTATCATTCTAAGGTCTCGCTATTAAATTCCAGGGATTGCCGGGGAATTGAGAGAAGGACCCCGGACCAGCCTGTCCTGGCCCGGGGTCCTTCCGATAATAGAGAAAAGAGTTAGCCCGGAGGGGGAGCGCCATCAGGCGGGGGACCCATGGGACCGGCAGCGGCCGTGGTCTCACCGTTGAGATAACGCTCATAGGCAGCTTGATAGCAGGCAGTGACCTCGTCGATGCCCATGTCTTTGATATGCTGTACATAGTCGTCGAACTCGGACAGATCCCGGTTGCCGATGACAAATTCCAGCACAGACTGCTCAATGTAGGTCTTGATGTCGCCATAGAACTGGTTGACCTGATCGGATTCCTCGGTGTTCAGCATGGTGCTGCCAATGCCACGACCCACAGACAGGTTACTGGTCCAGATATCGCTGGCTTCCTTCTGGGCGGGAGTATAGCCGGACTGCTCCCGGGTCTCGTCCCGGTAGAAGGGGCCGCGATCCATGCAGTACATGAACAGGGCCACGGTGGTGGACATGTCGGGGTTGTTGAGAATCAGATCGGTAAACACAGGGACGTTGTTTTCGTCAAAGTTAAAGCTTTCGCCTTCGATACCATAGTTGCAGAGGAGTGCACCCTCATCGGTGTACATATAATTGCACCACTGCATCAGCAGTTCCGGACACTCGCACTGGGTGGAGATAGACCAGGGCGTGGAAGCGGTGTAGCTGCGTTCCTCTTTGAAGGGAATGGTATCACCGGGGTTCTGCACGAAGTCCGGCAGCGCCACCAGGTTGAAATTCTCGTTGTTGGAGGAATTCTGCAGGGTGGCAATGTAGGTGACCTCACCGTAGAATACGCCGCAGCGGTCCGCCAGAATGATGTCGGTGGGAGGATTCTGGAAATCGGGATAGGACATGAAGTCCTGCCAGATCAGACCCTCCTGATACCAGTCGTGGACCATGGTCAGGTATTCCTTAAATTCGGGCTGAATGGGCCCATAGAAAAGCTCGTCGTCGATCTGGTAGTAGGGCTCGCTCATGGCGGCGTCGGCCACCAGACCGTTGATGCCGTAGCCTTGGACCAGACCGTTGTTGATACCAGTAGCGGCATAGTTCAGCGCCAGAGCCGCATCAGCACCCTTCTGATCCTTGAAGGCCACCAGTACGTCGTGAAGCTCGTCATAAGTTTCGGGGGTGTCCAGGCCCAATTCGTCCAGCCAGTCCTGCCGGATCAGAGGACCAAAGGTCTGGGTGGTTTCAGTCTGCATGCTGAGCTGAGGCATACCGGCCAGCCAGCCGCTGTCCGTCAGGGCATCGGGTACGGCATCCGGATATGCTTCCATCAGCTTGCAGATCTGAGGCGTCAACTCTTCCGTGAGGTAGGGCAGATGGTCGATGAGGATCTCATCGGCAACGGCTGCCTCACCGCCGTTGGTGTACAGGGTGGTAGCGTTGGAAATGATATCAGAGAGATCATCGGAGGCCACCATCAGATTAAATTTCTCGGATTCGGTATCGGGGTTCACCACGGTAAACACCAGATTCACGCCGGTGCGGGTGGCAAGCTCGTTCCAAAGCGCACAGTCGTTGCCGATATCCTCGGTGATTTTCAAAACATTGGGGTTAACGCCCATCCACATGGTCACTGTGACGGGTTCGTCAGTCAGCGGAAGTTCCACATTACCCAGAGGATTTTCCGGCCAAGATGTCGGAGAAGCAGGTTCTGCGGCAGACCCTTCCTCAGTAGACGTCTCGACTGTAGAGTCAGGAGCTGCTTCTTCTGTGGTTTCCGCAGGAGCTTCTGATGCTGCTGCCTGCTCTGTGGAGGCTTCTGGAGCTGATTCAGCAGAGGATGCCGTCTCAGTACCGCATGCAGCCATCAGGCCAAACAGCAGCGTCAAAGCCAGAAGAATGGCCAATATACGGGAGTTCTTTTTCATAGATACACTCCTTTCAACTTGAAATGCTTGAGCGACAGGACTCATATTTCAATTTTATGGAGAATTAAACGGCCTCGCAAGCATCAAATTCCATCGGAAGGTATCAAATATGAAAGAGAGTATGAAAATGAAACTCCAAGTCAAAAAATGATAATTCACTGTGTGTGGAGGTAGGGAAGAATAATCTTGTATGCTTCTGTCAGGGTATCTATAGTTTCGTATCTGCAATTGGCGGGAGAGGTGGAGGGAAGGCAAAGAGCCTCACGGCCTGTGGTTGGAAGGATGTGCCGGCGATAGAGCGAATAAGCTTTTTTACCGGTGGTAAAGATGGCGGCGATGGGGGCTGCTTCCAAAATGGGACGTAGATCGTTGGGGACCGGATTCCGGATGGAGCTGTCGTCAGCGCCACGAATGGCACAGGAGGCCAGCACATCCCACATGGCGATATGATGCCGCAAAAGAAAGGTACGGCGATCCTCCGTACTAGCAGGTACATCTTCGCCAAAGAGCCGGGAAAGCACCGGCCACATGCGGTTTTGGGGATGGCCGTAGAAGAAACCGGCTTCTCTGGACTTGGGAGAGGGCATTGTACCCAAGAGAAGGACCTGGCTGTTCTGGTCATAAACCGGAGAAATGGAATGTATAATAATAGACGATTCCATAGTGGGCTCCTTTCAAAGACGGAAAAATTGGACCGCCCGAAGGCGGCCCAATTTGGTTATTGCGAAGGAAGGATTAGTCTTCGGGATCGATGAACTCATCGGAATCCATGTACTTGACAGCCTCCATAGCGGCGATACGGCCGGAGTTGATGGCGTAAGACATGGTGGAACCGGGATGATAGAAGCAGTAAGAATCCGCAAAGACCGTGGCGGTGTCGGTGCCGCAGGCATAGAAGCCGGGCATCGGGCACAGATCGTTGTCCAGAACCTGCATGTTCTCGTTGACCTGAATGCCGCCCAGGGAACCGTAGCCGGAGGGGAAGTGTTTGGCCACATAGTAGGGGGCCTTCAGCAGGGGCTTGAGGTACTTGGCAGGCTTGGTGAACTGCCAGTCGTAGCCGGCCTGAGCGCCATTGCACATGGCGTTGTAGTCCTCGATGGTCTTCTTGAGGTTTTCCAGGTTGCAGCCGGTCTTTTCAGCGATCTCCTCAATGGACTGGCACTCGAAGAAGTTGTGCTCCTGGGTGTCAGCGCCGTAGGAAACCTCCTTGTCCTCGCTGGCGAAGACAGAGTTGCCGCCGGCAGACTGAGCGCCGGAGAAATAGAGCTCCTTCTCACGCTCCCAGTTGTCCAGGTTGGTGACATTGTGATGATAGGTGATGTAGTCCAGACCGTGCTCCTTGTAGTAGTCCACAATGGTGCTGTCGATGATGGAGATGCCCATGTGCTTCTTCTGGAGCAGCAGAGAGTTGCCGGTATAGGTGGTGTTGTCCATAATGGCCTCGTTGATGAAACGCTTGCCGTCCAGGTTCACCATCAGGTTGGGCTGACGCATGGTCTCGGACAGAGTCTTGAACACGTCGGTGGTACCGGGGGTGTTGTAAGTGACCTCCATGTTGACCGTAGCCTGCTTGGCGCCCAGCTTCCACAGCATGTTCATGCCGTCGCCGTCCAGACCAGGGATCCGGAAGGTGAACATATCAACGCCCCACTTCCAGCCCATATGCTTTTCGATCATTTCCACATTGTTGCCGATACCGCCGGTGGTGACGATCACGGCATTGGCCAGGCACTCGATCTCCTCGCCGTCCTCGCCCACAGCGATGACGCCCCGAGCCTGTCCCTGAGAGCCCACCAGAAGCTCCTTAACAGGGGTGTTGAGGTTGAACTCTACGCCGATCTCCCGGGCATATTCGGTAACGGTCTTAATCATGACGGAGGCGCAGCGCTCCGTGGGCTTGTTGGAGCCGGGGAGCTTGACCATATGCTGGGTCACCTTGGAGTTCTTGAAGTACTTGAACACGCCCAGGAATTCCACGCCCTTGTCCTGCATCCACTTCACGGTGTCGCCGGACATATTGAACCAGCGGCGAACCAGCTTGGCGTCGGAGCGCCAATGGGTGTACTCCATGAAGAAGTTAAAGGCTTCGTCCTTGGTGTAGTCGTTGCACATGTTTTCCTTCTGAAGCTGAGATTCCACAGCGAAGAAGGCCATGCCCATGTTGGCAGCGCCGCCGATGGTGCCGGATTTTTCAAACACCACGACGGAACCGCCGCCGGTGGCATTCAGAGACTCCTGGGCTTGGGTGGCCGCACAGAGACCGGACATGCCGCCGCCAACGAGGACGACATCGGCTTCCATATGTTTCATTGTTGTATCCTCCTAAGTTTTTGTGATCTTTTCCTATTATAGAGGAAAAGTGCGTTTTCTACAAGTCCTTTTTTCATTGTGGGGCTATCATTTTTCAAGTACCGGATATAGTTTTATATGATGTTGGAAATTGATCAGTTCCTGTGCCGCCGCTGGTAGGTGCTGATGGCATGCATCACGGTGGAAACCAGGATGATCCCGGCGGAAATAGCGCCGGAGAGCAGCAGGGTGTTGAGCCCCTGACGAAGGAACATGGAACCGTTTAAATGGACAGCGTAGACCATGGTAGCATAGAGACTGCTGCCTGGGATCAGGGGGATGGCAGCAGAAACAAGAAACACCGTGGCAGGAGTTCGACGGTATCGAGCACAGATCTCCGCATAGACGGTGATAAGGACACTGGATAGAAAATAGCAGGAGACCATACCCATGCCCAGGGCATGTAGTATGAGATAGATTGCCCAGGAGAGAAACCCTCCCAGGGTAGTAAAGAGCAGCTGACGGCCCCGGACGTTGAAGATCACGGAAAAGCACAAACAGCCCAAGGTAGCGGCACATAGCTGCAGAATCGCGGTGGAAAGTTCCATTGTGCGGCCTCCTTACAACAGGGATGGCAGAGCAAAGCCCCAGGCCAGCGCCAGACTCAGCAGCAGGGCTTCGGAGAAACGAAGCAGCCCCGAAATAGTATCCCCGGTGAACATATCCCGGATGGCATTGGTCATGCCCAGACCTGGGACCAGAAGCATAATGTCCCCGATGGAGATTTTGTCGGCAGAGCAGGGGACCCCCAGGCCCATGAGACTGTGGGCAATAAAGCCGCCCACAATGGAGCACAGTAGGGTGACAGCAATACCAGGTACCTCCAAACGCCGAAGAGCGTGGAGCATGAAACGAATCAAAACACCGATAGCCCCGGAGAGCACGGCGTCCAGGAGGCTTCCGCCAAAGAATAGGGAGAATACAAAGCTGGTCAGGGCATAGAACAAAATGGAGCGGCGAAAGCTGCAGGCTGGGGCAGTGGAGATGGACCTGAGGCGAGCGGCAATATCGGTGTGGGTAAGGGTTCCAGAGCAGATCTCCCGGCTCAGGCTGTTTAATTCCGTGAGGGCCGTCATGTTGTAAACAGCTTCCCGGACACGACGGGTCTGGGTCAGCGTCTGATCCCCAAAGCGACAGGTTACCACAATGCTGGTGGTGATGGTAAATACATCCACCCGGTCCGCTCCGCCAGATTTTAAAATTCGGGTAATGGTATCCTCTACCCGGCCTACCTCGGCTCCGCGGGTCAACAGGCCTTCCCCCACATCCAGAGCATCGGTCAATAGCTGCTGCTTGTCCATCCCGTACTCCTCCCTTCTGAAAAGCGCCCCTATCATAGCGCATCTCTTTTCGTTTTTCAAACACAATCGTTGTCGTGGAACGGAAAATCTGTTATAGTATTAGTTATCTTTCCGAAAATGGGGGAAATCATGAGGCAAGTTACAAATTTTAAAGAGAATATACCGCACATCGGGCTGATGGGGACGCCCTTTTCTCCAGAGCAGGTGGCTTTACTCCGGGAGCTGGTCGCGTCTCGCGGCTATGCGCTGACGAATTTGATTGAGCTGTCAGAGCCGGAGGCAATTCTGCCGTACTGCGAGATCCTCTGCGGCTATTTTTCCAAAGGGCAGCTGCAGCAGGCCCAGCAGCTGCGCTGGCTGCAGCTGCCCTGCGCCGGTGCGGATCGGTATGCGGCGAAAGAACTCTATCCACACCCCGGTGTGGTGCTGACCAATTCCTCCGGTGCCTTTGGCGCGGCCATTGCGGAACAGCTGCTGATGGGCAGCCTGATGCTGCTCCGAAGAATGCCGGAGTATCAGCGGCAGCAGCGGGAGAAGATCTGGCGGCGTGTGGGTCCGCTGCGGTTTTTGCGGGGCAGTCTGGTGACGGTCCTCGGTACTGGCAATCTGGGGGGAACCTTCGCCAGGTACTGTCGCAGTCTGGGTGCCACTGTCCGGGGCGTCAGCCGCAGCGGAAATCCTAGGGAGGACTTTGACCAGGTGTATCCGGTGGAACGGCTGAAAGAGGCTGTGGCCGGATCAGATATTGTGGCGGCCTGCCTGCCTCTGACTGGACAGACCCTGGGACTTATCGACAAAGATGTGTTTGACGCCATGGAAGCAGAAACCATTTTTCTCAACGCAGGTCGGGGTAAAACCGTTGTGCAGCAGGATCTCACCGATGCGCTCCGACAGGGACGGATTTGCGGCGCCATGCTGGATGTGGCGGAGGAAGAACCCATGCCGCCGGACTGCCCGCTGTGGGACATGGAACAGGTGATTATAACACCCCATGTGTCCGGTTCTGATCTGGATGCGGATAACGCTGCAGTGATTTTTGAGATTTTTCAGGATAACTTGGAGCGGTATTTTGCGGGTAGACCGCTGCGCAATGTAGTGGACAAAACGAAAGGCTATTAAAAAGGAGTATGTACAATGGAAATCAAAATTCTTTCCCAGGAGGACGGTATGGCCAAGGTGGGGGTCACTCTACCCGGCGCGGACGTGACCAAGGCCATTGATGGGGTGTATAAAAAGCACCAGAAAGACGAAAACTTCTCCATTCCCCGGGAGGGACTGGAGGAGAACCCGGAAGCCGGAACGTTGCTGCGGGAGGCAGTGCAGGAGCTGTTTTCTGGAATCTATCAGGATGTGATGCGTCAGGTGGATCTGCCGGTGGCGTCGGAGCCCAAGGTGGCGGTGCTGAAAGCCAGCGAGCAGGACGGCGCGGAGTTTACCCTGACCTTTGCGCTCCGTCCGAAGATGCAGCTGGGGCGCTATAAGGGCATCCGGGTGAAGATGCCCCAGGTGGAGCCCACGGAGGAGGAATATCAGGAGGCTCTGCGTTCCGTGGAGGCGCAAAACCTGGTGCCTACGGAGGTGGAACGACCGGCTGCGTTGGGCGATATTACGGTGATCGATTTTACCGGGTATCAGGACGGTGTGGCCTTCCCGGGGGGTGCCGGAACGGATTACGCGCTGACGTTGGGATCCGGGCAGTTTATCCCCGGCTTCGAGGAGCAGCTGGTGGGAGCTTCTGCCGGAGATCAGGTAGAGGTTCACGTGACCTTCCCGGAACAGTACCATGCGGCGGAGTTGGCGGGAAAACCGGCGGTATTCCAGGTTACTGTGAAGAAGGTTCAGGAAAAGCAGCAAAAGCCCCTCAGCGAGCAGCAGAAGCAGCAGCTTCGGGAGCAGGTGGCCCAGCAGAAAAAGGCACAGGCAGATCAGGAGATCGAGGACCAGGTGCTGAAGATTGTTCTGGAAGAGGCGCAGGTCAAGCTGCCGGAGGCTATGGTGGAGAGCGAAGCCAATATCTGTGTGCAGCAGTTTGCCGCGGAGATCGCCGCCAAGAGCATGACCATCGAACAGTTCTGCCAGCAGACGGGCAAGACTCTGGAGGGGATGCGGAAGGAAATGTATCCTCTGGCCAGACGTCGGATCCAGCTGCGGCTGGTACTGTCTGCCATTGCGGAGGCGGAGGGCTTTACAGCAGAGGACGCCGAGGTGGAAAGCTGCTGGGATCAGATGGCCCAGCAGTACGGTATGCCCAAGGAGCAGCTCAAGCAGTATGCAGGACCGGAGACAGAGGCGGAGCTGCGGGCGGAGATCATCAGCCAGAAGGCCTATGCCCTCTTGCGAGAGAGTACGATTTTGGAGCGGGAGTGATGGCTGTGCGCACGGTAATTGAAAATGGATTGGTGTTGGACCCGGAAAACCGCATTCAGAGCCACTTGCATCTGATCCTGGAGGACGGAAAGGTAGCGGCGCTCACCAGAGAACGTCCGGAGGGAGATCTTCGGCGGGTGGATGCTGCGGGAAAGATCGTTTGCCCCGGCTTTTTGGATATTCATATGCATGAGGCGCCGGCGGAAGAGCTGCAGGATCTGGAGCACTCCATTTTTGGTTGCATGCTGCGGATGGGGGTGACCACGGCACTGGGAGGCAACTGCGGAGAGAATGTTCTGCCGCCACCGGTGTATTTTGAAAAGGCGGCCGGTGGACTGCCGGTGAATCTCTGCATGATGGCCGGCCATGGCTCTGCCCGGGAGGCTGCCGGCTTTCAGGATAAATATGCCACACTGAATGGGGCGCAAATTGCGAAAGTCCGAGAGGTTCTGGCCCAATGGCTGGAGGCCGGCTGCTTTGGAATCTCCTATGGCATCCGTTACTATCCCGGCATGAACCGGCAGGAGCTGATGGAAACGGCCCAGCTCTGCCAAAGGGAGCATCTGTTGGTTTCGGCCCATGTGCGGGACGATGCCGCCTACATCTTCGCGTCCATTGATGAATTTTTGGAGGCCGGATGGAATTACGGACTGAAAATGCAGGTGAGCCATTTGGGCTCCATGGGTGGCTATGGGCAGATGGCCCAGGTGCTGGCCCAGCTGGATGAGGCCCGGCTCCATGGCCTAGACGTGATGGCTGACTGCTATCCATACAGTGCCTTCAGCACCCAGATCGGGGAAACTACCTATGACCCGGGATTCCTGGAACGGTATCAGTGCGATTACGATGCCATCGTGCTCTGTGACGGGCCCTACCAGGGGCAGCGGTGTACCAAGGAGATCTTTGAGATTCTACGGCGGGATTATCCGGAGACCATCACAGTGGCCCATGTGATGCAGCCGGAGGATGTGGCCATGGCTATGGCCCATCCGGCGGTGATGCTCTGTAGCGACGGGCTGATGCACAGCCGGCAGGGCCATCCCAGAGCCGCAGGGACATTCCCACGGCTCATCGCCGAATATGTACGGGAAGGCAGTTTGTCCCTCTATGATGCGGTGGAAAAGATGACGGCGCTGCCAGCCAGGCGGTTGGGACTGAAGAAGAAAGGAAATCTTGCCCCAGGCAGCGACGCCGATGTGGTGATCTTTGACCCGGAGACCATCCGGGACAGAGCCACATTCGAGACGCCGGACCTTCCGCCGGAGGGAATCGACTATGTTTTTGTCAACGGGGAAATCGCATGTGACCATGGCGTTTTGGTCCAGGATCGCCTGGGCCGGGTGCTGAAACGGCAAGCAATGTAAAAATGTTGCTACTGTCCAACAGCAGCAGTCAAAGAAAACCCGCCGGAAACCGAACTTCGGTTTCCGGCGGGCTCTGACGTTTAGGCCAGTGTTACATTAGCGGCTCTCAGGCGGCCGGCATTTTTGGGGTCCCGCTCGGTGTCATAATACACCTGCTGCCCTGCTTCCAACGTGCGATAGCCCTTGGATGCAATGGCGGAAAAATGCACAAACACATCTCCGCTGCCATCGTCGTTGGAGAGAAAGCCGAAGCCTTTCTCCGCGTGAAACCATTTTACAGTACCGTGATTCATAACCAGTACCTCCGTTCAAAAATTGTACCCATATAAAAACAAACCCGCAGACCGACGCTTCAATCAACTAATATTGATCTGCGTCTATCTGCGAGAACAAAGCAATTATTTTGAATACTTACTTAGTATACAGCGGACATTCACCAATGTCAAGTAAAATATTTCCGGCATGAGAATTTTCTCATGCCGGACAGAAAACTCATCCTGCGTGGATCACACTGAGGGGCGGTTCCGGTGTCTCTACTCGGACAAAATCGGCCCCCAGATTCTGAAGCTTCTCCACAATATTTTCGTAGCCCCGTTCCACGTATTTGATGTCGCTGATGGTGGTGGTACCTTCGGCAGCCAGACCAGCAATGACCATGGCGGCACCGGCACGAAGATCACAGGCCTTTACCGGGCATCCCCGAAGCTTTTGGGTACCCTCGATGACGGCAATCTTTCCATCCACCTGCACATTGGCGCCCATCCGCCGCAGCTCGCCGATATACCGGAAACGGTTATCCCAGACGCTTTCGGTGATCACGCTGGTGCCTTGTGCCAGGGCCATGCAAACAGCGATCTGCGGCTGCATATCGGTGGGAAAACCGGGATAGGGCATGGTCTTGACCTTGGCCTTCTTTAGGCGGCCGGTGGATTCCACCAGCACAGCGTCACCCTGATCGGTGACCCGGACCCCCATCTCCCGCAGCTTGGAGGAGATACACTCCAGGTGCTTGGGAATAACGTTTTTGATCAGTACGCTGCCGCCGGTGGCAGCAACAGCAGCCATGTAGGTACCGGCCTCGATCTGATCGGGAATGATGGAATAGCTGCCGCCCCGCAGATGCCGGACACCTCGAATTTTGATGACATCGGTACCGGCACCGGAGATGTTGGCACCCATGGCATTCAAAAAGTTGGCCAGATCCACAATATGGGGTTCTTTGGCGGCGTTCTCAATGATGGTCGTACCCTCGGCCAACACTGCCGCAATCATGATGTTCATGGTGGCGCCCACGGAGACGATGTCCAAATAGATTCGGCCACCGTGGAGCGGCTGCTGGGTGGTGGCAACGATGTCACCGCTGATGATCTGTACGTCGGCGCCCATAGCATTAAAGCCCTTGATGTGCTGGTCAATGGGACGCACACCGAAGTCGCAGCCTCCAGGCATGGCTACAGTGGCTTTGCCAAACCGGCCCAGCAGCGCGCCAACCAGATAGTAGGAGGCCCGAATTTTGCATGCCAGCTCATGGGGGACAGAGGTGGTGTGTACAGAGGAACAGTCCAGCTCAAAAGTGGTCTTGTTGATCATTTTGACTGTGGCGCCCATACGGGTAAGAATATCAAAGAACAGTTGAATATCGGAAATATCCGGCACGTTTTCGATCCGGCAGACGCCGTTTACCAAAAGTGCTGCCGGAAGAATCCCGACGGCTGCATTTTTTGCGCCGCTGATATTGACTGTGCCGTGCAGCGGATTTCCGCCGCGAATCACATATTGTGCCATGTTGCACCCTCACAATCTTTATTTCTTCTTGGTCTATAGTATGCCGCTGAGGTGATATTTGTATCACGCGACAGATTTACATAACTGCTAAAATCCTTGGATAGTATAGCACAAGGATCCTCTCATGTAAAGAATAAGCAATCAAAAAAACGCCGGATTTCCATCAAAAATCCGACGTTTTTTGGAATAATACCGCTAATTCGCAAGAAAATTGGCATTAATTACCGAAAAGCTTCCCGTAACTGCCGCAGAAGCGGGGCAAGCTGTTGCTGAAGGTTTTTAGCGGTTTGAGGCGATTTTTTGGGAACGGTCAGCCATTCGGGCACAGGGACAGACAGATCCTCAAAACGCCGGGCAAACTGTTTTTCTACACCCAGAGCCACGGCATTGGGCAGCTGTGTCTGGAAAAAACGGGCGCTTTTTCCCTGAAAGACCTGGAGTCGTTTCCAGGCAGCCTGACGGTAAAAGGTGCGGCAGCCCTTTGTCTGGGCCATGGCGTCCACGCCTCTGGCGCTTCGCCGGGGACCGGGCGCAGTGGCGATGCTGGAAAAAAGTATGGCAGCAATGCCCACAGCGATTTCCGGGAATGTGCCTGCCATCAGGGAAATGGGCAGCAGGGAAAGCATGAGGGCAAGATAGAGAAGCAAAACCGGCGAGGTGGAACGCAGTGCGGCAAAGCGCAGCAGTGCATTATGAAGCTGAAGGCTATAGAACAGACCTACCAGCCCAATGAGTACCGCCAGGACCACGAAGCCGCCGCCTTCCGGAAGCAGCTGATAGGCCATATAGCCAATGCCCAGCGCCAACAGCAATCGACATGGAATCTGCACCAGCGCGGGATTGCCGCTTTTGGGATCAAAAATGACCCGATGCAAGGAACGGTTGGAAGCTGCCCGAAATTGCGCAGCCGCCCGGGAAAACCGGCCCGGAGTAATGGCAGTACGGCTGCGTTGGGCAAAGATCTGGGCAAAGAGTCGCTGTTCGGCCTTGCTGCGTTCAGAGCCCATGACCATCAATCGGGTCAGCATAGGGGTGCCGCTTCGTGCGTAGGAGATGGAGAGATACCCCAGATTGGCCCATTCGAGAATCATGGCGGCTACATCGCAGGTGCTGCCATCCAACACCGTGGGAAGCTGACAAGGCAGGATTCCCTCCGGACGTAACAGCCTGGGAGAACTGCTGACTCTGCGGGAACGGAGCTTGAGCCGCCAATAGAGTATACAGAGCAGCAGAACAGCCAGCATCCCCACCGATAAAAAGGTGATGGAGATCACGGGGATGGTGGTGCTGCGGACAGCAAAATACTGATTGGGTAGTGTCAGCACCACAGAAAGCGAATCATAGGCCATGCGCTCGGTGACACTGCCGCTGAAACTGGTGTCCGTGACGGTGAGGCCCGCATCAGCTGCAGAGAGTATGCCGTAGTAACCGCTGACGATTTGTGGTTCGGCTTCAAAGGCCTGAGGCATAATGACCTGAAAGCTGCAGGAACCGATGGGCCGGGCCCAGCGGGAGCTGAGGAGGCCCAAAGTAAAAGTGTCAGCTTCGTCGTCGCCGTCGTCGGCATAGGAAACGGTGTAGGTGATGAGAAAGGTTTGGGTTCCCACAAATCCGTCTTTATTCTTGACGATCACATCAGTGCCATCGTCTGTCTCGTCCACGGAGAACCGGTAGTCTCCGGCGGAGACTCGGCTTACATCGGTGTTGGCCAGGGGAATGGTTACCTGTTCGGTGGCGGTATCAAAGGTGAGCTGCACGGTGGTGGTAACCTGTGCGCGGCCCTTGGCGGAGACTTCTGCGGATACCGCCACACTGTCCACCTGATAATCCGCCAAAGCCGGCACCAGGAAAATACATATGAAAAACAGGGAAAAAAGTACTTTTTTCATCTGTCACACTCCAGTTTACAGTTGAAATAAGAATAGCACATTTGAAGCTTAAATACAACAAAACCTGGGGATTTTTCCGAAAAGGAAAAGATTCTGTGAAAAAAACGCCTAAATAGAGCCCGGAGGTATAGTTTGCTTTGACTTTTTGAGGGCTTTGATATAGTATGTTACCAACAAAGGAGCGTAATGCCATGAAACAGTTGTTGAAGAAGAATCGGGAACTGCTGCTGTATGCGGCCTTTGGTGTTGGAACCGTTGCGGTTGACGTGTGTCTTTACAGTGTTCTGGTGGATCGGGTCGGAATCCGGTGGGCCAATGCCTGGGGATGGTGCGGAGCGGTACTGTTTGCGTTTCTGACCAATAAATATTTTGTGTTCTGTACTGGAGGAAAGGGCGGTATGGCCTTTTGGCGGGAATTTGCCGAGTTCTTGGCAGCCCGGCTGCTGTCCTTGGTCATTGAAGTACAGGGCGTGGCCCTGCTGGTCAAGCATGGCTTCAGCCGTCCGGTCTTGGGGATCACCGGCGGAGCGGCTAAAATTGTTATAACCGGCGTGGTTATACTGCTAAACTATTTGCTCAGTAAGTTTCTGGTGTTTCGGCCTAGGGAGGCCAGACTATGACCCAGCATGAGATCTTTATGGAGGAGGCTCTGAAGCTGGCACGCCAGGCAGCACAGGAGGGGGAAGTCCCCATCGGATGCGTGGTGACTCTGGGGGATGAGATCGTGGGAAGAGGCAGAAATTGTCGGGAGACGAAAAAAACTGCCCTGGGCCATGCGGAGATTCTGGCCATTGATGAGGCCTGCCGTCGCCTGGGCGGCTGGCGGCTGTGGCAGTGCCGGCTCTATGTGACGCTGGAGCCCTGTCCTATGTGCGCAGGTGCTATCATCAATGCCAGAATTCCGGTGGTGGTCTATGGAGCCAAGGATCCCAAGGCCGGGTCCGTGGATTCAGTGGCCCGGCTGTTTTCCATGGATTATAACCACCATCCCCAGGTGATCTCCGGTGTGCTGGAGGAACCCTGCGCCCAACTACTGCGGGATTTTTTTCGCTCCCTCAGGAGCCGGAAGAAACAGGCCGCGAAACGTACAGAATATTGACAAATAAAGCATTTCAGGATATTATAATAAAACTATACTGCGTGAAAACGCGGAAAAACACAATGCGTTTTTCCAAGGGCCAGAGAAAGTGAGGAACGCCATGAAAGGTATTATTTTGGCGGCCGGAAAAGGGACTCGGCTTTATCCAGTCACGATGCCAGTCTGCAAGCCGCTGCTTCCCGTCTATGATAAGCCCATGATTTATTATCCGCTGAATGTGCTGATGACCGCTGGGATTCGGGATATTCTGGTGATTGTGCCTCCAGACGACAAAGATCCTTTTGTCAACTTGCTGGGGGATGGCGGCCAGTTGGGAATCCATATCGAATATATTGAGCAAAAGGTCCAGCGGGGCATTGCCGATGCTTTCTTGATTGGTGCTGGCTTTATTGGTGAGGACTCTGTGTGTCTGGCATTGGGTGACAACATTTTTTATGGCCCGGCCTTCCGGAGAAAGCTGCGGATGGCCATGCGGAACAAGGAAGGGGCCTCCATCTTCGGCTACTATGTGACCGATCCGAGAGCCTTCGGTGTGGTGGAATTTGACGCTGCGGGCAAGGCGATCTCCATTGAGGAGAAGCCGGCCCATCCCAAGTCCAACTACATCGTTCCCGGCCTTTACTTCTATGACAACAAGGTGGTGGACATTGCCCGGCAGGTCAAGCCCTCCGCCCGGGGAGAACTGGAAATCACCTCTGTGAACAATGCTTATCTGAACTATGGGATGCTGAATGTGGTGACCTTGGGAGACGAGTTCACCTGGTTCGATACCGGAAACGCCGACAGCCTCTATGAAGCCGCTGGAGCGGTTCGGGCTGCCCAGCGTAGCGGTAAGATGATCGGCTGCCTGGAGGAGACGGCGCTGCGAAATGGCTGGATCAACACCGATCAAATGCTGGAGCTGGCTAAGAAAATGGAAAAAACCAGATATGGTCAGTATTTGACTGCCATTGCGGGGGATTTGGACTGACGGGAAGTGAAGCGTTGGAAATGGAAAAGGAAGAAACCATGGGATTTCGGAAAAAACCGGTTTACCAGTGCCTGAAACGGATGTGCGATCTGCTGTTTTCCCTGGTGGCGGTGGTGGTGCTGTCCCCTGTGCTGCTGATCATCGCTATAGCGGTGGTGGCGGAGGATGGATTTCCGATCTTTTATCGGGCTAAACGGGTGGGACTCCATGGAAAGCCCATTGTGGTCTATAAATTTCGAAGCATGAAAAACAATGCCGACCGCTTGGAGGAAATGCTTTCGCCGGAGGAACTGGCGGAATATAAGAAAAACTTTAAGCTGGAAAAGGACCCCAGGATCACCCGCGTGGGAGCAATCCTGCGCAAAACCAGTCTGGACGAGCTGCCGCAGCTCTTTAACATTATCTCCGGAAAACTATCCTTGGTGGGACCGCGACCGGTGCTCCAGGAGGAGACGGAGCTCTATGGGAAAGACCGGGACCTGCTCCTGTCCTGCAAGCCCGGCCTGACGGGGCTTTGGCAGGCCCGAGGCCGCAGCAATGTCACCTATACGGACGGTGCCCGGCAGGCATTGGAATTGCAATATGTGCGGGAACGGGGATTTTTGCTGGATATCAAAATTCTGTTTTGGACCGTAGGCGCAGTGGTTCGTATGGACGGCGCCCGATAAAAGGGAGATTTTTATGAAGTATGATTTTCTGGTGGTGGGCGCAGGCTTCTTTGGCGCTGTGTTTGCCCATGAGGCTCAAGTTCGGGGGAAAAAATGCCTGGTGATCGACCGGCGGAACCATATTGGCGGCAACTGCTATACTGAGGAGCAGGAAGGAATTGTAGTCCATAAATACGGCGCTCATATTTTCCATACTTCCGATAAGACCATCTGGGATTATGTGGGCCAATTTGCGGAATTTAATAATTATGTAAACTCGCCCATTGCCAACTACAAGGGCGAGATTTACAATATGCCTTTCAATATGAATACCTTCAGCCGGCTCTGGGGGATTGCCACACCGGCAGAGGCCAAAGCCATTATTGAAGCCCAAAAGGGTGCCGTGACCGATCCCAAAAACTTGGAGGAACAGGCCATTACCCTGGTGGGGACGGATATTTATGAAAAGCTGGTCCGCGGGTACACGGAAAAGCAGTGGGGACGGAGCTGCAAGGAGCTGCCGGCCTTCATCATTCGCCGGCTGCCGGTGCGGTTTACCTATGACAACAATTATTTTACCGACCGCTATCAGGGAATTCCCGAGGGTGGCTATACAAAGATCTTTGAAAAGCTGCTGGCGCAGACGGAAGTGCGTCTTGGCTGCGACTATCTTCAGGAGCGGGAACAGCTTCGATCTATGGCGGAGCAGGTGATCTATACTGGTCCTATCGACCAGTATTTCGGCTGCTGCTATGGGCCGCTGCAGTTCCGCTCTCTGCGGTTTGAGACAGAAGTGCTGGACACGGACAATTTCCAAGGCAATGCTGTGGTGAACTACACAGACCGGGAGACGCCGTTTACCAGAATCATTGAGCACAAGCATTTTGAATTTGGTACCCAGCCCAAAACCGTCATCACCCGGGAATATCCTGCGGCCTGGACACCGGGAGAAGAACCCTATTACACCGTCAATGACCAGGAGAACAATGCCCTCTATGAGAAGTATGCCGCTTTGGCGGCCCAAGAATTGGGCGTACACTTTGGCGGTCGGCTGGGAGAATACAAGTATTATGACATGGATAAGGTGATTGCCTCGTCCCTGAGACTGTGTGAGAAGCTGCTATGAAAATTCGGATGATTGTGGCCGCCCACAAGGCCTATCGGATGCCGAAGGATCCCATGTACCTGCCCCTCCATGTGGGAAAAGCGGGCAAGGCATTGGAATTGGGCTTTCAGGGAGACAATACCGGAGACAATATTTCGGAAAAGAACCCCACGTTCTGTGAGCTCACAGGGATCTATTGGGCGTGGAAGAACCTGGACGCAGACTATGTGGGACTGTGTCACTATCGGCGATACTTCCGCGGGAAAGCCGGTGGAGATAAGTGGGCTTGTATTTTAACGGAAAAGCAGGCGGAAGAACTGCTGCAAACCAGCGATGTGCTGCTGCCTAAACGCCGGAATTATTACATTGAGACTGCCTACAATCAGTATATTCACGCCCATCCGCGAGAGGGGTTGGATTTGGCCCTGTCCCTGGCGGAAGCCGGTGGGGAGTCCTATCGCAAAGCTGTGGCTGCCATGAAAAAGCGATCCTGGGCTCATATTTTCAATATGTTTTTGATGAAACGGGAGATCTTTGACGGCTACTGCCAGTGGCTGTTTAACATTCTCTTCGCTGTGGAACAGCAGCTCGATACTTCTTCCTACAGTCAGTACGACAAGCGGGTGTTCGGGTTTATCAGCGAACGGCTGCTGGACGTCTATCTGGAGGCCAATGGGATTCCATACCGGGAGGTACCGGTGATGTTTATGGAACGGCAGAATTGGCTGAAAAAGGGCGGTAATTTCTTAAAGCGGAAATTTTTCAGAAAAAAAGGGGACTGACACATGGAAAAGACCCTGCGGGATCTCCAGCTGTGTGAATTGGAGATCGTCCGAAATGTGGTGGAGATCTGCCAAAAGCATGGACTCCAGCTCTATATGATGGGCGGCACATTCCTGGGTGCAGTCCGGCATCAAGGTTTTATTCCCTGGGATGATGATGTGGACCTGAGCCTGAGCCGCAAGGACTATGAGACCTTTTTGAAAGTTGCTCCTTCGGAGCTGAAAAAAGGCTATGTGCTGCGGCACTTCGCCTCGGATCCAGAGATGCAATACTATCCAGCCCAGGTGGTGGATCCCTCCTTTGAGATTCTGGACACCTCCGCCCAGGTGGAAAAGACCCGGTGCGCCTGGATTGACCTATTTCCGCTGGATGGCGTACCGGCAGGAAAAGTCTCCTTTTTTCTGCATAAATACCGGCTGCTATATCTGCGGATGATGCTCAAGTATAGCCAGTTTTCCGAGGTTGTGGCGGTGAACCTGGCCCATCGGCCTCTCCACGAGAAGATCCTTATTGCGCTGGGGAAGCATTTGAAGCTGGAGCGGCGGCTGAATACCCAAAAGCGTATGACCCTCATTGACAAATGCCTGAAGCGGTATCCCTATGAGGGGGCTTCCCGGGTGGTCAATTTTATGGGCGCCTATAAATTTCGGGAGATGTTTCCCAAAAGCATATACAATGAGGTCGCGGCGTATCCCTTTGAGGATATGCAACTGCCCGGGCCAAAGGACTATGACACGGTGCTTCGGCAGATGTATGGCGACTATATGACCCCACCTCCGGCGGAGGAACAAAACAAGCACGGCACTGTGACTGGGGAGAACTGAGAGGTATAGTATGAAGCGTGTGATTACCTATGGAACCTTTGACCTGCTGCACTACGGGCATATCAATTTGCTGCGGCGAGCCAAGGCTCTGGGGGACTACCTCATCGTGGCCCTGTCAACGGATGAGTTTAATTTGAAGGAAAAGAACAAGGTGTGTTATTTTTCCTATGAGGAGCGGCGGCGTCTGCTGGAGGCCATTCGTTATGTGGATCTGGTGATCCCGGAGGAGAGCTGGGATCAAAAGCGGAGCGATGTGCAGCTCTATCAGGTGGATACCTTTGTCATCGGTGACGACTGGGCGGGAAAATTTGACTTCCTCAAGGATCTGTGCGAGGTGGTATACCTACCCCGGACCCCGGAGATCTCCACCACCAAGATCAAGCAGGAGCTGGGACGGCCATGAAGCGGGTCAGTCTGATTATTCCTGTTTATAATGCGGCCAAATATCTGCCCCAAATGGCGGAGTCTCTGCTGGGGCAGGATTGGGAGAATCTGCAGATCCTGTTCAGCGACGACGGCTCCACAGACGAATCGGTGCAGATTTTGACCCGTTTGGCAGAACGGGACCGCCGGATTACCGTTGTGATCGAGGAAAACGGCGGTGTCTCTGCCGCCCGCAATCGGGCGTTGGCCCTGGCGGACGGAGACTATATCGGCTTTACCGACGCCGACGATATTCTCAAGCCGGATTATGTCCGCAGACTGGCGGAGGCCCTGGAGCAAACCGGGGCGGATATGGCCTGCTGTGGTTTTGACCGGATCTATGCGGCCAGTGGAAAGCAGGATTATCTGCCCACAGGGCATTCGGAGCCGGAGACGGTGGACCGGAATGGAATGGCCCGGTTGCTGCTGCGTCCTGATGGCTATACTACCGTGGTGTGGAACAAGCTTTTTCGCCGGGAGGCCCTGACGGGAGCGGATGGCAAGCTGATGCGGTTTGATGAATCCCTCCACATTGTGGAGGATGGCGAATATATTTTCCGCAGCGGCGTAAAGCAGACGGTATTTTTTCCGGACCGACTGTACTGCTATTATGTGCGGAACAGCGGAGCCATGTATGGAAAGCTGACGGACCGCAAACTGACAGAGCTGGCGGCCCGCAAAAAAATTGTGGAACTGACAGATTCGTTGTCACCGGATGTGCAGGCGCTGGCCAAAATGAAGTATCAAAAGGGCGTCCGGGATTTGATGTTCCATAGCGTCATCGCCGGTGACGGCGATGCGGTGAAGCACCTGCGGTCAGAACTGAGGGTCTACCGGGACGAATTGTTCCGATCTCCCGCGCTGACAAAAAAAGAAAAGATCAAGTATCATATTTACGGTCCCATCATTCAGCTGAATCTCCGGCATGTCGGCGCATTCCTGATGAACCAGTTTGGCGGGCACTGACAGAAGGAGTCTTGCAATGAACCTGAAATATCTGCGGCAATGGATGTATTACCTGCTGCTGTTTCCCTATTTTAAGCCCGCTGTGCTGGGGGTCATGGAGGGAACGGAGTTGCTGGAGCAGCTGTTCGACGTCTGGCGGATGGCCGCAGCTGCCGCCATCTGCGTGCTCTATCTTCTTCAAATGGTCAAGAAAAAGTACTGGCCTTCCTCAGTGCTGCTATGGCTTTGCGCCTATCTGGGGTTTATTGCACTGGCGACTTTGATCCGGGAGGACAATCTCTGGAGTCTCGTGAACTATGTGATGACGATTGTGACCTTCTGCATGCTGGTGGAAATGAGCCTTCGGGAGGATCCCTACCTGACCATGGATATGCTGGTGATGCCTCTGACAGTGCTGATCCTGGCCAATTTTGTACTGCTATGTATTTTCCCCGGAGGATTGTGTACCGGTGGTACCTACAATTACAAGTACAATTTCTTGGGGATCGACAATTTCCTAGCGCCGCTGCTGATCCCCTATATGTTTTTGGTGACGCTGCGATCCTCCATGATCCATGGGAAGATCAATTGGTTCGCCTACGGTATGATCGCCGTATCCGCACTGAGTCTGCTGTTGGTCTGGTCCGCTACAGGACTGATGGGGCTGGCGGTGACGCTGATTTTTCTGCTGTTCTTCTATGAGCGGCGGCTTCAGATCCTGTTTAATTTTACAACATCCTTTGCTGTGGGCGTGGGGCTCTTCTTTTCCATTGTGCTGTTTCGCCTGCAAAATCTTTTTGCGTTCTTCATTGAAGGTGTTTTGCACAAAGGACTGAGCTTTACAGGCCGTACAGATATCTGGGATAAGGCCATAGAAATGATCCTGGAATCTCCTTTTCTGGGCTACGGCATTGCCCAGTCTGGCAAGGTTTACCGGTTGTCCAAAGGAAAGTATTACCATGCCCACAACGCCTTTTTGGAGATTTTGGTGGAGGGCGGTGTCTTCGCGCTGATCGCGTTCCTGATGATGCTGGAGCGGGCCGGACGGCAGCTGCTGATCCATCGCAGACATCCCTATGCCTGCCTGCTGTCCGCAGGGCTTATGGCGGTGGGCGTAATGACTACCATGGAACCGTTTCTGGACAGCAACGGCCTTTTGATCTATGGGCTGGTGTTCCTTGGTTACTATGTGGAGCGGCTGATCCGCGCCAGAGATATGGCTCAGATTTTGGACTGAGCACGCATATTTTTTCTTGTTTGGAGGTTGCCCCATGGCCCGTACGCAAAATTCCATACGCAATGTCCTGGTGGCCATGATGGGTCAGATTGGCGGCGTTTTGGTAAATCTTTTTGCAAGAGTCTTTTTTCTTCACTATCTGAATCAGACCTACCTGGGCCTCAACGGCCTGTTTACCAATGTGTTGACCATGCTCTCCCTGGTGGAGCTGGGGGTAGGGCCGGCTATGGCCTATAGCCTCTATAAGCCCCTGGCAGATGGAGATGTGGAGAAGATCAAGAGCCACATGGCCTTTTACAAAAAGGCCTATATCGCCATTGGCCTGGCCATCGCGGCCCTGGGCCTGGCTTTTTTGCCTTTTTACACGGTGTTTATGGATGAGGTGCCGGACATTCCCAACCTCAACGTCATCTACCTGCTGTTTGTAGCCAATACGGTGGTGTCCTACTTCTACTCCTACAAGCGGAGCCTGATCGTATGCGATCAGAAAAAGTACATCGAGACCACGATCCACTATGGCGCCTATTTTATTCTCAACGTGGTTCAGATCATCTTTCTGGCTATCACCCAAAACTATGTTGTATTTCTGGTGCTGCAGGTGATCTCCACCTGGTTAGAGAACTTTATTTTGGCCCGAAAGGCAGACCGGCTCTACCCCTATCTCCGGGACAAGAATGTAAAACCCATGGATCGGGAGGATGCTCGGATCATCTTCCGGAATGTAGCGGCCATGAGTATGCACAAGGTGGGTGCCGTGGTGGTCAACTCCACGGACAATATTCTCATTTCCAAGCTCATCGGTCTGGCCACCGCCGGCCTTTACAACAACTACTATACCATTATCCATCCCCTGCAGACCATCACCAACCAGATCTTCGAATCCATTGTGGCCAGTGTGGGCAATCTCTCTGCCACGGTGAAGGGCGGGGATGTGAACCGGCTGAAGGAGACCTTCAACGATGTGTTCTTCTTCGCTTTCTGGGTGTTCACCTTCTGCTCCGTCTGCCTGCTCAACCTGCTGCATCCCTTTATTGAGTTTCTGTGGCTGAGAAACCGGGGCTGGCTTTTGGACGACGGTACGCTGATCGTGCTGGTCATCAACTTTTACCTATATGGTATGCGCCGGCCTGTGCTGACCTTCCGGGACGCATCGGGTGCTTTCTGGAATGACAGATTCAAGCCTTTGTTTGAATCTGTCATCAATCTGGTGGCCTCCATCTTGCTGGCAAAGCCCTTTGGAATCATGGGAATTTTCCTGGGAACGCTGGTATCTACGGTAACCACCAGCCTGTGGGTGGAACCGCTGGTGCTGTATCACAACGTATTTTATCTGCCCCTGCGGGATTATTTTGTCCGGTTCTCTGGCTATACCGTGATGGGGGTAGCCATCTGCCTGATTACCACATGGCTCTGTCAATTGGTGGGCTACAGCCTTTTGAGTTTGATTCCCAGAACACTAATCTGTCTCGTGGTGCCGAATATCCTTATGATTCTGGTGTTTTGGAGGACCAAGGAATTTCAGTACTTTGGACGGCTGGGAAAGGAGCTTTTGGGGAAGGTGCGCAATCATGAGTCGGATTGACCACCCCGCCAGAGAGGCCTGGCTGGATAGCCTCAAGGGATTTGGCATCCTGCTGGTGATTCTGGGCCATGTGCTCAGTGGCTATTTGGACGCCTACACCTTCCCGGAGGCCTATCTCAGCTTTTACAATGTCCGCACTTGGATTTACAGCTTCCATATGCCCCTGTTTTTCCTCATCAGCGGCTATACCTTTTCGCTGGCCTACTGGCGGGAAAACAAACTTCGCTGGAAAGGCTATGGCCGTCAGCTCTTTAACCTGTTGTGGATATATGTGCTCTTTGCTGTGATGCAGTGGGTAGTGAAGCAGATCGTGCCCGATATGGTCAACGAGCCCTATGATCTGGAGAATCTCCGGCGGATGTTCGTGGAACCCCTGGGCAACTTCTGGTACATTTATGTGCTTCTTGTGTTCTACCTTTTGGGGGCCGTAACGCAAGTGGCTTCTTGGCGCCCCTACTGGCTGCTGCTGCCGGGGGCCGTGGCGATTATGGCGGCAGAGCTGCACCTGGATTGGACGGAGCTGACGCTCTATCGAATCCTATACCACTTTTTCTTCTTTGCCCTAGGCGCTTTGCTCTATCGGCGGCCTGCATATCTGGCTCATCCCAAGCTGGTGGGGGGTTCTGCCATGCTGCTCTCTGGGGCTGCGTATTTTTATCTGTTCTGGAATATACGCAGTTGGTACGCCAACTGGAAACTGTTGATCGCGCTCTCTACCAGCTATATCTTCCTGGCGCTGTTTTACCGCTGCGGCGTGCTGTCCCGGGTGAAGCTGCTGCAGATCTGCGGCAGACACTGCCTGGAACTGTATCTTCTGCACACGTTTTTTACGGCAGGCCTGCGGAGCTTGCTGCCGATGTTGGGGATCACAGGACCCTGGTGCAGCGTATGGGTGAACTTTGTGGCCAGTACGGCCATCTGCTTGGGCTTGGCATGGCTGGCAAGCCGGTACCGGTGGACAGACCTGATTTTCCGGCCCACCCGGTTCTTCGTGCGGCTCTGCAGCCGGGGCCGGACATGAAAAGAACAGCGAACGCCCCCGGACAAGGCAAGTCCGGGGGCGTATGCTGCATGAAATGAAAGGAGAAATGAAGTAAGGAGATGTATGTCAAAACCGCCGTCTGTATGGGGTGGCGATTGCTTTCCTTTGATGGTTCCATGATACAATGGGAGTTTTGCGGAATCCTGAACAGATTTTGAACCGTTTGTAAAGAAATTCAGAGTAGACGCAAGAGTTTGAACAAGCTGTAAACAAAATTTAATGTGCCAGGTGCCTGCCCCTTGCCTTTTGACGGCTTGGCGGATATAATGATACCATTGCAAAGGAAGGAGCAGATGCCATGGAACGGCCTAAGATCCTGAGTAATAAACTCTATTTATATTTGACAGAATTTTTTGCCGGTATGTCGGTAATGGCGGTGGAGCTGGGGGCCAGCCGGCTGTTGGCACCCTATTTCAGTTCTTCCCAGATCGTCTGGACCATTATTATTGGGACCATCATGATTGCTATGGCCCTAGGAAATATTTACGGTGGACGCACGGCGGACAAAAATCCCGACCCGGACAGGCTCTATCGGCGGCTGATCGTGGCGGCAGTATGGATTGCTGCCATTCCTCTGGTGGGGAAATATATCATCCTTTTGATCTCCGGAGCCCTAGTGCTGACGGTCAGCAATAATTTTCTGATTCTGGCAGCCTTTCTCTCCTGCATGATCGTGTTTGTATTTCCACTGTTCCTGCTGGGAACGGTGACACCTTCTCTGGTGAAGTATACGGTGGAAAGCCTGGATGAGGGCGGCAAGGTGGTGGGCAGCCTGGGCGCCTTTAACACGGTTGGCAGTATTCTGGGCACGTTTTTGCCCACATTTGTGACGATTCCCGCAGTGGGAACAGCGGTGACATTTCTGATCTTTTCCGGCATCCTGCTGGTGCTGGGGCTGCTGTACTTCATCAGTGCCCGGCGTCGAGTGGTACTTTGTGTGGTATCTGCGGTACTGTTTGTCCTCTGTTCGATTTTTGGTCATACAGGCAGCTTTGCCTTCTGGGAGGACAGCCTTCTCTATGAGGGAGAAAGCATCTATAACTATCTTCAGGTGAAGGACACAGACGACAGCGTGATCCTCTCTACCAACGTGCTTTTTGGGGTGCAGTCAGTGTACAAAAAGGACGCAGGGCTCACGGGTATGTATTACGACTATGCCCTAGCCGCGCCGCTGATGGCGAGCGCGGATCAGGAGGAAACGGATATGCTGGTACTGGGCATGGGAACAGGTACCTTTGCGGTGCAGACCCGGCGATATTTTCCAGATAGCCAGATTTCCGGCGTTGAAATCGATCAAAAGATCACGGATCTGGCCCGGGAATATTTCGCCCTGCCGGAGGATATTTCCGTGACGACCTACGACGGCCGGGCCTATCTGGCCGGGGATACGAACACCTATGACGTCATTATGGTGGATGCCTATCAGGATATCACCATTCCCTTTCAGATGTCCTCGGTGGAATTCTTTACCCTGGTACGGAAGCATTTGAACCCGGGCGGCGTCATGGTGGTGAATATGAATATGCACACCGACACGGAGGGCAATATCAACCAGTATCTGTCTGACACCATCGCCGCCGTATTTCCAAATGTGGCCACGGTGGATGTGGCTGGAACCACCAACCGGGAACTGTTTGCCACCGTGGAGGACGGGGTGCTGGATACGCTGGGGACTCGGGTGAACGCTTTGCCTGAAGGAGAACTGAAACAGCTGCTCTCTGGTGTAGCGGAAAATCTGGAACCCTATACGCCAGGGGAACTGTTGCTCACCGACGACCAGGCTCCGGTGGAACTGCTGGGCATGGCGGTGATTGACGGGCTGATTTCCCGGGAGCTGGGGTATTATCAGGATGTGTTCCGGGAGCAGGGAATTGCCGGTATTCTGGACGCACTGTCCTAAAAAATATGTATTCCGGAGATGTTGATGAACGGATAGGGTGACGGCAGTCCGCACGGTGAAAATCTGCAGGATTAGAAAATACGTCACCTGGTGGTTTTCCCATAAGACTGAGATTGCCAGAAAGGCAACGGCGTTTGGGAGCAGACGCGGGCCTTTTTGGCAATTTTTCCTTGTGGTGCAGGGATAGACCAAGCGAAAAACGGAGGAACATATGACACTGCAAGATTTCTTTTCGGCCCATCCAAAGGTGGCGTTGGGCTTCTCCGGTGGGGTAGACTCGGCTTATCTGCTGTGGGCGGCGTTGGCTGCCGGGGCGGAGGTACGGCCCTACTTTGTCCAAACGCCTTTTCAGCCGGCCTTTGAATGGGAGGATGCCCGGCGGCTGGGACGGGAATTGGGTGTGGAGATTACGGTGATTCCGCTGGAACTGCCGGAACAGGTCCTGGCCAACCCCGAAAACCGTTGCTATTTTTGTAAAAAAGCGCTGATGGCTGCTCTGAAAATACGAGCAAAGCAGGACGGTTTTTTGACACTGCTGGATGGTACCAACGCTTCCGATGTGCCGGAGCAGCGGCCGGGTATGCGGGCCCTGGAGGAACTGGAGGTGCTCTCTCCCTTGCGGGTGTGCGGCTTGACTAAGGAGGAGATTCGGAAAAGGTCTCGAAAGGCAGGCCTATTCACCTGGGATAAGCCTGCCTATGCCTGTCTTGCCACCCGGTTCCCTGCGGGGATGGAGATCACAAAGGAACTGCTTGCCCGGGTGGAGGCGGCGGAGAAGGCCATGATGGATCTGGGATTCTCGGACCTGCGGGTGCGGGTCTTTCATGATGCGGCTAGGGTTCAGGTGCGGGAGCGAGATATGGAACGGCTGCTGGCACAAAGAAAAGATGTTTTGGGTGCATTGAAACCATATTTTAATGTGGTGATGCTGGATCTGGAGGGACGGCCATGAATCAAACGGAACTAAAAAATCTGCTGCAACAGGTAGCAGCAGGAGAGATGGAAGTGGAAAAGGCACTGCTGCAGCTGAAAGAGGCGCCGTACCAAGATCTGGGTTTCGCCAAGCTGGATAGTCATCGAGGATTGCGGCAGGGTGCGGCGGAGGTGATCTATGGCGC
>CASEPH010000413.1 GCA_949289625.1 uncultured Clostridia bacterium | reverse complement strand
TGCGGGAAATTTCCCTGCGTTTTTTATGATTTGAGGGTTTCTTGTTTTCGAAACTCCCTAGGGGAGCAGCCAGCGTACTTCTGAAATGTGCGGGTAAAATGGCTTTGCGAAGAAAACCCTAAATAAGTGGCTATGGATGTAGCTGTCTTGTCTGTGCTCCGTAGCAAGCGTTTTGCTACTTCGATTTTCTGGCGAAGGATAAATTCACTTAGATTCTCGCCGGTTTCCTCTTTGAATTTTGCGGAAAGGCGCGTACGGCTTAGGTAAAGAGAGCGAGCCAGATCATCCGTGGAAATGGAGTCGGAGAGGTGGTGGGAGATGTAATGAAGCACTTTCACAGCCAGCGGCGAGCCCTTTGCTTGACGTTGGATCTCCATGGCACGTTTGGCAAAGTCCATGGCCATTTCCAGATGTAGTTGAAAGAGCCTTGCCGCATCCCTGCAGATCTCGCACTTTTGGATGTACTGATCACTCAGGGAAAATGCTTCTTCCGTATCTACGCCGCCATCGATGGCGGCCCTAGACTCCAGCGTGGCCGCTACGATAAGTAGGTTCTTTTGCTGACGCAGCTGGTTGGAGGCCAAGATTCCGCCCCGAATTGCCGGAGCTTTTTTTGCCCAACTCTCCAGTTTGTCTACTTCTCCGTAGCGGATCAGCTTCATGATTTCTTGCTCCAGGGGATAACTGTTATGTTGATGATACAGAGGCGCCTCTTCATTGATGTAGAGGGCTTTGAGGGCTTGTCTGCGTTCTTCTGAAGGGGAAAAGGGCGGGTTGAACCGGTCGGAAAGGATGTCCCATACCTGCACTTTTTCCTCGGTCAGGCAGTAATACATCATGGCCATAATCTGCAGGATACTTTCTAGTGGCATATGGATGATATTTTTCATGGCTGTAAGAAACTCCTTTGTGTCCTCCTTGGCCACATCCGCATAAAAAGCCAGCTCGCGGAGTTCTCGTTCACTCATTTGGGTTTGACAGGTGGGTCCCAGCACGATCTTGGTGGTTCCGATGTTGACTACGACGTAAAATAAAAAGTGCTCGCTGGCGTAGTATCCCAGCGGCTGCGACACCGCCATCACCTGCTTCCAATGGGCTGCCATGGGGTCTTTGGGGAGAGGCGTGAGAGAATAGAAAAAAGTGAGCTCCCCTTCGTAAAAAATGCGGATCGGGATACCTGCGAGGTTCCCAATCATTTGGCAGATATATTCCAGATCCAGCGGCCTCATTTTATTCACCTCAGTACAATTATACAAGAAAGTCGACAAACGTGCAATTATTTTTTGCTCGGCTGTGGTAATCTTATGTTAATCCCCCGGCCGGGTAATCTTTCGTGAGGTGACAAGATGCAATGAAGCGAGAGTTTTTCAAAAACGGCTTGTTTGCTAAGCCATGTATGATGAGCCGAATTGAAACAAACTACATGACAGTGGCTGAACGACTGCTTGGGTACTTGATCGGCCCATTTGGCACAGCCGCACTCATCGCAGTGATGGGGCAGCTGTCTGAGCTGTACTATACGGAGATCTTCTATGTGGATCAACTGTTCGGCGTGGGAGCATACCTGGGTATGTCCTGGACGGTTCGGGTTGTCGGGATCTTGATGGGCCTGGCGGCGGCTTATGTGGTAGAGCATACCGTGTCCACGGCAGGGCGTATCCGCCCCCTGGTGTTGATAGGTTCCCTGATTACAGCGGTTTCCAGTTTCTTTATGTTCTTTATTCCGGAGATGCCCCAGGGGGCGCAAATGGCGTGGGTGGTGGTGTTCAACATCCTCTACAATTCGGTGGGTGTTACTCTGTTTAACCTTCGCTCTAATTTGCTGACACTTTGCACTCGCGACCAGAAGGAGCGCAACCAGGTAAATCTTTTGGATAAGGTCAGTTCCTATCTGCTGGTGGGAACCACCGTGACCCTGGTGGTGGGCTCGATCCTGTATTACACTATGCTGCACGGGTATCCCGCCAGCAACTGGTATTTCCTTGTGGGGGCGGTCGCCTTGGTATCGATCCCGCTGGCGTTTGTGGAGTATTTCTACACGAAAGAGCGCATTACCCTGGAGGACTCCCAGGTGGAGGGCTATGTAGATGTCTCCTCCCGCACTTCACTAAAAAAGCAGATCAGCGCTTTGTTTCATTCCCATTACTGGGTGCTTGCCATGGTCATTGGGATGGTCACCACCATCTGTTCAAACATATCTGGCTATAACCTTTCCACCAATTTCTGCACGGTGATCTTGGGTGCCGCAGCAGAGAACAATTACAGCCTGATCTACACTATTGTTTCCGGAGTTCCCCTGGGCATTGGTGTGCTGATTATCTATCCCTTTTCCCAGAAGTTCACCATCCGCAAGACGACCATGGCTTTCGGGGTGCTGGCCATTTTGGGTTGTGTTGTGGGGCTTGCCGGCGGTGCAAATTTCCCGGTTGCGGTGGCAGCAAACTTCCTGTTCAATATGGGAGCCCTACCTGTGGTCTACATTTTGACTGCCTTGACTAACGCCGCCAATGATGAGGTGGAATATAAGTTTGGGTTCCGTCCGGAGGGGACTGTTGCCGCGGCGCTGGTCGGCTGCGTAACGGGTATCATTTGCGGGGCTTTCTCCGGCTGTTACGAGACCGGCCTAAGCATGAACGGCTATCTGCCGGAAAAGGGTGTGAACCAGGTGCCTGGAGTGGTCAACTGGATCTACTTTGTCAGGTATGTGGTGCCTATCATCGAATATGTGGTGCTAATTATCCTGTTGAAGTTTATGGATCTGGAGAAAAAGCTGCCTAAGATGCAGGCGGAGATCCAGGAGCGCCATCGCAGAGGCCAGGTGTAAGTGAAATTTTGCTAAAAGGAGTGACCGAACATGAACACTGTGAGACTGGATGGGATGAGGTTTGTCAACGAAAGCGGGAACCAGGTGCTTTTTCACGGGATAAACGTCTTGGCCCGCGACCGTAAGGACGGTCATCTTTACCCATGGATTTACCAAGCTATGCCTTATTTCCAGCGAAGCGGGTTCAACCTAATACGCCTGGGGATCTTCTGGGACGGTGCCGAACCGGAACCAGGAAAGATAGACTATGGGTATTTAGAAAAGCTAAGGGAGATTGTTGGCCTGGCGGAGAAACATGGCATCTATGTGATCTTGGACATGCACCAGGACTTGTTTGCTCAGAAATTTATTGATGGCGCGCCGGATTGGGCGTGCCTGGACGAGGGGCTTCCCCACCCTGCGAACTGTGACCTTTGGTACCAGGCATATCTGTCCAGCGACGCTATCATCCGGGCGGCGGACAATTTTTGGGCCAACAAGCCTGCGGCGGATGGCATAGGGCTGCTGGACCATTATAGCGCCATGTGGGAGGAAATTGCGAAGGTATTCGACAGCTGCCCCAACCTTTTGGGGTTTGAACCCATGAACGAGCCCTTTATGGGGAGCATCGCCCGAAACTCCTTTGGCGAGGCCAGTGCAGTGATGGCCCAGAAATATCCTGGGTTTGACTTAGCTCATCCGGAAAAAATCACTCCCCAGGCCCAGGGGGAATTTATGGGTCTAATCGCCCAGCGGTTCCTGGAATTTGATAGGACGACACTGATGGATTTTTACCGGCGGATGGAACGGGCCATCCGGAAACACAGTGAAAAGCCCGTGGTGACCGGAGGTAATATCTATTGCAGCACGAATTTGCCCACCGGTATCCAACGTCTGGGCTCGGCTCAGATCTTCGCTCCCCATGGGTATGACACCGTGGTGGATTCCGACCGGTATGACAATTTTAGTCGGGAGAACGTGGAACGCCTTTATGCAGAAAAAAGGCAGGATCAGGAGCGTCTGGCTCTGCCCACCATCGTGGGGGAGTGGGGGGCGTTTCCTTCCAAGGAATTCACTGGCGATCTGATCCGCCACATGAATGGCATTTTAGAGCGCTATCTGTGGGGGGATGCCTACTGTGAGTATCACCCGGGCATGGAAAACGACCAGCATTTCGATGCCCTGCGCCGCGGTTACCCCATGGAGACAGGCGGAAACCTGTTGCGATATCACGATGATCCGCAGGAAAGCCGGTTTGAGATGGAGTTTGAGGCAAAGGCGGGAGGCGAAACCGTGATCTACTGCCCCTTTACACCGAAAGGCATCACCTGTAGCCTGACCTGGGAGGAGAACCGTCAGCTTTTGGAAAGCGGTGCCTGCCTATGCAGGGTCACAGTAAAAGAGGGGGGACAGGCCAAGCTGGTATTGGAGGGCTGAGATGTGAATGCTGTTAACTTAAAAACGGAATACTTGCGCGACCCCATGGGCATAGACGTGGAAAGACCACGGCTTTTCTGGAACTGCCAGCATGGGCGGCGTCAAACAGCTTTCCAGGTGGTGTGTAAAGATGGCAAAGGCAAGCCCCTTTGGGACAGCGGAAAGCGAGAGGGGGACTCTATGCGGGTTCGCTATGGGGGCAGTCCCCTCAAAAGTAGGCAGTGTGTCTTGTGGCAGGTGCGCATTTGGGATGAGGCCGGAAAAGCAGGTCCCTGGTCGGAGACAGCGACTTTTGAGATGGGCCTGCTCCGCAGAGAGGATTGGAGTGCCAGGTGGATCACCGGGGATTACCGTCCGAGAAAAAAGCGCCGGTATCCAGTGGATCTTTTCCGCAGGGAGATTCCGGTGGATCAGGGCCTGGTAAGTGCCAGGCTCTACATCACGGCCTGCGGCTTGTACGAGGCCCGTTGCAACGGAACCAAAGCTGGGATGTTCTGCCTTGCCCCAGGGCTTACAGACTATCGCCGTAGGGTGCAATACCAAACCTATGACGTTACCAGGCTGCTTCACCCTGGTGCCAATGAGCTGACCGTCCAGTTGGCCGATGGATGGTACCGGGGAAGCGTTGGGGCCTGGGGCATCCGAAACGCTTATGGGACGGAGACGAAGTTCCTGGCCCAGCTGGAGTTGGAGTATGGGGATGGCAGCCGGTGCGTGGTAGGGTCAGATGGGGCCTGGCAGTGGAGCAATGACGGGCCGCTCCGCTTTGCGGACAACAAAGACGGTGAGGTTGTAGAGGCCTGGCGTGTCCCCAGCTACCGGGGGAAGGCCAGGGTGACCAAGCATCCGGTGATTCCCTGTGCCAGCAACAACGTGCCGGTTACGGAGCACGAACGCTTTACCCCGGATATTTCAGTTGCCCCTAATGGGAAGCTGCTTCTGGATTTCCACCAAAACATAGCAGGTTATCTGGACTTCCAGGTGAACGCCCATAAAGGAGACCGGCTATTTTTCCGGTTTGGCGAACTGCTGGACAAGGACGGCAATCTTACGCTGGACAATATCCAATGCAAAAAGAAAAATGGCACCGCTACGCCACTGCAACAAATTGAATACCGCTGTAAAGAGGGTTTGAACCGTTACAAAACGACCTTTGCCGTGTTTGGTTTCCAGTACGCGGAGGTAGAGACGGAGCTGCCTCTCTCCCCAGAGGACGTGAAAGTGGTTGCCGTCTATTCTGACCTGGAGGAAACTGGAAAGTTTGCTTGTTCCGATCCGCTGCTGGAGCGGTTTTACGAAATTACAAAATGGTCGACAAAGGGGAATAGCCTGGATATTCCCACAGATTGCCCCACCAGGGAACGGCATGGATGGACGGGGGATGCCCAGATTTTTTTTCAAACAGCAGGGTACTTGTTTGACTACGCTGCATTTTCCGAAAAATACCTGCGGGATGTGTTTGATTGGCAAAAAAAGAGCGGGAGGCTGCCGCAGATCGCCCCCTATGGCGGTGTGGACTTTTACATGTGGCCGATGAACGGTAGCGTGGGCTGGTCCGACCTGGGAATCTTGCTGCCATACCGCTTCTGGAAGCTCTATGGTGACCGGGAAATTTTGCGGCGCTGGTATGAGCCAATGAAACGCTACGCCCGTTTTATGATGAAACGCTGCGGAACTTGGGGAGGGCCGTTTGCAGCCAGGGTCAAACTGAAAGGAAAGGGAAAGCGATACCTGGTAAATGCCGGCCAAAGCTACGGCGAGTGGTTGGAACCGGCAGATGTCCATCCTATGGATTGGAAGGATATGGCTTCTCCCCACCCGGAGGTGAGCACCGCATACACCGCCTATGTTCTGGGGCTCATGGGGGAAATCGCTCAAGAGATGGGAGAGGAGCAGGAGGCGTCTTTGTATTGGAAGTATGCGGAAGGGTGTAAGGTGGCGTATCAAGAACTGGTGGAACTGCCAAAATATTCCCTGGACACGGATCGTCAAGCTCAGCTGGTACGCCCCCTTGCGTTTGGCCTTTTGAACAACAGACAGGCCGAGTTTGCCCGCCAGCGGTTGTTGCAGGCGATGGAGCATTACAGATGGAGAGTGGGAACTGGATTCCTGTCTACACCGCTTATCCTGAATGTACTGGCGTCTATCGACATAGAGGCCGCTTACCGCCTGCTGGAAAATAAGCAGATGCCGGGTTGGCTGTATATGGTGGAGAAAGGGGCCACCACCGTTTGGGAAAATTGGGAAGGAACTCAGGCTAAGAATCCGGCCAGCCTCAACCATTACTCAAAAGGGGCGGTGTGCCAGTGGCTGTTCGAGACAATGTGCGGTATCCGTGTGGCGGGAGAAAACCGATTCCTTCTTCACCCCCAGCCCGGCGGGCATTTTGACTGGGCCGAGGCATCTTATCGAAGCATCTATGGCGAGGTAGGCTGCAAGTGGGAGAAAAGTGAAAGCCAGATCGTTTATACCATCCATATTCCAGACAACTGCTCTGCGGAGGTACAGATTCCGGGATTGTCAGCCTGTGTCGTAGATGCTGGGGAGTACCAATATGTTGTCTCTCTTAACCATGGTAGGTAGGCTGATAAGTACTGAAAATCCTGTCGTTTGTATCCATTTTCTTTTTCCCCTTTCCATTATATCCCTTATTTTTTCTGTCCATCAATTCGGGAAGGGGGGTTACCCTGCTGGATAATGAATCCCCAAAAGCCCGCGGCGCAGTTGCCCGCGCCTTAGGTATGATAGGCGACAACTATACGGCAACCCATTTGAACTATCGGAACGAACGGGAAACCGACGAGGAAGTGCGTAAGGAACTCCATGAGGCTCAGGGGAAGATTAAGAGCCGAGGAAGATGAACCTCTATGGATTAAGAAGAATGGAATATTCATGCAAAGGCTGGGAGCAATCCCGGCCTTTTATTTGTCAAAAAAGAGGGGAGGGGTCACCTCAAAATTTCGCCCTGTTGACAAACTGCTGACATGGAGAAAAAGTGGTATAATAGAGGGGGGTGAGGGACATGCAACTGAAGATGCACATGGTAACGATAGAAGACCTGG
>CASEPH010000412.1 GCA_949289625.1 uncultured Clostridia bacterium | reverse complement strand
GTTATCCGCGATGGCCTTCATGCCCGCCACTTTGATGTAGTCCGGCGTACCGAAGTCCGGCTCGCCAACATTCAGGGAAATAACATCCTTTCCCTCCCGCTTTAATTCTGCCACCTTCGCAATCAGTGCAGATGTGGGAGAGCCGCTGAACTTACTCATACGTTCTGCTAATTTAGTCGCCATAATTTTAGTATCTCCCTACCATTCATTTTTAATAGGTTCTATTTACGTATCTAGATTCTTCTGGATAAAGACATCTTTTTTCATCATCCCAAGATTCTCTGCCACAATACAGGTCGCCACATGGTCCCCAGTCACATTGACGGTGGTTGTGCCAAGATTCACGATGGGCCAAATGGCTGCGATCAGCGCCAGCATTCCCATCGGGATCCCCAACGCTTCAAACAGAATCGCAGACATAACAACGGCTGTCCCCTGGATCCCAGGTGCTCCGATGGATAATACAAGGCCCATACCAACTGCCTGCAACACCAACACTGGGGTAAGCGGCACATTATACAATTCCAAAGCCGTCACTGCGATGATCCCCAGAGAAGCAGCAAACCCATTCATGTTTACTGTGGCCCCCAAAGGCAGCGAAAAGCTGTAAATTTTTTCTGGGACACCGCATCGCTTTTCCTGACAGGTGTACCCCATTGGAAGGGCTGCATTGGAAGACCCTGTGCTAAATGCCATCATCAACGCCGGGCCTACATTTTTGTAAAACTGAATGGGAGAGAAATGTCCCATAACTTTTAAAAGCAGCGGGTAAAATACCACCATGATCACTACCAGCGACACATAGATGGCGATGACAAACTTAACTGCAACTGCCAGCATCTCACTGCCCAGTGTACCGGTCAACTGCATTGCCAGGAAGAAAATCCCGTAGGGAGCAAGATCCGTAATCAAGTTCGTCATTTGGAGCATAACTTCATTCCCTGCGTCCACAAAATCAACGATAGGCTTTGCCTTTTCCCCTACCATAATAATGCAAACACCAAACAGGACAGCAAACACAATGATCGGGATCATATCCATATTCGCCATAGATTCCACAATATTTTCCGGGATCCATGCCAGAATTGAATCGACCAGGCTGTAGTCCTCCTGTGCCACTGTTTCAGCTGTCCCAAGCATTCCTTCTGCTCCCATGCCTGGATTGATCACCATGGAAACCAGTACTCCCAGAGCCGCTGCGATAACGGTAGTAATCACATAGAAAAGGATGATCCTTATTCCGACTTGGCCAAATTCTCTCGGACTGGCCAACTTTGTAACGCCTGAAATAATGGAGAAGAACACCAGAGGAACAATCAGCATCTTCAACAGCATGATATATGCATCGCCGATCGGAGCTACTACTTCAACACGCTCTCCAAAGATAAAACCAATCGCTCCGCCAATGATGAGAAGGATAAAGATCTTTAAATATAGAGGAACCTTTTTCCACGCTTTCATTCTTTATATTCTCCTCTCGTATACAACTGGATTTTCTTTACTCATCTAAAAAACGGCAAGTCATTTCCCAATCACATAGATCTGCATAATTGAACAGGATTCCTTCTTTGAACATCGGCTTCATATTTTGGTCATGTGTATGCGTGATAATCAAATGCTGCATATCCACATCAAATCCAGCTTCCCGCGCCAGCATAGCCGTCAAAACCCCATGTTGAATCTTACGTCCGATCTCAGAAATCACCAATTCCCCTGCTTCGTTATAAACATACTCGACCACTTTGTCGACATCGTGCAGCAATCCAAGTATGATGATTCTCTGCTCATCAAAATGGCAATTATGATATTTACTAATGATCCGAGCCAATGCCAGCGCACATTCTATCGAAGAATTCACATGTGAAATCAGAGTCACATGATCCATCCCCTCTTTAAATTTTGCCTGACTAAAATCATCCCATGGACTCATCTCCAGCGCTTTGAACCAAACTTCTGCCACCGCCTCCGCTGCTACAGGATCTTCCACTGATTTGAGACTTGGCAGATAGCGTGCAAGCTGCTCAACTTTCTCTTCTTTTGTCATGCACAATTCCTCCTTACTTGTTAAAAATCATATGTCTCATATGTATGTCCCATCAATAAACTCTGTATTCTTGGCCTCCAAGGTCTTTTTGACCCAGGCGCGGTTGGAGGTCCCGTTTTTGGCCGCCTCCACCTTGGCCGCGTCCTGCTCATGGAATTTCCTGGCCGTCTCCAACACAGCCGGGGCATCTTTCAGGGGGATCACGATGATCCCATCGGCGTCTGCCACGATGATGTCGCCGGGGTGGACGCTGATCCCGCCGCAGGCGATAGGGACATTGATCTCTCCGGGCCCCTCCTTGTGGGGGCCTCCAGGGGTGGAGCCTGTGGCATACACCGGCAGGTCCATCTCCTGCAGAGCATCCACATCCCGGACCGGGCCGTCCAGGACCAGGCCGCCCAGCTTCCGCTGGTATTTGGCGTAGGTGAACATGATCTCTCCCATCAGGGAGCGGGTCTGGTCCTCATCGTTGGAGACCACGATAATGTCTCCTGGCTGAGCCATATCCAGCGCCTGGTGGAGAAACAGATTATCACCCGCCCGCGCCTTCACCGTCAGCGCTGGCCCGACCATGACGCCCTGGAAGCCGCTCATCCGGCGGATGCGCGGATTCATGGCGCAGGACCGTCCCATCGTATCGGCGATATTAGCCGCAGGCAGGCCTGCGAATCCCTCCAGCAGCTCCGGGCTGGGCATGGGGCGCTTCAGGAACACTCGATTTCCAATTGACATACCGCATTCCTCTCCTTTTCCGTTTGTTGTTGAACTGTCTTTATTTTAATTTCTCGAAGAATATTTGTCAACATATTTTTAGCGCTGTGAATATTTTTCTGCTTTTTGCCGAAACAAAAAATACCGTCCGCAGGTTTTCCTCCATGCAGACGGTATTTCGGGGCATTTTTCGCTCTTTTT
>CASEPH010000411.1 GCA_949289625.1 uncultured Clostridia bacterium | reverse complement strand
GTCATTTCCGCCAGTGGCGCCATAATTGGCATAGCCAGTGTGGCAAGGCCCGAGGAAGAGGGAATCAGGAAGGAAAGCACCACGAAGATTCCAAAGGAAGCCAGGACAAAGCCGATGCCCCCCAGCCCTGACAAGGCCTCTTCTCCCCATCGCAGGATGGTGTCGGTGATCATGCCACTGTTCATGATGACCGTGATGCCCCGGGAAATACCGATGATAAAGGCTACGCCCAGAAGATCAGCGGCTCCAGCCACAAAGCCGTCCACAATTTCCTTCTCCCCCACCCGGCAAAAAATGCCGGTGAGGACAGCTGCGGCCCAAAACAGGGCGGAGAGTTCCGGGAACCACCATCCCAGGGTTGGCAGCCAGGAAATCCCCATATCCGCAAAGGGGATTACCCCGTAAATCATGATGGCAAAGGTCAAGGCAAACAGCCAAAGCGCCAGCCGCTGTTTTCCGGTCATAGAACCGCTGGATTCCTGCTTGACTGCAAAATGGCGGAGGTTCTCTTCCCGCTGGGCCGCCACCAGGGAAAGCTCTGGGGAAGCGTGGACCCGTTTGCCGTACCGAATGACAAACACAATGCTGAGGGACAATGCAAGGGCCAAAATCACCAGACGAAGGCCGATGTTTTCCCCCATGCTTACGCCGGCAAAGCCGGAGGCAATTCCGGTGGCAAAGGGATTTACGGTGGAACCCAGTACGCCGGCACCGGCTCCCAGCAAAATCACACTGACAGCGGTGATGGTGTCGTAGCCGGCGGCCACCAGAACGGGAATCAGCAGGGGGTAAAAGGCGATGGTTTCCTCTGCCATACCGAAGGTGGTGCCGCCCAGAGCGAATACCCCCATGAGTACGGGGATCAGCAGACCGCCGCGATCACCCAGACGGGAGACGATGCTGGAAATGCCTGCGTCAATGGCGCCGGTTTTTCCTACTACGCCCAAAAAGCCGCCTACGGTAAGGATAAATACAGCGATTTCAATGGCCTCGTAGAGACCGCTGAGGGGGGCTCGCACCACATCAAAGAGATTTTGACCGTTTCGTGCCACCTGGGCATAGGTGCCCGTAATGGGGACCCCATCCCCAAGATATTGGTATTGGCCTGCCGGAAGAATCCAGGTCAGTGCCGCCACCACCAGGATCAGGGAGATCAAAATGGTATAGGCGGACGGCATCTTCAGCTGCTTCACAGCGTCCCGTCACCTCCGGCCACGATAGTGGTGCCGCATTTGCCGGAAAGGGCGTCCAGCCCCCGATCCAGTGAAGTGATGATGGCTTTGCCCTTGGGGTTTTTCGTGACAAAACCCATGGCGGCCCGTACCTTCGGCAGCATGGAGCCGGGGGCAAACTGGCCTTGCTGGCAGTAGACCTCCATTTCTGCGGCGGTGACGGTGCCCAGCTTCTTTTCCGTGGGCTTTTTAAAGTCGATGGAGACCGCGTCCACCTCGGTGAGGATCAACAGAATATCTGCCTCCATGGCCTCCGCCAGCTTTTGGGCAGCCAGGTCCTTGTCGATTACGGCGGGAATGCCCTCCAGCGTACCATCTTCCCGGACAATCACCGGGATGCCGCCTCCACCGCAGGCGATGGCAATGGTGGTGTCCCAGAGAGTTTTCAGCGTGCCGATTTCCACAATTTTCTGGGGCACGGGAGAGGCCACCACACGACGCCAGCCACGGCCCGCGTCCTCCCGCATGGTGTAGCCCTTCTCTTTGGCAATGGCTTCGGCTTGATCCTGGGAATAGAACGGACCGATGGGCTTGGTTGGATTTTCAAAGGCCGGATCCTTCTCATCCACCACCATCTGGGTTACGATGGTCACCACGGGAATATCCCGATGACGGGCCATCAGGGCGCAGCGGAGCTTCTGCTGGAGATGATAGCCGATATAGCCTTGGCTCATAGCCCCACACACATCAAAGGGCATGGGCGGTGTCACCTCTGCCGCAGTCTCCGACGCCAGGATGATCCGTCCCACCTGGGGGCCGTTGCCGTGGACCACGGCCATCTCATATCCCGCGCAGCTCATATCTGCCAAATATTCCGCAGTGCGGGTAGCCACCTGGGCCTGGGATTCCGCGGTGGGTGGAAGGGCCTTGTCCTCCAAGGCGTTGCCTCCCAGGGCAACGACGATTCTTGTGGCCCGATTCATAGCGTTGCCACCAGAATGGCTTTGATGGCGTGCATCCGGTTTTCCGCCTCGTCAAAGACCACAGAGTGCTTGCCCCGGAACACCTCGTCGGTGACCTCTCGAATGTCGATGCCCTTGTCCAGCCACTGCTTGGCCAGTACGGTGTGCTCGTCGTGGAAGGAGGGCAGGCAGTGAAGGAAGATCACATCGGGGTTCTTAGCGGCGTCCAGCAGGGCCTGATCTACGCGATAGGGGGCCAACAGTTTGGCACGCTCCGGAATTTTATCTTCTTCGCCCATGGAGGCCCAGATGTCGGAGTAGATGGCATCGGCGCCCTCCAGCTTTTCACGGTCGTTGGTCAGAATAATTTTTGCGCCGGACTGTTCCGCTTCCTTCTGGACTCGCTGCAGGATTGCCTGATCAGCGCCACGAATCAGCTCTTCCGGGCCGTAGCCCACAAAATCTACGCCCATCTTGCAGCAGCCGTACATCAGGGCATAGCACATATTGTTCCGCACGTCTCCCACAAACACCAGTTTGCACTGGGACAGAGGCTTGGCAATGTGCTCTTCCATGGTCATAAAGTCCGCGATGATCTGGGTGGGATGATCGTCATCTGTCAAGCCGTTATACACTGGTACGCCGCTGTATTTTGCCAACGTCTCCACCACAGCCTGATCGTAGCCCCGGTACTCAATGCCGTCAAAGAACCGGCCCAGTACCTTGGCGGTGTCCTCCATGGACTCCTTTTTGCCCATCTGGGAACTTCCGGGTTCCAGGAAGGTCACGTTGCCGCCTTCGTCGTGCATGGCTACCTCAAAGGCGCAGCGGGTCCGAGTGGATGTCTTTTCAAACAGAAGGGCAATGTTTTTTCCCTGAAGCAGGGTGCCCGGGATTCCAGCACGCTTCTTTTTCTTGAGATCGTGGCCCAGATCCAGCAGATAGCGAATCTCCTGGGGGGTGAAATCCATCAGAGTCAAAAATGATTTTCCTTTTAAATTTACCGGCATACTATACTTCCTCCTAAATGATATAATTAAAGATTGTCTCGCAGCAGCGGCATGGTCATGCATCTGGGGCCGCCCCGGCCCCGGGCCAGCTCAGAGCTGGGGATGGTCAGAACCTCCACACCGTGATCCTTCAGCACCTCGTTGGTAACATGGTTTCGGTTATAGGCGATGACCTTGCCGGGAGCTACCGCAAAGGTGTTGGAGCCGTCGTTCCACTGCTCTCTTGCTGCGTCGATCACATTGCCACCGCCGCAGGGAATCAAAGTGACCTTGTCCAGGCCCAGGTGATCCATAAGAATATGCTCCAAAGAGGCCCGTTCCTGATGGATGGACAGGTGGCCGTCATCCCCTTTTTCCAGCACAAAGACTTCCATACTGCCCCGGATATTGGGGTGTACCGTAAATTTATCCCGGTCCACCATAGTGAACACGGTGTCCAGATGCATAAAGCTTCGGCTTTTGGGAATGTCAATGGCGAGAACCTGGGAAAAACCAATGTCCAGCAGTTCCTTGGCCAGCACCTCAATGGCAAAGGGCTCCGTACGCTGAGAGATGCCCACAGCCGCCACCTGAGGACTGAGCACCAAAATATCTCCACCTTCCAGGGTGTGCTCCTGATCTCGGGTATAGAGCTTTTTCACATTCTTATACTGGGGATGGTATCGGAAGATATAGTCCCCAAACAGGGTCTCCCGGTTTCTGGTGTGGCTGTACATCCGATGGAGGGCCACACCGGTGCCGATGCAAGCAAAGGGATCCCGGGTAAAATACAGGTTGGGCATGGGATCGATCACAAAGGGATAATTGCTCTCTAGATAATCGGTGAGATTCTTTTTCCCGTATCCGAAGATCTCCGATTTCCGAACGCCGGCCATCATTTTCAGCACCATATTCTTTGTGGAAAAGCCCATAAAATACTCCAGCATACGGCCCAGCCGCTTGCTGCCGCGAATCCCTGCGTCCCGCAGGTAGTCCTCGATAAATTGCTTTCGAATGGATTCGTCCACCAGCGCTTCGGCGGTGAGGTCCTCCAGATAGACCACTTCCACCCCCTGATCCCGCAAAACTTGGGCAAATTGATCGTGTTCCTCCCTGGCCAGGTGCAGATATGGAATGTCGTCAAAGAGCAGCCGGTCCAGGTGTTCCGGCATCAAATTCAAAAGTTCCTCACCGGGTCGGTGCAGCATGACGCGGCGAAGCCGGCCGATCTCGGAACATACCTTAATTGTTTCCTCCAAGTACGTTTGCTCCCTTCATAGTTTGTCGATGCCAGTATGTCCCGTTTCTCGAAAATCATGCGTATCTCCGGTAGAAGAAAAACCGGACGGTGCAGACCGTCCGGCAAATTTATGGAAATAAAAAAACGCCGCCAAAAAATGGCGGCGTATGGAAGGGATTGGGCGGGAGAACTGACCGGGGAGGGGGTATGTACCGCGGGAGCGGGTTTGGGGTGGACCGGTCAGTTTCCCACACAGCACGGCGTAAAGCCGGCCTATCCAAAAGGAGAATGGCCGATGCCTGAATTTCCTGCGATTCAGAATCAGCGTTCTGTGGTCATTATATATTGTGTTGTTCAATTTGTCTAGTATATTTTGCAAAAATATTTAAAAAATTAAAAAAGCTTTGCTTTTGTTGATAAATTTTGAAACACTCTCCTACTATAAAGGCAAAGATGCCTCCTACACAGCAAATGCTTTGCGCAAGTATGGGAAGTCGGTTGTGCAGATGTACAGTAAAATGTGTAATGTTTGAATAAATTTACAAAGAATTTTGCGTAGAAGCGCGTATAATGGAAGTAGTCGAAAAACGGTTTGGCAATTAACACGTTTCATATCAGTAAAAAGGAGTATGTGCGATGCGTTTTCAAAATGTTGTGGTAGCAGGCGGTGGCGTACTGGGAAGCCAGATTGCCTATCAGACAGCCTATAAAGGATTCCATGTTACGGTTTGGCTTCGGAGCGAAGCGTCGATACAGCGGGCAAAGCCTAAGTTTGAACGGCTCTGTGGAATCTATCAAAGCACCCTGGAGGCCATGAAAGCTGGATGCGGATCGGAGACAGCCCTCTACGCCAGAGGTCTGGTGGATGGACTGAAGGATATGACGCCGGAAAAATTGGACCAGCTGAAGCAGCAAGCCCAGGCGGCCTTTGATGGGATTCGGTACGAGACGGATTTGGCGGAAGCGGTAAAGGATGCGGATCTGGTGATCGAGTCTGTGGCAGAGAATCCCCAAGACAAGATCGAGTTTTACAAAAAATTGGCAACGGTACTGCCGGAAAAAACCATAGTTGCTACCAATTCCTCTACCATGCTGCCCAGTACTTTCCGGGATTATACCGGCAGACCGGAGAAATATCTGGCGCTGCACTTTGCCAATGAGGTTTGGAAGAACAACACTGCGGAGATCATGGGTCACGATGGGACCGATCCGCAGGCCTATGAGGCGGTGGCCCAGTTTGCCCAGGAGATCAGCATGATCCCCCTGCGGCTGAAAAAGGAGCAGCCGGGATATATTCTCAATACGATGCTGGTCCCCTTCCTGAATGCGGCGCAAACCCTTCTGGCCAAAGGTGTGGCGGATCCGGAGACTATTGATCTCACCTGGATGGCTGCCACTGGAGCCCCTGCCGGACCCTTCCGGATCCTGGATATTGTCGGGCTCACCACAGCATATAATATTGTCATTATGAATCCGGAGGTAAAGAATTCTGATTCTATTGCAGCCAAAATTGCTGCGATACTGAAAGAATACATTGATGCGGGAAAAACCGGCGTCAATGCCGGGGAAGGTTTCTATAAATATCAATAAAGGTATAAAATGCACCCCGGATCCACAGCGAAAGTTGTGGAGCCGGGGTGCATTTTATGTAGGACGACTGAACTTGGTGCTTTTTTTCCCGTGAATCCAGGTAGGAGAGGCAGTAAAAAGGTTCTTAATATAGGGAAGCTTTAAGCAGCACCAGCTGAGTCCCCAACTGATGGCCAAAAGGCCTAGGGCTGTAAGGGGGGCTAGCGCAACAGCATCCACGACGTCAGGTGCGAAGTCCAACAAAACTTCAATGAGCAGCCAATGAATCAGATAAATTCCCAGGGAACAGGAGGCCATAGAGGCGGCGCCTCTGCGCAAAAGTCCTTTTGGTTCCCAGCCCATCAGCAGCAGACTGACAGAGGCTGTGAGAATCAGGGTAAAAACGTTGCCGTAATTGTTGAATACGGGATCAAACACAGAGCCGTAAACATGGGATCTGGCCAAAGCAAACAGGGTCAGAAATACCATGCAGACCGGGATGGCGACGATAGCTGCGCCCCGATACCGCTGGAACACCTGGCGGTATTCCACCAAATAGGCGCCTAAGGCTAAGTAGAATACCGAATACCAGTAGTGGTAGCCGAAGAAGTTGACATACCAGAAGAACTGACGGCTGCCGGTATGGCCTGTTTTGCCTAGAGCCCAGCGGAGCAAATACTCCAGATCATTGAGGAATAGGTTTCCAAACGTAAACAGAAACAACAGCAGTAATCCATAGTGGTAAATTCGCTTGGGACCGGAACGCATGGCGTACAGAACGGGCGTCAGCAGGGTCAAGAACAGAAATGTGGGGAGATACCACAGATGCTGGATGTATCCAACTCGCAGTTCCGAGGCGATCTGCAAAAACTCCCGAAGGCCGGGCCATTCCCCGCGCAGGGCAAAGACGATCATCAGAGAAACGATCACCCAGAACAGGATCAGCAGAATTAAATGCAGACAACGCAGAGTGTTTTTGCGTAGATCAATGGGCCTGCTGAGGGACAGGGCACCGCTGGCGGTAAAAAACAAGGGGACGCAGATGCTCATCAATGTAGTCAAGGCGTAGGGGATTACTGTCAAAAAGCCGCCGTGGAGCACATCGGAAGGATTCCGGAAGGTGAGGTGGTAGAGAATGACGAAATACAGGCCCAGAACTTTCATCAAATCAAGGCCCACAATGCGTTCTTTTGCGGTGCCGGCTTCCATAGGATCCCTCCTGTATCAGTAAGTTTGTTTGCATACTACCATATTTGCGGTATAAAATCAATAGATTCCCCGGATCTTGCCCCAGGGACTGCTGACTTTGGCGGAAAATGAATTTAAAATTTGTGCAGAATGTCAAAAATGCAGATGCACTCCATCAAAGATATTGACAGAAACAACAAGCAATGCTATACTCAAAACACAAACTGTGAATATTTCGTGAAGAATATTACGGAGATATTAAGTGGACGTATTGTATACCCGTTCCACCGGCGAATGCTGGTTTACCTTCTTTCTTTCACCTCTCATTCGGGGTTGGACTCCCCCGAATGGGCAAAAAGCCTCCCCAAATTGGGGAGGCTTTTTGCTGGGGGTATGGCGGTGGGATTCTTGTATTTTGGGCAAGAAGATACTATAATGGACGGGCAAGGAGGGATTGCCATGGCAAAACGAAACGTCAGAAACACCCGAAGCCGGATTGTGGCGGCAGCCTGGGAGCTGTTCTATGAAAACGGGTATGATGATACCACAGTGGATGACATTGTGGATCGCTCCGGCACCTCCAAAGGATCCTTTTATCACTATTTTGCAGGGAAGGACGCACTGCTGAGCTCTCTGTCCACCCTGTTTGATGAGAAGTATCAGGCCTTAACGGAAACCATGCCGGCGGAGATGAACAGCTTTGACAAGCTGATCTATTTGAACCATGAGCTGTTTTTTATGATAGAAAACTCCGTATCTCTGGAGCTGCTGGCACGGTTGCTCTCCACTCAGCTGGTGACCAGCAGCAAAAAGCATTTGATGGATCATAACCGCTATTATTTCCGGCTGCTGCGGCGAATTTGTATGGAGGGGCAGCAGCGGGGTGAATTGCGACAGGATATATCCGTCAACGAGATGGTGCGCACCTATGCGTTGCAGGAGCGTGCATTGCTCTACGATTGGTGCATTTGTGATGGAAACTATTCCCTCAGTCAGTACTCTACCAAGCAGTTGGAGCTGCTTTTGAGTTATCTAAAAAATTAAGTTTTGCTTTTGTCTAAAATAATATTTAGACTATAGTCTAGTAAATTTTTGCTGATATTAAGAAGAAAAAATATATATATAAAACTGTATTAGTTTATGATTTCGTATATACTTTGTTCTGTATTGCAGTCTAAAAAATGTCATAGTATAATATAGCCCTATGAAAAAGGAAGGGGCAATATTACATGGATTCAAGAAGTATTCTGATCATGGCGACCATAGCGGTTTACCTGATCGCAATGGTGATTATTGGTGCGATTTGCTCCAAGCGGAACAAATCCACCGATGATTTTTATCTGGGCGGCAGAAAGCTGGGGCCCATCGTCACGGCCATGAGCGCCGAGGCTTCGGATATGAGCTCCTGGTTGCTGATGGGCCTGCCCGGCGTGGCACTGCTGGCGGGATTGCCGGAGGCCAGCTGGACCGCCATCGGTTTGGCCATCGGCACCTATGTGAACTGGTTGGTGGTGGCAAAACGGATTCGCCGCTATTCCCAGCATATTGGCGCTGTGACCATTCCGGATTTCTTCTCCAGACGGTTCCGGGATGAAAAGCATATTCTCTCTTTGATTGCGGCGCTGGTTATCATCGTATTCTTCATTCCCTATACGGCTTCCGGCTTTAACGCCTGTGGAACCCTGTTCTCCAGCCTGTTCGGCGTGGACTATTTGACGGCGATGATCGTTTCCGCCATTGTCATCGTGGCTTATACGGCCTTGGGCGGCTTCCTGGCGGCCTCTACCACGGACCTGATCCAGTCCATTGTCATGACGGTGGCACTGATTGTGGTGGTGTTCTTTGGCATCAATGTGGCAGGCGGCTGGGACGCAGTGGTGGACAATGCCAAGTCCCTGCCTGGCTATTTAAACCTGACCCAGGGTTACGACGCAGCCACCGGTACTGCTGCCTCCTATAATGGCTTGACCATCTTCTCCACGCTGGCCTGGGGTCTGGGCTACTTCGGAATGCCCCATATTTTGCTGCGGTTCATGGCCATTGAGGACGCCAAGAAGCTCACCATGTCCCGTCGCATTGCCACCATCTGGGTGGTGATCTCCATGGGCGTGGCAATTCTCATCGGTATCGTGGGCAACGCCATGATCCACGCCGGTGCTTTGGAGGAGCTTTCCTCTGCGGATTCCCAGCGGATTATCATCAAAATTGCAGCTCTTATCAGTACATATGGTGTGATCCCCGCCATTTTGGCAGGCATTATCCTCTCCGGGATTCTGGCAGCCACCATGTCCACGGCGGATTCTCAGCTGCTTGCCGCTGCTTCCAGCGTCTCTCAGGATCTGGTTCAGGATACCCTGGGCGTCAAGCTTTCCAATAAAATGTCCATGATCATTGCCCGCGGCACGGTCATTGTGATTGCCATTATCGGTATGATCTGGGCCAGAAATGAGGGGTCGGTGTTCACCATCGTATCCTTTGCCTGGGCAGGCTTTGGCGCAGCCTTCGGCCCGGTGGTTTTGCTGGCCCTGTTCTGGAAGAAGAGCAACAAGTGGGGCGCCATCACCGGCATGATCGTGGGCGGTGTGATGGTGTTTGTGTGGAAATACGCGGTGCGGCCCATGGGCGGACTGCTGGACATTTATGAGCTGCTGCCGGCGTTCCTGATCGCCATTGTGGTGAATGTGGTGGTCAGCCTGGCAACGGGCCGGCCCGGCCAAGAGATCGAGCAGGAGTTCGACGAAGTGGCCGCGATGAAGGATTAAGAGATTCCAAAAAATATTCGGGCGTGTTGCAGAAACTCAGTTCTGCAACACGCCCGATTTTTGTGGATTAAAATGCTTCCTTTGGTCGGGACAGCCTGGCGGTATCTACGCCCTCCAACCGGAGCAAAAACAGCTTTCGTTCCAACCCGCCGGCATAGCCCGTAAGGCTGCCATTGGTACCGATTACCCTGTGACAGGGAATGAGAATAGAGATAGGGTTGCGGCCCACAGCTCCGCCAACGGCTTGGGCAGACATGGTGGCCCGTCCCAGTCGCTGTGCCACCAGTTTTGCAAGGGCTCCGTAGGTAGTGCAGGTTCCATAGGGAATCTGCCCCAGAAGATCCCAGACTATTTTCTGAAAAGGGGTACCAGTCGCCGCCATGGGTGGCAGTGACTCCGGCTGTTGACCACGAAAGTAGCAATCCAGCCAGACCTTGGTCTGCTCAAAAATGGGGGTATCTCCTGGCGTGGTTTCCTCCGGTAGCTGGGCGCCAAAATACTTTTGACCGCTGAACCACAGGCCAGTCAAGGCTTGTCCGTTACCTGCCATGGTGATCTCTCCCAAGGGAGATGGATAGGTAGTGGTAAAACACAGTGAATCCTGCATAGGACACATCTCCTTCTAGTCAGACAGATGCCTAACGGCGATTATCCCACTGCGGTGGTGCCGGTGCTGCTGGAGGTGATGGCGTCTACCGCGTCCGGCGTGGTAATGTCCAGATCCTCAGTGGTGGAGGTTGTATACTGATTGACGATTTCGCTGAGCATGGCGTCGTATTCCTGATAGTGGAGTTCACTTTCCGCTGCGGTTTTCCAATAATAGTTCTCTGTGGCGCCCACATAGTACATAATGTGATAGCCATAGCTGGTTTCCACAATGGCGGTATCTCCGGGCTTTCGGTTGCTGTCAAAGCACCAGTCGTTGAACTCCTCCACCATCTGGCCAGGGTAGACATCCTCATAAAGGCCGCCGGTGGTGTTGGAACCGGTATCGGCAGAATAAGTGTTGGCCAGTTCCCCAAAGCTCTCTTCCGTGGCGTCGCCGGCTTTCCACTCCTCATAGATGCGCTCTGCTTCCGCCTCCGCATCGGCCCAGGCGGCCTCTTCGTTGGCTTCCTCCACAGCGGAATCCTCTACCGCGGAGCTTTCCTCTGATTCGGTTTCCGTGGCTGCCGGCTCGATGAGGATATGCCGGACGTTGACGTTGGGAAGTTCGGATTTTTCAATGCCGTAGGCTTCAAACATATCGCTGTTGTCATCGTAGTAAGCCTCGATCTCCTCGTCGGTGAAGCTGAGACTATTATAGATCTCATCGGAATAGGCGGTGACATAGTAAGAATCGTACAGGTATTGGGCAAAGCTATCCTCTGTGGCGGCAGAACCGTAGGAATCCTGGATGTAGGCAAGCACGTCGCCGTTACCGTCGCTGTCGGTAAATCCGGCCTGAACGGCATAGTCGGCCATGGAGGCAATGGTGGTATCATACTCCGTCTGGTATTCCTCCGGCATGGTAAACCCGGCCTCTGTAGCAGCGGCCTTCAGAGCCTCGATCTGCTGAATGGAGGTGCAGGCATTCTGGAGGAAATAATCCTGCCAAGTCATATCGTCACTATACTGCTGGTCTGCCAGAGATACGGAGGCGTCAAAGCCAAAGCCGCTGGTCTGCACATAGTAGTAGTATTCGCCCCAATAGTAATAGCTGAGCTGGGCATTGGAGATCTCCGCCAAAGCATTGCCGTCCTGGTCCTGAAGGCGAATGGCAACGGCGTCGGCGTCAAAGTTGTCACGATGGAACAGGTCTGTGATGGCGGAAACAAAGCCAGGCATGGAGCCGGTCTGAGAGAGGGTGGTCAAAGCGATGGTAAGGCAGACCACGATGATCAGGAGCAGACCGATGATCGCGATGAGAATGGCAGCCAAGGGAGAACGCTTCTTCTTGGTTTCTGCCTGGGTCTCCGTTTCTGCTGCACTGTCGGAAACAGCCTCTGCAGCAGACTCTGGGAGTGTGTTCTCTTCCTCTGTTTCATCCGTTTCGCCGGGGTCCTCCCCTTCGGCATCGTCCTGCACCTCTGGGGCATCGTCAGCTTCCAAGTCAGAATCCGCCGATGTTTCAGTATCCACTTCTGATGCTGCCGGGTCTTCCTCCAATGCAGCGTCCGAGGGATCGGGAGAAGCGGAGTCCTGCTCCTCCAGATCAGGACCTGCCTGCCATTCGGTATCAAGTTCCGCGGAAGCGGTGGGTTCTGTGTTGATGGGATCAGGCAAAGCCTGACCGCAGTGGGGACAGACCTTCTCCTGCTGGGAGAATTCCTGGCCGCAGCTGGGACATAGCATAAAAGACACATCCTTTCTAAGTCGCCGTGTCAGCCTGTCCGGCGGGCACGGCAAAGAACATTATATCAGATGGAAAGGGAAAAGTCTGCATAAAACCGTAGGAAAACTGTGAATTTTTTTTAAAGTTACCAGAAAAGAAAAGCCCTGAGCCGGAAGTGAACCGGCTCAGGGAAAATAGTTAATGGGAGGCAGCCTTACAAGCAGCATCGGCTCTGGTAAACAGGAGAATGCCAATGATAAACACAATCACCAATGCGCCTACGCCTGTGTTCTGGCTGCCACTGGCCTGGGTAACAATGGCGATCAGGGTGGTGCCCATAAAGGAGGCGCCCTTACCACAGATGTCAAAAAGACCAAAGTATTCTCCGGATTTTTCGGGCGGAATGATTTTGCCGAAATAGGAGCGGGACAGGGCCTGAATGCCGCCTTGGAACATACCCACACAGACTGCCAGTACCCAGAATTGCCACTGGTGGGCCAGGAAAATGGCGAAGATGGTGATGCCGGTATAGGCCACAATACAGACCTTGATCAGCAGTCCGGAATCATATTTTGCAGCCAGCCGTCCAAACAGGATGGAACAGGGGAAGGCCACAAATTGGGTGACCAGCAGGGCGATCAGCAGTCCCTCGGTGGCCAGGCCCACGGCGGTTCCGTAGGCCACCGCCATGTCGATGATGGTGTATACGCCGTCGATAAAGAAGAAAAAGGCCAGCAGGAACAGGAAAATGTGCTTTTCCTGTCGAATGTTTTTAAAGGTGTGCCAAAGCCGGCTGAAGCTCTGACGGAAGGGATTG
>CASEPH010000410.1 GCA_949289625.1 uncultured Clostridia bacterium | reverse complement strand
GCGTTTCCAGTTACCAATGGTCTTTGGATCCGGCAGGACTGGCTGGATGAGTTGGGAAAAGAGATTCCCACGACCACAGAAGAATTGAAAGAGATTCTTGAACTGTTCAGAGACAACTATGGCGCCACAACAGGTTTCTTTCAGATGATCCGCCCCAATACAGGAGATGCCGGCTTTGCAGCAGAGGGTGTATGGAATGCGTTCGGTCCCTGCAACTTCTTCTTGGATGAATCCGGGACGATCCAGTACGGTCCCATGCAGGACTATTACTATGATTACCTGGCTTATATGAAGGAACTGGCCAGCGAAGGATTGTTCCTGACCTCGGATATGACGGACAAAACTGCCAACGAGCTGTTTGCCTCCGGCACCATTGGCCTGGAAGGAGATTCTCCGGATAACGTACCGTCCTATCTGGCACTGCTGGATCCTGAAGAGGCGGCCAAAGCCAAGTTAGTTCCTATGGCAGCCCTTGGAGAACCTACAGAGTATAGCCCGATTCCTACTCTGGTCAGCGGTGACGCAGGTGGAAATATCAGCATCTCCACCAACTGTGCGCAGCCGGAAGTGGTAATCAAAGCCATGGACTATCTGTTCACGGAGGAAGGCGCAGTCCTGTCGTCCTATGGCATTGAGGGTCTGAGCTATGAACTTGGTGAAGATGGAAAGCCCGTATTTACCGAGCTCATTACCAACAATCCTGACGGCATTCCGGTTCGTGCAGCCATGGGCTATTATTGTAACCCTGGATTGCCCGGCTACATGGATTATGCCCGTAACCAGGCATCTTGGGATGAGGTTCAAAAGTCAGCGTTTGACGTGTGGAATTCTGCCTATACTGGCTCCTCTCAAACCGTTGATATCAACGCACTGGCTCTGACCCAGGAGGAGCAGGACGCCATCTCCGTGTACAGATCCGACATGACTACCTATGTGACAGAATGGGTCAATGGTGTAGTGTTTGGCGCCACAGAGCTCACCGATGCTACCATCGAAGAGTTCCAGACCACCATGCGGGATACCATGCATGTGGAGGAGATCCTGGAGACCTATAACACTGCCTACGAGAGATTCCAGAACCGTACACTGGAATAATACTAGAAGAATGAGCAGCCTCCGGGCGTTCCCGGGGGCTGCTTTTCCAGTGCTGAGGCAATGACGCGGATAACTCTGGGTTATAGAATATAGAAATTCTGTATTATCTTTTCTCTGAGGACTGCAGTATCATAATATTGAATCCGGCCGAACGGCCCATGAAAAGGAGGACACTACATGACAGCGGAATTTCTGGTGGAGCGTTGGGAGGATCAGCGAACCATCAAAAATCTTATGGGAAAATATGTGAACTGCCTGCTGCTGAACCGGCAGGGAGAGATCTTTGACGCCTTTTTTAGCAAAAAGGCGGATGTCTGCCTGACCTTCAACGACGGAAGTTATATCGGTCCAGAAGCGGTGCAGGCATATTTTAACGCGGTGGTGGAGCGGAACCGGCTTTCCGCCAAACTGCTGCAGCAGCGGCTGCCGGAAAAACTGGGAAATAAGACGGAAGAGGAACTCTATGGAATTGGCCCTTTTCATGTCAAGCCGCTGACAGCCCCTGTGATCGAGGTGGCGGAGGACGGGCAGACGGCCAAGGGGCTGTGGTTCTGCCTGGGCTGCAACGCGGAGGTTACGGCGTCAGGACCGGAGGCCAGCTGGACCTGGGGCTATTTTGCTGGTGACTTTGTCTATGAGGATGAGGATTGGAAGATCTGGCATCTCCAGTATCTCAACGATGTGGATTCCCTCTGTGGGCAGAGTTGGGGCAAGCCTGTCAAGCCCTATCCGGAACTGCCGGAATTTGCACCCCTGAAGGATTTTGCGATGCCGGCATACACGGTGGCAGAAACAGTTCGCCCACTGTATACGCCGGATCGGCCTCTAATGGAGACGCCGCGGATCCCGGAGCCCTATCGGACATTTGCTGAGACATTTTCCTATGGAAGGGAGGCGGTCTAATGAAAGCGCCAAAATATACGGATCTGGAGCTGATCCAGCGGGTTTGGGATGTGGAGGAAGTCAAGAAGCTCTGCGCCAAACGCTGCTATTATATCGCCAACGACTGGCGGGCCCGGGAACTGGACGAGCTGTGGGTTTCTGGAGAAGAGGCCAAAAAGACAGCCTCCTTTGGCCGAAACTGGGGTTACTATGTGGGGATGGATGCCATCCGGGCATATTATGTGACGGAGCATGATAAAAAGATTGAGGCGCTGCCAGGGAAAAATCACGGCGACGGCTGCCTGTTCCATCACCCTGCCTCCACAGGATTGGTACAGGAGGCTTACGACGGAAAAACGGCACGGGGACTTTGGTACTGCATCTCCCAGGAGACGCTGCCCACATCCGCGGGCGAAGCTGACGCCCGCTGGTATATGGAAAAGTTGGCCATTGACTTTTTGAAAGAGGATGGTCAGTGGAAGATCTGGCATGTGGTGGTGGCCACGGACTTGCAGAGTGAGGCCGGTGCGGATTACATGCAGCAGCCGGTGGACCTGCCGGACGAGGAAAACCGGGCCTTTGTGGAATTTGGAACGCCGAATCTTCCCATGCGGGTGCATCAGGAGCGGTACAACTGGCTGGATAACTATCCGGCTCCGCCCAAGCCCTATGCCACCTTTGACGAGGACAACAGCTACGGCCCCGAGGGCCATCCGGACTACCAGGAGGCGGAGTGATATGAGAAATAAGCATCTTGATTTGCATCAGCGGATCCTCAACGCCGCCTCCAGCCAGGAGGTGGAAAACGTCAAGGCCCAGCACACCTATCTCCATGGCCGTGCGGACGCTTCGGGAGAATGGGGCCAGATCTGGAGCAAGGACGACTGGTGCTCCTGGGGACACATTTTTGGACGCATGCGGGGCTTTGCTCAGGTGTGGAAGGGTTCCGTCACAGCCTATGATAACATGGCCATGCAGAACCATTTGAATGTCCAAAAGATCTATCCGGAGATTGGCGGTATGGATCCTCGGCCCCTGATGGAGGCATCGGTCCACACGTTGTTTACGGACATCATTGAAGTGGCGGACGACGGAAAATCCGCCCGGGGCAGCTTTATCACCCCCGGTGTTATCTTCTGCCGGCTGAACCGCCATGAATATCCCTACTGCAACGTGCTCTGGGAGCGGTACGGCTCCGATTTTGTTCAGGAGCGGGGGAAATGGCTCTATCTCCATGAACAGGTTTGCCCCGACATCATGGGCAAGCTGGATATGACCAACTTTGCCCACGATGATTTTGAACGGCTTACCGCACCGGAGGAGAAAGGGATCGGTCCGGTGACCTTGGGAGAGGATCCGGACGTGACGGACCCTGGCCCGCTGCATCTTCCTTATTCGGTCATTATGCCGCCTCAGAATACGGTGCCCTGGCCGGAGCCCTATAAGACCCTGGACAACGAACACAGCTATACGCCGGTCAAAACGGCGGCGGAGTTGGCGCAAGGGTAAACTGCTTAATCAATAAATAAAACGCGGGCCGAAAATCAGAAAACGATTTTCGGCCCGCGCATTTTTGTAAAATTATTGGGAAAAGATGGGTTTCTGCTGCAAAATGTAATTTTCTTTGGGAAAAAAGTGTGGTATAATAATTATATGGAATCAATTCCCAATGCGGAAAAGAAGGTGCGGCATATGACGGAATTTTATTTGAAACCCAATATGGAGGATTTCCCGATCAGAACAATCGGGACACTCAAACATATTGAACGGCCAGAGACGCTGTATGGAATGCTCAGCGCGCTGCTGTTTCGCTCCGGAGAAATGGGCGGGGATATTCAGGAGGAGCTTCTTGCCAACGGCATTGTGCTGCCGGAAGAGGGCAGTTACCGGGTTTTCATGGTAGAGCTGGATGATCCCAAGCTACAGACCATGACGGGACGGCAACGGCACAGAAAACGTCTGGCCCTGTATGCTGCCATGCGCGGCAGATTAGCGGAAGCGCTGCCTGAGGAGACCAATGGATTCCTGGTTTTGATGCTTGGCTGCCTGGTGGGAATCCTATTCCCGGCGGAGAACGGAGAAGCGCTGACAGAGGCATGCCAGAAGGTGGTCGATTACACCAAAGAAGTGCTGGGCTATGAGGCCCATGTAACCATCAGCAATCTTCATGATAATATCCGAGGCATTGCGTCCGCCTATCGTATGGCGCAGGATTTTGAGAACAGCCGCAGCTTTTATACGGGCATGGCAGAACGGGTGTTCTGTTTACCGGAAATGATTGCGCAACGACTGACGGATCATAAGCAGCGGACCGATTTTGAACAGACCTTTGATGATGCCTCAGAGCGGATTTGCGGCTCCATTCAGGCGGAGGATGTGGATGCAGCTGCCCGCTATATGCAGGATCAGCTCCGCCGAATCGCGGAAAACTGCATGGGGATGCCCTATCCCACCACACTTAATCTGACGGTGAACCGATTCTTATATCAGCTGCAATACCGGCTGACAGACCAGAACCTGGCGGACTGGCGCTATATTACCCAGATGGATTTTAGCAGGGAGCTGATTTCCCAGGCTACCCTGGAGGATTATTTGGCGGAGGGACGGGTCATTGTAGAAAAGCTGGTGGAGCATTATCGGGTCCGCACAAAAGACCAGTATGCCAGCCTGATGCACGACATTCGTACCTATGTGGTGGAAAATGCCACCGACGTCAATATGGGTCTTACCAGCGTGTCCAGGGAATTCAAGCTCAAGCCCCGGGAGGCAGCGGAATCCTTCCGGAAATTTTATGGGGAAAGCGTCAACGACGTGATCCACAAAACCAGAGTGGCCAAGGCCAAGCGGCTCCTGCTGGAGACGGACGAGCCGGTGCAGGAGATTGCGGCGGCAGTGGGCTATTGTAGTCTTGCGACTATGTACCGGGCTTTTACCAATGTAGAAGGCGTGGCCCCGGGGCGGCTGAGAAAGACCAAAAAAGATACATAGGATGGTCCCGGGACTTATTCTGCAGCCAGCATCTCAGGAAGCTGCGACAGAAGCTCCAGCAGTTCCTGACCTGCTTCGGTCAGCGTGTAATCCACCCGTGGAGGGAAACCCATATATTTGGTCTGAGATACCAGGGACATGCGGACCAGTTCCTGAAGCTGAGCGGCAAGAACGCCGCGGCTGAGACCGGGTAGCTGCGCCTGAATTTGACCGAATCGCTGAGGTTCCTGAAGGCTCCACAGGATCGAGAGCATCCACCGGCTGGAGAGCACACGTTCGCATGTGGAAAAATCCGCCTGTTGCATTGTCTATCCTCCTTATCCTGCGAAACTTTGTCGGAAGGTTTCGTCCCAGCGGACGAGACGGAAAAGCAGCGGCGCCAGATGCTGCCCCTTTGCTGTCAAGGCATATTCCACCACCTGGGGCGGCTGTGCTGATAGCACATTTCGAAAGATCAAGCCATCTCGCTCCAGCTGACGAAGCTGCCGTGTCAACACATTTGGAGCCGCGTCAGGCAGCGAGGCCACCAAGGTGCTCCAGCGTGCTGCGCCCCCGGCCAATTGAAAGAGGATGTCCAGCTTCCATTTCCCCGAAAGCATGGACCGCAGCGGTTCCAGGTGTTCCAGCGTTGTCGGCATCATCCATATCGCTCCTTCCCAGTTTACTTCTGTTTTTATTATACAAAATTGCCGGTGTCGAAACCTTTTCAATCCCCGCCCATCCTTTTCAAATGTGCGAAAAGGGAATTTGGGCCTTCGTTCAAATCCGGCGTATCTTTCTCATTTCCTGCAAAATGCCTTTGTCATGGGATTGTACCTTCTTGACTGTGGTGGGGTTCTGGGGAATAATGGTCCTGTCAGAACATTTCGAATAAGAAATTTTTGCAGGAGGAATCAACCATGTCAGAGGAAATTAAACGCATAAATTTTAATGAAGTAGCGGCAGCTCTAGGTTATGTGGCAGAGCCTGGCGGACCTGGTCCCGGGGGTCCTGGCGGTCCTGGTGGCGGTAAACCCAGCGGTCCTCCCCAGTTCCCCACAGATCCCGAGTCCATCCGCAAGAACTCCCTGCGGTTCCAGAAAATGTGGCCCGATGATCGTGCCATGGCGCTGCAGAACTATTTTGACGACTATGTGGCCTCTGGAGAGCCCATTGAGTTTGAGGGACACTCCATCTGCTGGGCTATGATCGCCCTGCAGCAGAAGCTGCTGAAGAACAAGGTCCTGATGTATATGCCTCCCTTCGGCAAGAGCTTGGATCTGATCCCCATGAAGCGGGTGGCCAACCCCAAGGATAACCCCATGATGAAGTTCGATGTGACGGAACAGGGCGACGACGTTCGCATCGTGGTCACACTGCTCAACGGCGGCAACCCTGACCCCTTCCAGATGTCCCTGGGAGATGTGGAGATTCAGGACATTGCCCCCGGCAAGAATATCTGGCTGGAGCTGGTAGGCGCTCATTATCTGTTTATGTTTGATATGCCCAAGACCTTTGGCGCGGATTGCCGCACCATGTATTACAAGGAAGGCGGCGAGCAGTGGTACTGCGTGGCATCCAATGATCCCGCGGTCCATGTGGGCGATAAGCCTGCAAAGAGCCCCTTTGAAGGATAATAACTGAAACAAGGCGGCCCCACGGATTGTGGGCCCGCCTTGTTTTTTGCTCAGCGGCAGATATGAAAATCCGGCGAAAAATATCCACTGGAAACGCAAAAATTTGGGCTTTCTGAGCCATTGCACAGCGGGGCCTTTCCCGGTATAATAGTATCGTATCAATATTTGGGGGAAGGACCATGGAGCCACGGCTGACGGAGATCAACAATAATGAGGTGCTGCTGTATCTGGGCTACCGGGGTGGAGAAATACCAGAACCGCTGCGGCGAGATATTGCCCGGTGCAAGGAACTGGTTGTGCAAACGGCTCGGCCCCGGGCGGTCTGGCGGAAGTTTTCTCTGGAGATTGATGGGACCCTGGCCGGGACAGGCTTTCGACCGGAGGGGAAGGGTGTACGGGCATTGCTGGAGGACTGCCGGGAGGTGATCCTGATGGCGGCAACCCTAGGCCAGGAAATGGAGAGCCTGCTGCGAAGAGCACAGGTGCAAAATATGGCCGACGCGGTGATTTTGGACTGCTGCGCCAGCAGTGCCATTGAAAATGTCTGTGACAATCTCTGTGCAGACCTGGAGGCGGAATTTTCGCCTCGATATCTGACAGACCGGTTCAGTCCAGGCTATGGAGACCTGCCCTTCGCCCAGCAGCCGGATTTCTGCCGAATCCTGGATCTGAGCCGCCGAATCGGCGTCAATCTGTCTCCGGGAGGTCTGATGATTCCGCAAAAATCCGTAACAGCCATTCTGGGCATTGCGGACATCCCGCAAAACAAAAGATTCCGGGGCTGCGCCCATTGCAGCGCCTTTGAAACCTGTACTTTGCGAAAGGAGAACCGAAGCTGTGGAAAAGTTTGAATGGACCCTGCTAGACGGCGCCATGGGTACCATGCTGCAAGCAGCCGGCATGCCGGTCGGGCAGCTGCCGGAGCTGTGGAATATCCAGCATCCGGAGATCGTGACCAGAATTCAGCGGGGCTATGTGGAGGCCGGCAGCCGGGTAATCTTTGCCAACACCTTTGGGGCCAATCGCCACAAGCTCTCCGGATCCGGGTATGATGTTGAAGCGGTGATTTCCGCGGGGATTCGTGCCGCCCGGGAAGCTGCAGGAGATGAGCCTGTCCGGGTCGCGCTGGATGTGGGACCCATCGGACAGCTGCTGGAGCCTCTGGGGACTCTGTCCTTTGCGGAGGCCTATGACATCTTCCGGGAGATGGTGACGGCAGGAGAACGAGCCGGGGCAGATCTGATCGTATTTGAGACCATGTCCGATCTCTATGAGGCAAAGGCCGCTGTATTAGCCGCCAAGGAGCATACAAACCTGCCGGTCTGGGTCACCATGACCTTTGAGGCTACGGGACGGACCTTTGTGGGGGTCACAGTTCCGGCTATGGCCATGACTCTGACGGGCTTAGGTGTGGATGCCCTGGGATTTAACTGTTCTCTTGGGCCGAAGGAGCTGCTTCCCATGGTGGAGGAGCTGGCCCACTGGACAAATTTGCCCCTTATTTTAAAGCCCAATGCGGGCTTGCCGGATCCATCCACGGGAGCCTATACCATTACCCCGGAGGAATTTGCGGAGGAGATGGTCCAAGCGGCAAAGCTGGGCGTTACCATTATGGGGGGCTGCTGCGGCACCACACCGGATTTTATCAAGGCGCTGGGGAGCCGTCTGGCGGAGACCCGGCCCGGTACACGGTCCAAGGCAGATCGGCACGGGGTCTGTTCTGCCACCCAGGCGGTGGAACTCCAAGGCGTCCGGGTCATTGGAGAGCGGATCAATCCCACCGGAAAAAAACGGTTTCAGCAGGCCCTGCGGGAAGGAGATATGGGATATATCCTGGAACGGGGCCTGGAGCAGCAGGATGCCGGGGCGGATATTCTGGATGTGAATGTGGGCCTGCCCGGTATTGACGAGTCTGTTATGATGACCCGGGTAGTGAAGGCGCTGCAGGGGGTGGTGGATCTGCCCCTGCAAATTGATTCCTCAGACCCGACGGCTATAGAAGCTGGATTGCGAGCGGTGAACGGCAAGGCCATCGTCAATTCCGTCAACGGGAATCAGGAGGTACTGGACACGGTGCTGCCCCTGTGCAAAAAATACGGTGCTGCCGTGGTGGGCTTGACCATGGATCACCGGGGAATCCCCCAGACGGCGGAGCAGCGTATCGAGATTGCCCGGCGGATTTTAGAGAAGGCGCTGGCCTACGGCATTCCTAGGGAGGATGTGTTCATCGACTGCTTGACCCTGACGGTGTCCGCCCAGCAGGAACAGGCGGCGGAAACTCTGAAGGCAGTGCGGTATGTCCGGGAGGAACTGGGGCTGCATACGGTTTTGGGGGTCAGCAATATTTCCTTCGGTCTGCCAGCCAGAGAGCAGATCACGGTCAGCTTTTTGACCCAGGCCATGTATGCGGGGCTGGACCTGCCTATCATTAATCCCAATCAGCAGGCGGTGATGGACGCGGTGGCGGCCTTTCGGGTGCTGTCCGGGCAGGACCGGGACAGCGCTGCCTATATTGAACGATTTGCGGAAATGCCAGAACCGGCAGTCACGGCAAAACAATCCGGAGCGGTCACGTTGGAAACCGCCATTGCCCGGGGACTAAAGGAAGAGACGGCTGCTCTGACCCAAAAGGCGCTGGAGACCATGAGCGAGCTGGATGTGGTGAACAACCTGTTGATTCCGGCCCTGGATCTGGTGGGGGATCGGTATGAAAAGCAGGAGATCTTTCTGCCCCAGCTCATTCATGCGGCTAATGCGGCCTGCGAGGGTTTTGAGATCATCAAAAAACGGATCGCCCAGCGGGGAGAAGGTTCTGTAAGCAAAGGAAAAATCGTCATTGCCACAGTTCAGGGCGATATCCACGACATCGGAAAAAATATCGTCAAGGTGGTACTGGAAAACTACGGTTACACGGTGATCGATCTGGGCCGGGATGTACCGGTGGAGACGGTGGTGGAGGCTGTGATCCGGGAGGATGTGCGCCTGGTGGGCCTGTCCGCTCTGATGACCACTACGGTGGTGAGTATGGCGGAGACCATTGCAGCCATTCGGGCCAGCGGGCATAGCTGTAAGATTATGGTGGGGGGTGCTGTGCTAACCCCGGAATATGCGGCGGAGATCGGCGCAGATTTCTATGCCAAGGATGCCAAGCAGAGTGCGGACATTGCCCGGCAGGTGCTGGGATAAAGGAGACACATATGGAGATCAGAAGCTATTTAAAGGATCATATCCTGCTGTTCGACGGTGCCATGGGGACCTACTACGCCGCCCGAAATCGACAGGGAGAGCCCTGCTGCGAGATGGCCAACCTGTCCATGCCGGAGGAGATCCGAGCTATCCATCGGGCTTATCTGGCGGCAGGATGCGGCGCAATTAAAACCAATACCTTTGCCGCCAACCGGCCGGCCTTGGGAGAAAAGGCCTGCCGGGAAGTCATCGAGGCTGGGTTTGCACTGGCAAAGGAAGCTGCTGGGGATGCCTTCGTGTTTGCGGATATTGGGCCCATTACAGGTACGGAAGGAATGGATCTGCTGGAGGAATACCGCTTTGTAGTGGACCTGTTTTTGGAGGCTGGGGCAGAGCACTTTTTGTTTGAGACCCACAGCCAGGATGCCTGCCTCCATGAGATGGCCGCCTATATCAAAGCTAGGGTACCCCAGGCCTTCGTGATGGTGTCCTTCGCGGCCCAGCCCGATGGATTTACCCGGTCGGGACAACTGGCACGGAATCTGTACCGGCGGGCGATTCAAAATCCCCAGATCGACGCAGCCGGACTGAACTGCGTCTCCGGAGCCAAGCATATGGTGGAGCTGGTGGATACGCTGGAACGGGAGGAGCATCATTTGCTTTCGGCCATGCCCAACGCGGGCTATCCCACGGTGCTGGGGGAGCGGATCTATTATGACGGGGACCCTGGGTATTTTGCCCAGCAGCTTGGAGTGCTGGCGGAAAAAGGCGTAAAAATCCTGGGAGGCTGCTGCGGCACCACACCGGAATATATGGCCGCTGCGGCAAAGGTTTTGGAGACAGGCACGCAGAAGCGTATTGTAATTCAGGCGGCCCTGCCATCTGCCGCGAAACAGCCGGTGGAAAACCGCTTCTGGGAGGCGTTGTGTGATGAAAATCACCGTCCCGTTGCTGTGGAGCTGGACCCGCCAGAGGCTGCCGACGTGACAAAGTTCATGGCTGGCGCCAGAGAGTTGCAGGAAAATGGCGCTGCCATCATTACCATTGCCGACTGCCCTATTGCCAGAGCAAGAATGGATGCCAGCATTTTGGCCTGCAAAATCCGCCGAGAGCTACATATGGAGGCCCTGCCCCATATGACCTGCCGGGATCGGAATACTAACGCCACCAAGGCGTTGCTGCTGGGGCTGTGTGCCGAGGATATTCACAATGTGCTGGTGGTCACCGGAGATCCCATCCCTTCGGCCAGCCGGGATGAAGTGAAAAGCGTCTACAACTTTAATTCTCGTATGCTGGCCCAGTATGTAGCAGCCCTCAACGAGACGGTGCTGCCGACACCCTTTCGGATCTTTGGGGCACTGAATGTAAATGCGGTGAATTTTGGCGTACAGCTCCGTTTGGCCAAGGAAAAAATAGAAAACGGTGTCTGCGGGTTTTTGACCCAGCCGGTGCTGACGGAGCAGGCTCTGGACAATTTGAAACAGGCCCGGCAGGAACTGGATGCAAAGCTGCTGGGCGGGATTATCCCCATCGTCAGTCACCGGAATGCCCTGTTTATGAACAGCGAGGTGGCAGGAATCACGGTGGACCCGAAGATCATTGGGCTCTATGAGGGGAAGAACCGGGAACAGGGTGAGGAACTGGCGATCAAAATATCTGCCGCTGTGGCAGAGGCAATGGCGGATTATGTGGACGGTTTTTACCTCATGACGCCCTTTGGACGGACGGGCCTGATGGCAAGAATTATGGAAGAACTTCGGCAGAGGGGACTGACCTAGCGAGGAAAGCGTAGGCATCTGGGAAAGAAACCCCCTCTGACCGGATTTGAGTATCCTGTGCGCCGGGCGGCGCATGGACGGAAAACAGAAAGGAAATGACCTATGAAAGAAAGTATCAGCAAAGAATTTTTAGAGGCTGCAGCGCAGAAATTCACGGAATCTCCTCGGAATCGGGTGGCCATGAACGCCACGGTATCCGCAGGAATTCGGCAGGCTGCGGCCAACTGCCAGGCGCCCCGCAGCAGCCGGCATAGTTTTTCCATCAGCCTCAAGCAGGGAGAGATCACCAACCAGAAGCAGAGCGGGCGCTGCTGGATGTTCGCAGCCCTGAACACCATGCGGTTTCAGGTGATGAAAAAACTGAATCTGGAGACCTTTGAACTGTCTCAGGCCTATCCCCTGTTTTACGACAAGTTGGAAAAGAGCAACTACTTTTTGGAGAATATCCTCAAGATCCTGGAGGAACCCACGGAAGGACGGCTGATGTCTTTCCTACTGATGGCACCGCTGGGGGACGGCGGACAGTGGGATATGTTTGTGGGCCTTGTGGAAAAATACGGCGTGGTGCCCAAGGAGGCCATGCCGGAGAGCGTCTCCTCCTCGGCTACGGCGGATCTGTCCTCCTATATGACGGAGAAACTCCGGGAGGATGCCTGCGTGCTCCGTACGGCCTACCAGAATGGGGCCTCCATGGAGGCGCTGCGGGAGAAAAAAGAGGCCATGCTGGAGGAGATCTACCGGATGCTTTGCATTGCCCTGGGAACGCCTCCTGAGAAATTTACCTTTGAGATCCGGGATAAAGATGAAAAGTTTATCCGGGATGTGGACATCACGCCCCAGGCGTTTTACAAAAAGTATGTGGGCATGAATCTGGGGGACTATGTGAGCCTCATCAATGCGCCCACAGCCGATAAACCCTTTTATCATACATATACCGTGAAATTCCTGGGCAGCGTCCTGGAGGGACGGCCGGTGAAATATCTCAATCTGCCTGCAGAGGAGCTGAAAGCAGCGGCAATCGCACAGCTGAAGGATGGAGAGCCGGTATGGTTTGGCTGCGATGTGGGCAAGCGGTCTCTGCGGGACGGCGGAATCATGGATCTGAATGTGCTGGACGTGGAGGGGCTCTTTGACGTCAGCTTCGGCATGACCAAAGCCCAGCGGCTGGATTACGGACAGAGCCTGATGACCCATGCCATGGTGCTCCAGGGGGTCAACCTGGATGAGAATGGAAAGCCCAATCGCTGGCGTGTGGAAAATAGTTGGGGCAAGGAGCCCGGCAAGGACGGCTATTATGTGATGACCGACGACTGGTTTACGGAGTATACCTACCAGGTGGTTGTGAATAAAAAGTATCTCACTGCGGAACAGCGGAAGCAGTGGGAACAGGAACCCAAGGAACTGGAGCCCTGGGACCCCATGGGATCTTTGGCCTAAAAAATAGAATTGGCCCCTGCATCCAAACGTGGATGCAGGGGCTGCACTTTTTGCTTGTTATACTTCCCAGCCATTCAGGTAGTCCACCTGAGCCTGGGTCAGGGTGTCCACCTTCAGACCCATGGCGTCCAGCTTGATCCGGGAGACCAGATTGTCGATCTCCGTTGGTACCTCATAGAGGTCGGGTTTCATTTCGGCCCGGTGCTCCATGAGATACTTGAGACTCATGGACTGGATGGCGAAGCTCATATCCATGATTTCCGCCGGATGGCCGTTGCCGGAGGCCAGATTCACCAGACGCCCTTCCGCCAGCAGATTCAGGGTGCGGCCGTCGGGCAGTTCATAGCCCAGAATGTCGTCCCGACGCAGATAGACCCGAGAAGCCATTTCCTCCAGTTCCTGCGCATTGACCTCCACATTGAAATGACCGGCGTTGGAGAGAAACGCGTTGTTCTTCATAACGTGGAAGTGCCGGGCGGTGATCACATCCCGACAGCCGGTGGCGGTGACAAAAATATCTCCCAGAGGTGCGGCAGAGTCCATATCCATCACCATGTAGCCGTCCATGGTGGCCTCCAAAGCCTTGATAGGATCAATTTCCGTGACAATTACGGTGGCGCCCATACCTTTGGCCCGCATGGCAATGCCCCGGCCGCAGTAGCCATAGCCTGCCACCACCACAGTACGGCCTGCCACTAGCAGGTTGGTGGTATGCATAATGGCGTCCCATACGGACTGGCCGGTGCCGTACTTATTGTCATAGTAGTGCTTGCACTTGGCGTCGTTGACGTTCATCATGGGGAAGGGAAGCGCACC
>CASEPH010000409.1 GCA_949289625.1 uncultured Clostridia bacterium | reverse complement strand
GCACTACAACAATTCCGGCATGAGCCAGTTCTATATGCGTTTCATCCGGTACACCTCCACGGAGTTCAAGGACATCTACTTCCTCACTTACGCCGGGAGCCTGGAGTCCAACCTCATGCAGATGGTGGTGGCCAAGGAGAAAATCAACCTGTTTATGAAGGGCAAGGACGCGGACCTGGACGAGATCTATGAGAAGTTCGGCATCGACTACAACCTCATGGCCCTGCTGATGCGCCGGGAGCTGGACGAGGAAGGCCATTTCCAGATCCGCTGGGGCAAGCAGCTGATCGCATGATAAATCGACAATGAATAGGAGAATTGACATGAGAAAATATCGCGTAATCATTTATCCCAAATATGATTTGGAGCTGGACTGGCTTGTGCGCGAGTCGTATTTTGACATTGACCGGCCTGAGTTCAGAACTTGTATGCGCTGTGGCCAAAAGATGCGGTACCCGCTTGCCCAAAACGCGCTGAGCCGGGCGCTGAAGGTCTATGTATGTCCCGAGTGCGGGATGGACGAAGCGCTCCGGGACGCCACAGGCGAGATCCTGCCTATGAGTGAATGGTACATCGTAAAGCACCACTATTTTGGTGAGCATGAACCGCCCAACACCTCACGTCTGCTGTGGGACTGCCGCTTTCAGCAGGTCTTTAGCGGTCCAAAGAAAACGCTGCCTCTGAACAACGTACTGTTCCCCGTGTCGCTGATCGCGTATTCCCGCTCCGATTATGACGGGTACAAATGGTGGACGACCTGGTTCCCCGGTCAGGAGGAAAAGGCACCGCCGGAAGTGGCCTCTGAAATGGACCGGTTCATGGATGCGCTTTTCGCTTTGCCGGAGTTCAAGACCCTGCGGAGCATGAGGCGCGCCTGCAAGCTCTATGCGGAGCCGACAAAAGAAAACACAGAATACAACCTCTATTCCGAAACAGAGCACCTCTATATCTGGCTGCGGCTGATTACCCGGGAGCGAGACTATAATTTGTATGTCTACTTCTATGACAAGGATGCGGCATAAAGCCGGGTAGTGGATTTCTCAACGAGGCGATACACAACAACAGGGGGACGGGTGGAACATATTCCGCCGTCCCCCTGCCGCGCTTTAATTGTAGCCACATTGTCGGCAGAACCTATACGCTACACCATGTCACAGTGCCTTTCCAGTGCTGGTCCCCCAGACAGATCTTGTGACAAAATATCCCCTCCCTGTGAGCCGCCAAGCCCACAGGGAGGGGATATTTTCTATTAAACGATGATGGGCATCGGTCAATCAGCAGAGCCGTCCGAGCCCTCCGGTACTGACGTAGCCTTAATGGGAAGGCCATTGACCGTGACGCCATCCGCTGGAATCAGGAGATATGCGCGGCCGTCGATCATCCGGGTCTCCACCAAATAGCTGCGTTCTGGATCCACTGAGATCCGGGCGTCCGCTGTTTCCACCTCGAATTTTCCGCTGTCGATCAGATTGGACGGGTCCAGCACAGTGCCTTTCCCAAACTGTTCCTCGCAATTCTCCAGGAAGCGCGATACCTGCTCCTCCGGCACATTACAGCTTTGGAGGATCGCACCCACCTCGCCGACTGTGACGGCCAGTGGCTCCGGGTCATGGCACTCCTTATGCTGCACAATCTGGTCGCGCAGACGTTCATGAATCGCCTGCGCGATCTCCATGCTGCAGGCACCCTCCAGTGCGTCAGAAAGCGCGGTTTCAAATGCGTCCCGCTGCTCAGCGGACGACAAAGGGGGCTCGGTGTGGAACACAGCGTCGATGAACTCTTGATGGAGTTGGTCGGGCTTTTTGGAGTAAAATAGGGCGTTATAGAGATTGGCCGCACGGTCATCGAAGGCGGGGAACAAGAAACCAAGCTCCGGCGGCGCTACGATCTGATTGGCTGTGCAGCTGTGGAACTCATTTTCTCCGGCAAAGAAGCCGAGCTCCGGCTTCCCGTCCTTGACCGGACAGATGCAGCAGACGATGTAGGAAAACACGGTGTCGGAGGCGTCTGCCTGCATCTCGCCGTCTTTGCCCTTATAGGGAACATCATAGGCATCATAGGCCATCAAGAGCAGATAGTTGCCGCCATCCATGTCAAGCGTCCCAATGACACGGTCATAAAATGCCTTTCTGGCTTTTCCGTCTTTCAGCTGGCTATCCCGCAAGGCCATGAGAAGCCTGTGCTCCTCGCTGTCCGCCACCTGCTGTGTGGAGAACACAATGTCAATGAGGTTCTTGCCCTGTGTGCCGGACAGCGACTTTTTTAGGAGGCTTAGGTACTTTTCCGACTCCTCCTGCGGCATGATACCAAGCGGTTCATCCAGATAGGAGATGATCTCCCGGCTGCCATTGACATAGCAGCCGTAAATGTGGTTGATTGCGCTTTTATCCGGACGGAACCGCCGCCGCAGCTCCGCGATCTCCTTTTGCGTCATGATCCATTCCTCGCTTGTTTAGATTTTGCCGCGGCGGGGCTGCGGCAAATCACAT
>CASEPH010000408.1 GCA_949289625.1 uncultured Clostridia bacterium | reverse complement strand
CTGGCGGGGGTATCGCCGCGCTCCGCGTCATCCACCGTCCGTTCCAGCACCTCCATGGTGAGATCGGTGGTCTTGATCACTCCTGCGGCTGTCCGCGTGTTTTCATAGGCGACGGGCAGGCTTTTCTCTGGCTGAGCCTTCTCCGCAATCAGCGTCTCGTAGTGGATCTTCAGCTGATAAAAGTCCACCTTGGGAAGCCGGAGGTGTTTCGTCCGGTCATAGCGGTTCAGCTGGGTCTTGTGGTGATCTGCGTCAGTAAACTCCTGGAGAGAGATGTGGTGCTGTTTTTGCAGCTGGCTGTTGAGTTTGTCCGCATTGCTGCTGTTGAGATAGATGAGAGCGGTCTCCGGGGCGTCCTTCTGCACCTGGCGCAGGCAGCGGCAGGCCGTCTGGAGCACCATGTTTTTGGGACAGTCCCCTTCCTGGGAGAGGATGATCCCCGTCAGACTGCGGCAGTCCCAGCCCTCTTTCCCAATCTGTACCAGCAGGACGATGCGAACCTTGGAGAAGGGCTGATCCAGGCTGTCAAATTCCATCTGGCTGTCCGCTGGCTGGGGATACTGCTTGTTGCCTTTGTGAAATTTCAGGATGCAGTCGGCGGACAGTCCGTATTCCGCCGTGATGCCGGTTACCAGAGGATAGACCAACTCCTCCAGCTTTTCGATGGTTCCGCAGTAGATGCCCAGCTTGGCATGAGTCCCGTCCGGGTAGATGGTATCCTTGTAGTTGTCCAGAAACTCCCGAACTCCTCGGTCGATGATCCGTCCGCTGTCAGGCAGATCCGCGATCTTCACGATGGGCCGCTTGAGAAAATTCCCCACGCCGTCGATCAGCGGATAGTAGTAGACGATGTTGGAGATCTCCGCAGAGGAGACGGAGAGGCCATCCGTCACCTGGATCTTCTCCGCTTTTTCCAGATAGGGGGTACCAGAGAAACCGATAACGGAATTGATGGTCTGATTTTCCGCCCACTTGTTGACCACTGCGCGGAGCTTGATCTCATCGCTGACCGCGTGGTGAACCTCGTCAATGAACACAGACAGAGCGGGCAGTTTTCCAATCAGGTTTCGCAGCTCGTTGGCCTGCCGATCCTTTTCATCGTCGCTCTCCTCAAACATGCTGATCTGTCCGGCCTTTTCCTGGATGCGATCCAGGATCACCTTCTCCGCATTGGTCACAGCTACCAAGCCGAACAGCTCAGACAGCGGCTGATGGTTTGCAATCTTCTGCACGTTGGGATTTTTCGTTTTATTAGACTTCTTCGCCGTCTTAGACTGATCCAGCACCTCGAAGGATAGCAGCCGCTTGATTTCCGATGCCGCCGGCTCCGGGATCACCCAGGTGGGATCGAATCGCTGGATGGTTTTCAGACTGGGCACCACAGAGGATTTCAGGCCGGAGGGAGCAAAGATCATAAAGTTGTGGGCAAAGGCAGGGTTGTTGGGTTCATTCCTGGCAAAGTACAGATCCAGGTATATGAACGCCGCCATCAGATAGGTCTTTCCCGCGCCCATGGGAAGACTGAACAGGTAGTCTGTATAGGACACCCCATAGAAAGCATCCCGGAAGAATTTCCCATAGTCAATGCTCTCCGGGGCTTTACAGATCTGCTTCTCCAGCTTTTCGGACACCTGTTCCCTGCTGTCATTTTTCAGGCAGGCGTATTCAAACAGCGCCGCAGCCGCGGGATGGGTCGACAGATAGTCACGGGCGCTGGTTGAAATTTCCTCCTGATCCAAGTCCAGGGTATTGAATGCCCCCTGGCAAAATAACTGCGAGAGCGGCGCACATCCACAGGCGATTTTCAGGTACAGATAGGTCTTGATGGCATCTACCTGGGCGTCACGCATTTGGTTGCTCTGCTCAATATATTTCACGATCTCCCGTGCAGTACAAGCGGAGGATGCAAACCAACGATCCCGTGCGTTGGTGATCATTTGATAGAACATCATCGGTCTCCTTTTTGGGAATCTTTTGCCTGGTGCGTCCTTTCATCTATTCGCGTATCCTTTGGAACGGCACACACGCAATCCAGACGGTACACTCCTGGGATACGTCTATTTCCAAGCAGGACCTCTACATACTGCCGCGCAACACCCCACCCTATTGCTTTATCTTTTGGCGTTACACAGCCCATTTATTTTAGACTCCTTCCCGATTTGGCAATATTTACTCGTATTATACATCGATTTGGCGAATAACACAAATAAAAGGGCTTCTTGAAACGGAAATTTTTCTATTCAAAGTCAAAGAGAATCATTTCTGCCGTTTCTTTGCTGCCGGTCCAAACAAAACGCCGCCCCAATCAATAGGGCGGCGCTGCCGTTATATGTTGCTTTTTTCAATACCCCGCCTTTCCCAGCTCATCCAGCATACTGCGCCGTCGGGGGTAGGCCGTCCGCCATCGCCGTGCCAGCTCTGCGTCTCCGCCGTCCGGGTATGTCCGGAGCTTTTTCAGATAGGAGATCACAGCAGCATACTGTTTCCGGTCGCTGGCCAGGCGCATCTGCGCTTCCAGGCACTGGATGTAGGCGTCCCGCACCCGCTCCGGAAACCGGGGCCGGAGCGCGTTCTCCCAGCGGTCCAGAGTCGGGAGACCTTCCAAAGCGGCCACCCGGTCCATCAGCCGGTCATAAAGCCCTTCTTGTTCCAGAAGCTCTTCCCGCAGGTCACCGTACAGGGTTTTCCCGGCCAGTAGGCGTTCCCGCAGCTCCGGCCACTGATCCGGTGGAATCCGTTC
>CASEPH010000407.1 GCA_949289625.1 uncultured Clostridia bacterium | reverse complement strand
GGGAGTAGAGCTTTATCAGAAAGGTCAACCCCTATCGACGAACAGGCCAGTTTCTGCTATACTGAGGGAAAATATCCATAAGGACGAATCAAACCAATGAAAAGAATTCTCTTTGTATGCCACGGCAATATTTGCAGGAGCCCAATGGCCGAGTTCGTCATGAAGGACTTGGTGAAAAAAGCTGGGCTGACGTCGCAGTTCCAAATCGCATCGGCGGCTACCAGCAGAGAGGAAATCGGGAACCCAGTCTATCCGCCGGCACGCCGCAAGCTGGCCGAGCATGGAATCGCCTGTGGCGGCAAGACGGCCCGGCAGCTGACCCGGGCCGACTATGGCGCATACGACCTGCTGATCGGCATGGACCAGGCGAATCTTCGCAATATGCGCCGGATCTGCGGCGGAGACCCAGAAGGGAAGATCCATCTCCTGCTGGAGTATGCCGACCGGTCTGGTCAGGAGGTGGCTGATCCCTGGTATACTGGGGATTTCGAGGCTACATGGCAGGATGTACTGGCAGGGTGCCAGGGATTGCTTGCGTCTCTGTATATATTATAAGCACAATATAATATAATGAAAAACAGAGCGCCGGTTTGTTGGTTTTGGAGGCCAACAGACCGGCGCCCTTTTGCTTTTTACCACATAAATAAAGGGGCATAAGCCCAAGGAGGCAGAAAAATGAGTCAAGGACCTTATTTCAAAGAATTAAGCATTGTGCTGCGTCAGGCGGGCTTCACCGTACTTCCGGAACAGGACGAATTCCTGCCGGTAGAATGGGAGGAGCAAGCCCTCTGCTGGATCACAGGCGAGGGGAGCATTCTCTACCGACATGAGGCCATCTGTACTGACGATCTGGCAGATGCCCTCATGAGGGCTGAAGAGCTCGTAGGCACGGTGCGGGAGTATGTGGAGGCAGTTCAAAACGCCCCTCTGCTTCATGCCTCTGGCCTGCATGAGGACTTCCACCTGCTGGCGGACTTCGGCGGCGCGGTGCTGGCGGGCAGGGAGCGGCCGGGCGGTGCGGGATATCAGTTTGTGACCTGGACCTGGGACTATGACCGCACTGGAGTCAGCCACGGCCACTACTATGAGGGGAATTTTCAAAGCGAAAAACAGGACTTTGCCGTCCGCTCCGGCCTCATCTCCAGGGCCCAGCTGTTTACCCCAGAGGAGCTCACGGAGTTATACCGCGCCACAGATCATTTCTTAGAGGAAGGTCCGGAGCCGGACAGCGGTCAGCTGAAGGCTATTCAGACGGCCAGAACAAAGATTGAGTACACCGTCCCGGATCTCCAGAGCAGGCTGGAACAGACGCAGAACCAGGAACCACAAATGAATTTAGAGATCCCATGCTGAACAAGGCGGGGGTCGTATCCTACCGATGGCAGATGATACGGCCCCCGCTTTTTGTTTTCAAAGCAGAAAACAAGTGGAGGAGGTGCTCCGTGTGGACCCCAAACATCTGAACAGTTATGTCGGAGCGGTCAACCAACCGCCTCCAAAATGGAACGGTGTAAAGAAATGGCCCCTCCACATCAACTACGCGCCCGGCTATACTCCGGAGCCGGAACCAAAACCAGTGTGCCATCAGTTCTCCCGCTGCGAGGGTTGCCCTTACCCGGCCCACGGTTTTCTCTGCTGGGGCAGCGAGGAGGACTGTATGCGCACCAGAGTGAAAAAACTGAACCGAAAGGAGACCGAACATGAAGATCAAGGCGGCCTTGCATAACAAGGACCATCTGGAATACGGCCTTGTCACCATACCTCTCCCTATTCCAGCGGATCAGTACGACAGCACCATCCAGATGCTGGAGGCGCTGGACATCGGGAACCCGCGGGCGAGGGACTGCACGGTGGAAAAACTCCAGGGTCCGGTTCCCATTCTCAAGCGTTTGGAGGGAAGCAAGGTCAATGTGGACGAGCTGGATTACCTGGTTAAGCGGCTGGACAGTTTTGCCGACAACGAGCTGGCACAGTTCCAGGGGATGGCCTATAAGCTGGAGACTTCCGATATGACCGACCTCATCAACCTGACCTTCTGCTGTCAGGAGGCCACGGTCATCACAGACTTTTCCGACTTGGAGCAGATAGGCCGGGATCACTACATGAACCTGCATGGCGGCTGCGTCCCCATGGAGGAGCTGGAACGATTGGATGCACGCAAGGCAGCACTGGATCTGATCCTCAACGACACATCCGGCCAAATCACACCCTACGGCGTGGTCTATGACAACGGAATGAAGTTGGAGCAGGTCTATGACGGGCTGCATCTGCCTTGTTACTGCTATGGCAGGGA
>CASEPH010000406.1 GCA_949289625.1 uncultured Clostridia bacterium | reverse complement strand
CGCCGCCAGCAGGAATTGGAAGCCAACCATATGCTGCTGGAGAATATCGAGAAGGCCAGAGTATCTCTGGATAAAGCTCCAGAACCTGGGCCACTGGATGCCGAGTTTGAAAAAGAACCGGATTTTGAGCCTGACGAGGGAGGCTTGCTGGACCGGTTGAAGCGGTGGGGTAACAAGTTCTTTGCCGATAAGGACACCCCGGAACAACCCACGGAGCAAACTTTGGAGGCGGAGAAACCACTTTCTACCCAGGCAGAGCCGCCGCCCCGGCCTACATTCGTGCGCAGACAGCGTACCGGTGTAATCCATCGGTACGAGCTGTTGGAACGCCTGTGCAGTATGAGCCCTCAGGAATACATAGACTATCTCCGAGAACATCAGAAAAACATCTGGATGGAAGAGAGTTACCCGATCGGGATGCTGGTATTTGCTGCGCTGGATCTTCCCTGGGCGGAGCTGGCACAGGAAGCGAAAACCCTGCTGGACGCAAACCGGGATGCCGAAATGCCCATCAATCCGGATTTGTTTTCCACCGCCGACTGGCGGCATTATGTGGCACCGACTTCTTCGCCAGCGGTCCCCGAAAGGGAGTTGCACACCGTGGCCGAGGGGCTGGCCCACCCGGAAAAGGCACTCTACTGTCAGGTGGCAGCACTCTACAATAAGGTGCAGGATGCCTTGCAGGATTACCCGGCCGTGCAAAGTCTGCTGAAAGATTACTGCACTCAGGCCGCTTCTGACTTTTATTATCAGGCGGTGCGCAAACTGAACTTTATGGCTCTCTCTCAGGAAGATCAGGAGATCATGAGAGAAAACAAATTCGTAAACGTGGCACTGCGTGAGTTGAACAGAGCTTTTGCTCTGGAAAGTGCCTCCGAGTGTATCGAGCGGTTTCTGGATTCCTGGCCGGAACCCGATGCGGTGTTGGTACGCTATGGAAATTCCGATGATCGGGAGTATTCCGCTGCCGCCTATACGATTCTCAAACGGCTGTGGGAGCAGCTGAAAGGACTGTCTGATTTCCAGCCCGGTCTTGCAGATCTGGTGGAGTTCACTCTGGTGGCCGCCGACAACCATCCTGAAAAGGATGCCACCCAGTTTTTGGGCGACGCCATGTTGCTGCGGTATTCCGGCATAAGGGCCGGGGAAAAGCTGTATGAGCGCCTCCACATGAAAATGCTCAGTCGTTTGTCTTTGCCGGAGGAATCTCCGAAAGCCCGGAAACATCCGGATATCGCCAGCCGGAGTTACTATGTGGCGGACAATCTGGCCGAGGTGGTCATGGTCGATTTTCTGCAAATGTGTGGTCAGCATAAGACCGCCCGCAGATGCAAGCAATGTGGAATGCTGTTTGTACCATTCAGTTCAGCTGCAAAATATTGTGACCGCAAATCGACCAACGGTGGGCAGCGCACCTGCAAGGAAGTGGCCGCCGAGGAAGTGGCAAAAAGCCGCACGGTGGACCCCGCGGTGGCCCTCTACACCAAGATCGGCAACAAGCTGAACGGCAGGCTCAGCCGCTTTTTGTACATGTCCGATGCTTGCCGCAAAGCCACCATCACCCGCTGGCGGGCAGAAGTAAAGCCCCTGGTGTCGCAGGCATCGGAGCATCCCGAGACCTTTGACCCAGAGGCTTTTGATAGAGAACTATGTGCGATTTTTGATAGTATCCGGCAGGAGGAGATGAAAAAAGAGCGCATCAAGAAAGACGCTGTTTCCAAGAAGCGTGGGTAGGGAAAAATCAGCGAAAAAACGGCTGTTCATCAAAAGCAGAAAATAAGTTTTCTTTAGTTCCTATTTGGATTTAAGAGTAACATCTTAATTCGAACGTCTATCCTCTTATGACTTGGTTATGGCACTTTTTCGTATCAAATAATTTTTCCCTTTTTCTGTAAGTGAAATGAACTCAGCCGTACCTCCTG
>CASEPH010000405.1 GCA_949289625.1 uncultured Clostridia bacterium | reverse complement strand
CCCTCGAGATGGTGAAATTGCTGCTCAACACGGCGGAGGAACACCTCCAAGAGAAGGAGACTGCAAATCAACTGCTGGGCTGGGATATGCATAATCTGTTGGTCAGCGACGATATGCTGCCGCTGCTGGTGAGGGAACTTGACTACGACGACCGCTTGGCACATCAACTGTTCCAGAGCGCCTATGTGGATCGGCCACAGGAAGAGATCCTGAACGCCTGCGGCCATCTGGGCGAAAAGAGACTTCAGCAAAAACTGCTGGAGTTTCTGGAGCGCAATCCATTCCCCCATGACGAGATTGAACTGGATACGGATGAGGCGTAACCAAGGTATTTCTGCCGGGTCGATAGTCTTTGTTTCCAACGGCCCGGGAGTAGTAAAATAAAGCCATGGGGCATTGTTTGGAAGAGGTGCGAATCAGCGTGGACAACAACATTTTTCTCATTGATGAGCACGGACAGGCCGTGGAACTTCGGAATGCACCATATCAGGACGAAGATTCCTTTCAGCGCCTGATTGCCGAGCACCCCGAACTTCTGAATTGCGTGCTGCCCGCAGAGGCTGAACAGCAGCAGTGGATCTTCGTTGCCCGGGAAGTCGGCGTACCTGATCACAGTGAAGGCTGCGCGCAGTGGTTCCTGGACCACCTTCTTTTGTCGTATGATGGAGTTCCAACCCTGGTGGAAGTCAAGCGCAGTACCGACAGCCGCATCCGTAGGGAGGTCATTGGTCAGATGCTGGACTATGCCGCAAACGGCTGCACCTATTGGAGCATCTCTGTACTCCGCGAGAACTACGAAGTATGGTGCAAACAAGCAGGCCGTGACCCTCTTGCGGAATTTTGCCCGGATCAAGAGGCCGTGGACGCCTATTGGGACCGGGTGGGGACAAACTTACGAAACAGGAAAGTCCGACTGTTGTTTGTGGCGGATCAGATTCCGGATAGTCTGAGGCGAATCATTGAATTTCTGAACGAACAAATGGCGGATACAGAGGTCCTAGGAGTTGAGCTCTGCCAATATGTTTCCGATCAAAAGCATAGGATCTTGGTCCCGAATGTCATCGGGAAGACCACCTCTGCCCAGGAAATGAAATATCAAGCCAGTTTTGCCTGGACGGAGGAAAGCTATTTAGAACGGGCCAGAACTGTGGCTGGAGAAAAAATGGCTGATGTATGTCTGCAGCTGCTCCGGGAATTTGAAAGGATGGGCTGCTGGATCTACTGGGGCCGGGGTCGGAAACAGGCGGGATTTGTCCCGACTTACACGGGAGCCCACCGCCACCAACTATGCGCGGTCTACATCTACGACTCCCACATCAGCGTGGAAATTTATTTTGAACATTTTAAGCCGCCTTTTGACAGCAAAGAAAAGCAGCAGGAATTGATGGAACGATTCAATGAGATTCCGGGCATTCATATTGCGGCAGACCGCATGGGGAAGCGTCCATCTTTTGACTGTGCGGTTCTAAAAGAGCCAGAAAATTTCAAGAAGTTTATCGCTGTTTATCGAGATATGTTGGAAGAAATCAAGGCATACGAAAATCCACAGGAGTAAGAAGACCATACATAGTTCACAAATCAAACCGTGGTTGGTCAGGAAAAGCAGGGGGGACCTATATGCGCACTTTGATGGCTTACAATCGGACTCTGGCTGTCTTTCCAAGTGCCGAACCAGGAACGCCGGTGATCTACCTTAACACTGTCTCCGGTGAAGGTCATAAGGTATATGAGGCCGCGCAGGCTGCTGGCTGTCCACCGTTTACATTGGTGGCGATTAGTAATCTGGACTGGAACCACGACATGGTGCCCTGGGACAGTCCACCTGCCTTCAAAAATGCTGAGCCCTGCACTGGTGGTGCGGACGACTATCTGCGGCTCCTGACCGAGGAGATCATCCCAACGGCAGAGAAGGAGATTAATGGTGTGCCGTCCTGGCGTGGGATCGCTGGGTATTCTCTGGCGGGGCTGTTTGCGCTGTATGCCATCTACCGGACTGATCTCTTTTCACGGGTTGGTAGCATGTCTGGCTCGCTCTGGTTTCCCGGAATGAAGGACTATATCTTCTCCCACGAGCCAAAGCGTTGGCCGAACTGTATGTACTTTTCTTTGGGGGACAAGGAGAGCAAAACTCGAAACCCGCTTCTGAGAAGTGTCAGGCAGAACACAGAGGAGATCCAGGCCTTCTATCAGGGCAAGGGGATCGACACGGTGTTTCAGCTAAATCCGGGTAACCACTGCAATCATGCCGTGGAGCGCACCGCTGCGGGCATTTGTTGGCTCCTGAGCAGGTGAGTAACTTCTGCTCTCGCCAGGCTGTATTCTTTGTATAGGCGTGTTAAAAATTGATACGCCTGACTCAAAAAACCTCTTGCTTCTCGGCCTCTGCAGAGGTACAATACCCCAAACCTGAACATGAAAAAGAGCCCTTCTGAACAGGCTACGGCAGTTACGCCGCGCCTGGTCAAGAAGGGCTCTTTGACCACATGTTTGACCACAGACAGCGCCGGAGCACTCGGAAACAGTGGAATTAAGAGTGGAAAAGAGTGAGCGGAATAGAGCGAAAATGGTTAAAATCCATTAGAAAGTATCAGAAAAAATTTAGTTCAACCGTTTAAGTCGTTTCCGGCGTTAGAAACGAATAATCGCAAAAAGATGACCAATAACTTCTCAAAGTGCGGATAACTCGCTCAAAGATTGTAAAATAGTTATACATTTTTACAAAAATTGACCATCATAAACAGCGACGAGGATTCTTTCAAAAAAGGAATAAAAGTACGAAAAGCGCCCAAAAGTGGGAGTGAAGTATTTGATTTCTCTTTTAGTAATTGATTTTCTGGGAAAACGAAACTTGTTTGCGGCTCACTTCTTCACTCATCTCTTGATAGTATGTCTCAAGGGCTTTTTTGAATATGCTTTATAGTGCTTATTCTTTGTTTATTGCGTACTAAAAATTGGTGCGCCCGTTGTCAGCCATCATCTATGTGTTTCCCTAACAGAGAACTGTTTCTGGGATTTTTCGATTCAAGTTTTAGTTGATAATTTCCATGTAATTAGGTATGATGGAAAAGAACCATCCAACCTTATGATTTGAAAGAAGCAACTAACCATATATAAAAATATCACAAGCAACTTACACTGTACGCATGGAATCATGCGTGATGTAGGCGGAAGTTTTTGGGAGATGTACACCAATCAGTTAAAGATAACTTTGATTCTATATAAAAAATGGATTTTGCCTGTGGAGGAAACCACATCTGGGGGCAGATGTGGCTTCTTTCTTGCGGCCTTTTCACGCCCTGCGTCAGCCTGTCCAAGTGACAGGGTGTCGCGGGGCGTTTTTCTACCTTTGGAAAGGAGTTAAGAAATATGAGTCTAAACTACATCTGCCCCGGCTGTGGGACCTCTTTGGGCTATGAGGGATTGTGCTGGAAATGCAAATCTGAACAGGAGCGGAAGGCTGCTCTTGCCTGGACACCGGAACAAATCACAGCGAAGCAGAGAAACCTGATTCAGAACATCCAGCGGCTGGCGGAGATGGAGGACCCGGAGTTCACCGACTTTTGGCAGCTGCTGGGGTACCGGGATGCCATCGACCCGGAGATCCAGCGGGCGGCACTGGCCGCAGAGGTGTTCTGGCCCTGTGAGATCTATTATCATGCTCCCGCCGATGTGCGGGATGGTCTGATTCATGCGCTGTTGTCCGCGGAATATTCCAGTGAGGCCTCCAATCTGATGAGTTGCCTTGCTATGCAGGGAGATGGCAAGGCAATGGAGACGCTGCTGGAGCTGGAGCGAAATCCCCGGCCCTGGCGCAAGGGCCTCTATGTGGACCCATCCAGCTATGCGCAGATCGGCGGCTGGACCTTTGACAAGGAGGGCCAGAGAATCCAACTCAACTTCGATACCTGCTATCCTATGGTCAAAGGAACCACCGGCGAGAAATCTCCCGTCCGCATTGGCCGGGCACGGGAGGACACATGCCCCCACTGCGGCGGACGCATGGTGGACATACTGGTATTGGACGGACGGGATGAGCGGCTCCGGTTCCTGGGGCTGGACGGTATCCTGACTGCCACCTGCTGCCCCAACTGCGTGGGCTTCCTGAAAGGCCCCGCCTTCAACCGCTTCACCCTGGATGGCGGCGTGGAGGTCTTCCCCTCCGAACTCTTTGACGGGGCGGAGAAGATGGATTGCTATGTCAGTCCCGAGGACTACAAGGCTCTCACCGAAAATCCCTTAGTGCTGGGCAAAGCGCTGGCGCCCCTGTTTTACGGCGCGGCCTGTCAGGATGTGAACACCATCGGTGGCTTTGCCAACTGGGTACAGGACGCAGAATATACGACCTGCCCCCACTGCGGGAAACCTATGAAATATCTGGCGCAGATCCAGTGGGATACGGTGTTTGACTGTGCGGAGGGCACGCTCTATGTGGAATTCTGCCCGGAC
>CASEPH010000404.1 GCA_949289625.1 uncultured Clostridia bacterium | reverse complement strand
GAGCGATTCCCCAAGGTTGCAGTGGGACTTTTGCTGGTGTACGGCATCGGCTCCATTTTCTGGAATGCCTGGTATATGAACTACTCAGATTACATCGTCAATGAAGCGCAGCTGGGTACCTCGGCCATGGCCGGCATGATCGGCTCCCTCTGCAGCGTGGCAGGGACAGTCTCCGGCCTGGTGGTTGCGTTTTGGATTCGTGCGACAAAGAAGTTCAGTATTTCGCTGGCGTTTATTCTCGGCGGAGCGGCCATGCTGCTGCCGCAGCTGACCCAAAGCGCCATAGGCTGCTATGCCGGCGGAATCCTCTGCCAGTTTTTCAACCTGATCATTGGTTCCGGATTGACCACCTACCTTGGTCTGGTGACCACAGGGAAAAATGCGGCGACCGCCCTCTCTCTTCTGGCGGGATTTGAGGGCTCCGGCGTATTTCTGTGCGGCTATATTGTCCCCCTGGTGGGCAATCTCTTCGGTGGCGGAGCGGGGACAAACATCCTGGTCAGCGGGATCATCATGATGGGAATTGGAATTCTGACTTATTTCGTCATCAAACCTGCCCACGAAGCAGCCTATGGAAATCTGAAAGCTGGAAGCCGACACTAACACAGAAACTTGAAGACCGGGGTGGACTGTCTTTGTGACAGTCCACCCCGGCTTGCGATTCCTCAGGAAGTATGGGAGAAAATGGTTGATTTTATTTTTCTAACTGTTATAATAACTTAGAGAAATCATATTTTGGAGTAATATGTGCAAAAGACGATACAGAGAGGACGGGACAGTATGATTGACACGTCAGATGTCCGAAAGATGAATATGAACGCCATCCGGGCTGTCATGTGGCGGGGCGGCGAGCACACCAAGCAGAGCATTGCGGCGGACACGGGCCTAAGTGTTGCCACCTGCAACACCTTGCTGAATGAGTTGGAGCGAAGCGGCGAGGTGTACAGTCAGAAATACCAGCTCAATGGGGTGGGCAGAAGCACCAGCGTCTATCAGATCAACGAGGACTATGAGAGTATTCTCTGTGTCCGGATTGATTTGGACTCAGAGGGAAATCGGCTTCTCCTCTGTGACGTGCTCTCCATGTTGCGGTCGACGCTCTATCAGGAACAGACGCAGTTCACGATATTGGATATGGACCGTGTGGCCGGGAAAATCACCGAGATGCTGGAGAAGTTCCCCAACATCTCGTGTATCCTGGTGGGAACCAGCGGAATTATAGACCACGGCGTACTGCGGCTCTCTGACATCCCGGAGCTGGAGGAGGCTCACCTGCTGGATGCGCTCCGGACGGTGGCGCAGCAGCGGCCGATCTACATGACCTACGATTGTCAATACCGTGTTTATGGAGCTTACAAAGATGCGGGTTATACCAGCGAGACGCTGACATTGCTGTTCTGCATGAGAAATGTCCTGGCAGGCACAGCATCTGTAATCGGGGGGAGAATTGTCAGCGGCAAGAACGGCTTTGCCGGAATGACCGGATATATGCCGTGGGGGATGAGTCAGGAGGAGCAGATCCAGGTCATTGCCCAGGGGAGTCCGAAGGGGCTGGAGTTGATCGTGAAGACGGCACTCTCAGTCATTGCGGTGTTAAACCCGGACGAACTGCTCTTTGCCGGAAACGTGGTGGATCGGGAGATGATGGAGGCGGTTCAGACGGCGTGCGCCAAGGCGGTTCCGCCGGAG
>CASEPH010000403.1 GCA_949289625.1 uncultured Clostridia bacterium | reverse complement strand
GAATCGCAGATGGTGAAACTTACGTAGCTTCTGATGTACCTGCCATTTTGAAATATACCCGGAGCGTCTATTATATTGATAATCTGGAGCTGGCAAGGCTTACTCCCGGTAAGGCAGTCTTCTATGATTTGAATGGCGACGAGGTGGAAAAGCAGCCCGTCGAGATCACCTTCTCAGCTGAGGCGGCAGAGAAGGGTGGTTTCGCCCACTTCATGATGAAGGAAATCCATGAGCAGCCAAAAGCCATTGAGGATACAATCCATTCAGTTATTCAGGATGGGCAGATCAATCTTAGCGGAGTTGGTTTGACCGAGGAAGGTATTTCCAAAATTTCTCAGCTGTATATTGTAGCTTGCGGGTCAGCTTGGCATGTTGGAATGGTGGCCCAGTATGTCTTTGAAGATTTGGCCAACTTGCCGGTGCGTGTTGAATTGGCATCGGAGTTTCGCTATCGTCGGATGCCCTTAGATCCCAATGGCCTTGTGATTATCATCAGTCAAAGTGGTGAGACCGCGGATAGTTTGGCCGCCCTGCGTGAGGCTAAAAGGCGTGGTCTGCGCACCCTTGGTATTGTCAATGTAGTGGGGAGCAGCATTGCCCGCGAGGCGGACAATGTGTTCTATACCTTGGCTGGTCCTGAGATTTCGGTTGCCACTACCAAAGCCTATTCTGCCCAGCTCGCGGCCTGCTACTCTCTAGCCATTCAGTTCGCCAAAGTACGTCATGAATTGGATGAACAGCGCTACCAGGACATGATTGCAGAATTGCAGAGCCTGCCGGACAAAGTTGCACGGATTTTGGAAGACAAAGAGCGAATTCAGTGGTTTGCCGCAAAGTTTGCAAATGCACACGACGTCTTCTTCGTGGGACGTGGCATTGACTATGCCGTCAGCCTTGAAGGTAGCCTCAAGATGAAGGAAATCAGCTACATTCACTCGGAGGCTTATGCGGCGGGCGAATTGAAGCACGGAACTATCAGCTTGATTGAGAACGGGACGCTAGTTATTGGCGTTCTGACCCAGAGCGAGTTGTTTGAAAAAACTGTATCCAACATGGTGGAGTGCAAATCCCGCGGAGCCTACCTAATGGGTCTGACCAGTTACGGCAACTACTCTTTAGAGGACACGGCCAACTTTACCCTCTACATTCCCAAAACGGATGAGCATTTTGCAGCCAGCCTTGCAGTGATTCCTCTGCAATTGCTGGGATATTATCTGAGTGTAGCAAGAGGTTTGGATGTGGACAAGCCTCGAAATCTGGCAAAGAGTGTGACAGTGGAGTAAAAGTAAGAATTAAAGTACAGAGTTAATCTCGTATTCTGTGTAAAATCCATCTATGGTGCGAACAGCGCAAAATTTGTTCAGAACGTTAGCCTGTTGAATCCGACCTGCCGTTCTTCCCGCACCATAACACCTCGTTCCTCTTAGGATTCCATTGCCGCTGGGGGGCATAGTCTCCTTGGGTGGTGTGGGATTGCCACAGGAAAATACTTTTCCGCAGGCAGCTCATGCGCTACCGCACCAGGGATAGAATTTTCTGGAGACAGAGCGGCCTGCCATGTTCCCCTACCTTCCGCCTGATATCATTCGTTCCTAAACTGGAATTTCGTGCGAGTTCCACCATAGAAAATGCCCCGGAGAAGTCGGCCCATAGCCGTGCCTCTCCGGGGCGGTTTTGTTATGCTGTGCAGACTTCCGATTGAGAAAGTCCGCCGAAACTGATATAATAGGCCCAACAGGAAAGGAGCGCCGCCATGAAGGTAGTTTGTTTTGGGGATTCCAACACCTACGGATACGACCCGCGTTCCTGGCTGGGCGGGCGGTATCCAGCGGACAGCCGCTGGGTGGACCTACTGGCCCAAAAGACTGGCTGGAACGTTGTCAATCTTGGGGAAAACGGCCGGTGTATTCCACTGCGGCCGATCACTTTGCCAGCGGATGCCGATCTTGTGATCGTCATGCTGGGCACCAATGATCTGCTGCAGGGCTGCACGCCGGAAAAGACCGCGGACCGGATGAAGCGCTTTCTGCAAAGTCTGCCACTGGCACCGGAGCGCATCCTGCTGATTGCCCCACCACCCATGGTGCCGGGGGAATGGGTCACCGACCCATCCTTAATAGAATACTCCCGCCTGCTGGCCGGGTACTACCGGGAGCTGGCCGGGCAGCTGGGCGTCCGGTTTGCCGACGCGGGGAACTGGCATGTAACTCTCGCCTATGACGGCGTACATTTTACCGGGCAGGGCCACCGGGCCTTTGCCGAAAACCTTGCACAGGAGGTTTGCCGATGAAACGACTTGTCTCTTTGTTTTTTGTCCTTGTTGCCCTGTTGACCGGGTGCGGCGCAGCCGGAACTTCCGAAGATAGCGGCTATACACACATCAGCCAGGAGGAAGCCAAGGAGATGATGGACACCCAGGATGTACTGATCCTGGACGTGCGGGAGCAGGAGGAATACGACAGCGGGCACATTCCTGACGCGCTGTTGCTGCCGGTGGGGACCATCACCGAGGAATCCGCCGCCGAGGTCATCCCGGAAAAGGACACGACAGTTCTGGTATACTGCCGCAGCGGAAACCGCAGCAAAACCGCCGCCAAGATACTGGCCGGGTTGGGATATACCCATATCTACGAGTTCGGCGGGATTACCACCTGGCCGTATGAGGTGGAACAATAAACATAACCGGGGCTTTCCGTGAACAGGTCCGTAAAAAGTAGACAATAGACAAAAAACCTCCCCGTGTAGGATAATAGAACTACACGAGGAGGTTTTGCTATGCCCAGAAAATACACGAAAATAAATCAATATGAGAAAGAAATTCTGCAATGGAAAAG